>CAZTTL010000021.1:16306-22868 GCA_964616635.1 uncultured Rhodoplanes sp. | reverse complement strand
GCCCCTGGTTCTTTGTTACCGCGCCGCTTTGGCTTGCGCCGTCTCAGGTCGCTTCGATCGAGATATGATAGGTCAGCTGCGAGCGCGCCGCGCCGGTAAAACTGCCTTCGATCGGAATCGCGCCGGCAGGCGTCGGCGCCGCAGCAACAGCGACGTGGGTGTCGCCGATCGCGAGCCCCCGCGTCGGATCAAAGCCGCGCCAGCCCCCGCCCGGCAGGTACACCTCCGGCCAGGCATGCAGATAGCGCTCGGCACGCTTGCTGCGCGCCTGGTAACCGCTGACGAAACGGCCGGCGAGCCCCTGGGCGCGGCAGGCGGCAAGGAACAGCATCGCGATATCGCGGCAGGCACCGATGCCGAGGGCGAGCGTCTGCTCCGGCGGACGCGCTTCGCCGTCGTGACGGACGTCGTGCTGGATCGTTTCGAACAGACGCCCGTTGAGGGTGGTCAGAAACCTGAGCGTGTCGTGCCGGCACTCATTCGCCAGCCGGTCGGACAGCGCCACCACGGTTTCCGCAAGCTGGTCGCGCGACGCGCGATAAGCCGCGAACTCGGCAGGCCCCTCGACCGGCAACCGCGCAAACTCGACCGCCGGCACGAAGTCGAACGGATTCGTCCGCAACGTCTCGACCTCGAATGCGCTCTCTATCGATAACCGCGTCGTCGTGTCGGCAAACCACAGATGGGTGATGGTATTGCCGTTGAGGTCGAGGCCATCGCTGCGCATCACCGGCTCGGGCAAAACCTTCAGCCCGTGGCCGACGACCCGGGCGGTCCCGTCGGCGCGCGGCTGCAGCCGTACAATGTGTGGCCCGAGCGCGACCGGCGCATCATAAGCGTAATCGGTGGAGTGAACGACGCGAAAACGCATGAGCTACCTGGAGCAGCCGGCTTCGTCCGGCTGCCTTTGCGCGTCAGGCTGTCAGGAGTTTCCGACGGCGTCGAGCCCGAAGTTCGGGCAAAGTGACTGCGTTGCCGACACAAACTGCAACGGAATACCGGTGTTTTTCGAATTCTGGCACCGCTCACACGGTCTAATAGGGCGCGATGGCTTCAGAATGAATCGATCGCGCTCTGAAATTTTTTTGCCTGATCGCATGATCTTGTCCGAAAAGTCTGTGACTTTTCGGGATCACGCTCTACGCCAGCCCGAGAAACTCCTTGACATGGCGGGCGGCCGCCTCGGCGTCCTTCTTGTCGGAGGCCGGCAGAGCCCATCCTTCGCCGGCGCGCGAAACCAGCATCGTGTGACACACCTCGACGCCCGAGGACCGGTCAATCGTGGAATCAACCGTCACATCGGCAATATCTTGAAGCTCCTTCTCGATCGGCGCGTGGTCCCAGAACAGGATCTTGCGCTTCATGCTGGCCTTGTTGGTTTCTTTGTCGAGCGTCAGGGTCGTCGAGCCCGACCGCAATTCCAACCGCTTCGGGGACATCTCAATGTGGGTCATCGGCGCCTCCAAATCTGGCGTCTAGAGCAAATTCCGTTCGCACGAAATGGAAATCGCTCGACTTCTCTTTGAGGGGTCGCATTTTCTGCGGCGAACCGGCGTCCACTTCACCGGAAGATGCCACCGGCACTAAAACCAGACGGACCAATGTCCCCAGCACAAGCCCTTGGTGAAAATCACCGTGGAGCAAGCTCACGATCAGCGCTTCGCGCTAAATCCCAACGCCTGGCGCTGTCGTCATTGGCACATCGGGTAATTGATTGCGCCGGAGCGTGCGATTGGATCGCCGCCGCGGCGATTATTTTTTGCAGCAGCCGCTTTTTTCACTCCGGGCCGACTGTCACCGTATCGGCGAGGCGTGCCGCAGCAATATGGTTGCCGCGTTCGTTGAGGTGGACATTGTCCATCAGCACGGGCGCGGCGACATTGTCGAAAATACCCGAGAGGTCGTGAATTCGGCTCGCCGGGAAGGCCGACAGCACGTCGCGATACATCGCATGCGCCGCGACACCGAACCCGGGATAAAGCCGCCGGAACATCTGCACAAGACGCAGTTCCGGCCCGACCGGATGGGCGCGGGTGAACAATAGTGGCTGCAATACGAAATCGCAGCGCAGCCCGGTGCTTCGGCAATATTGATCGGCCGCCATGAGGCCCGCGCGCAGAGGATTGTTGTCGCGCACCCGCGATCTGACCTTGTCTTGCATCTGCGCCACGACCGCCGGCGACGGCTCGGTCAAAGTCTGCATGAAGCGCGCCGCGGTCTTCACCAGCTCGAAGCTCGCAAGCCCGTTGATGGCGTCGAAACGCTGCTTCATGCCTCCCGCCACGTCCAGATACAGGCTGAAAACGTCATTGGCGCCGGTATAGAAAATCACCTGGTCGATGCCGTAGGCCGTGCGGAACTTGCGAAGAACGCTGAGCTCCTGCGCGATGGTCGCGCCCTCGATGCCGAAATTGTAGATGGTGACGTCGGGATGCTTCGCGGCGATCAGCCGGGCGAGCTGCCCCGGAATGGTGTCAGCGTCGAGGACACGCCATCCCCACACCGACGACCCGCCGGTGACGGCGACGCGCCATTCGCCGGGACGCTTGGGGGTGGGTGGCGCCGTCCGCAGGCCAAGCGCATTGATGCTGATGCCGGGGCCTTCCCACGGACGGTAGAGCCTGGTCCCGGGCTGCCAGCGCGCATCGCTCATCAGGTAGCCAGGCCACTCCTGCCGGTTCGCGAGGATCGAATCATCCTCGAGCGGAGCGACGCGGTCGGCGAGATGCACGCCAATGGCAATGGCTTCGACGGCGGCGACCAGGGCGACCGGGAACAGACACAGGATCAGGATGAAAAAGCCTTGGCGCACGCGTGCCCGGGTCAACAGCGCGCCCAGGATCGCCAGCAGCAAGCCTGTGAGCACAAGACTGACGGCATTGACGCGAAAACTCAGGTCGGCGCGCCCGGTGGCGAGCTTTATCCCGACCGGGCTGACCAGCAGCGCCAGCGCGGCCACCCCCACGGCCGACAGATACTGACCAAATCTGCCTGATTGCGTCATGCCTTGCCCGAAATCCCGCGCGCCGTTCCGTAGCAAAGCCCTTCGATCATGGCCACGGCAAGGACGGCCGGAACTGCGGGAAGCAAAACACCGACGGTGTCGATGTAGCGCGTGGCCGGAAATGTGACCACCACAATCAGGGACGCCGTGGCGGCAAACCATGCGAGCGCGATCACCATTATCGGGGCGACATCCGAGCCGGACGGGCCGAAACCCGAGCGCCGCCACGTGGCCGCTACCGCGACGATGCACAGCACGACGAGCGCCGCCAGCGTCACCGCATTCGTGATGAGACTGCGCCCGACCAGGCGCGCCGTCGCGCCGCCGATCCAGGCCGCCCATTGCTGCGGCGCGGCCACGACGGTCGCGAGCGAGAACGCCATCAGGCGCTTGTTGAAGGCAACCCAGCTCTCACCCGGCTCACGCAGCTTCGCGATTTCCCGTAGAAAATCATCATAAGTCCTTGCATAAATATCGATATAGCCGATAGCCGCCGACATGAAGGAGCGCTCGCCGACCGAGTTACGCGGGGTCGGAGCGACACGCCCTTCAGCCTCCGCCGTGCTCCGCGCCGCAAGGATCGCCTGCGCGGTCGCTTGAACACGCGCGGGAAGCCGCGCGATCGATGACGGGGTCAGCATGAAGCCGGCAAGCGCCGACATCTGATACCCGCCATAGGAGACGATGTTGAAATCACCAACCGCGCGCTGCCGTATCCCCGCCTGAACAAGGAAGGGCAAGGCAATCGCGACCAGCAGGATCATCGCCCGCACAAGGTGCCGCCGCTGGCCGTTGCGTTTAGCGAAGACGAAAAAAAGAACGGGAAGAACAATGATCGCCGGCAGAAAGGCCGGGCGCAGCAGGTAGGCCATGGCGGCGGCAAGGGCAACGGGGACCAACAGAAGCCACAGCAAGCGGCCTGAGCGGGATGCGGCCAAGACCCCGGCAAAGGCGAGCAACAGGAATGCCGTCCCCGCCGCCTCCGGGACCAAAAGCGGCAGGTTGAGCAGCGCCGATTGTGACACCAGCGCGGAAGCGCCCAGCAGCGCGGCGCTCGTCGACCGCAAGCCTGCCAGCCGGCTCCCGCCATAGATCGCCAGGGCCGCTGCCACATGCAGCAGCGTCTGAGCGAGGGCGACATGGCCGGGTGCGTCAGCAGTTGCCCCCAACCAGATTGCCAGCGCGCCGTAAAGCGGATGCCGCGGCTCGCCCCACAGATCGGGTGAATTGGCACTCGCGAGATAGGTCGCCGTATCGGGAGCCGCCCGTCCCGCGAGCAGACCGGACGCCCACAGCACCCCGACCAGCACGACGGCGAGGCCGGCGACGATCAGCAACGGCAGCTCGGCCTTCCAGCTATCGACCAAACGAGAGCGCGGCTGCAAAAGTTCTAAATTCTCAGAACCTTCATGCATTGTCTGCAACGACTTTCACGACCGCCTCCGTCAGCGTTGCGAGTTCGTCCGTGGTGATCGTGAAGGCCGGGGCGAGATAGACGATATTGCCGAACGGGCGGATAAAGGTGCCTTCGTCGACAAAGCGGCGACGCAGCGCATCGTGATCGTCGATGCGGTCGAGCTCGACGACGCCGATCGCGCCGCGCACGCGCACATCCTGCACCCGCGGCATCCCGCGGCAGGGATCGAGCCCGCGCCGCAGCTCTGCCGCGATGGCGCGCACCTGGTCGAGGCGGGGCTCGCGCTCGAACAGGTCGAGCGAGGCATTGGCGGCGGCGCAGGCCAACGCATTGCCCATATAGGTCGGCCCGTGCATCAGCGCGTGCGCGGGGTCGTCCGACCAGAACGCTTCGAACACCTGGCGCCGGGCGATCGTCGCCGCGAGCGGCAGCGTACCGCCGGTCAGCGCCTTCGACAGCGTGATGATGTCGGGAACGACATCTGCCGCCTCGCAGGCGAACATCGGCCCGGCGCGGCCGAACCCGGTGAAGACCTCGTCAAAGATCAGCAGCAGCTCGTAGCGGTCGGCGAGCGCCCGCAGCCGCTTGAGCACCGATGCGTCGTGGAACCGCATCCCGCCTGCGCCCTGCACCAGCGGCTCGACGATGATGCCGGCGATGGTGTCTGCCCGCGCCGCCAGCAGCCGGTCGAGTGCCGCCGCGCTCTCGTCATTGTGCGGGAGATCCAAGATGAACTGCTCGGGCAGGAGGCCCTGGAACTGGCGATGCATGCCCTCGTCGGGGTCGCACACCGCCATCGCTCCGGTGGTGTCGCCATGATAGGCGCCGCGAAAGGCGACGAAACGCGTACGTCCGCGCACGCCCTGATTAAGCCAATACTGCGCCGCCATTTTCAACGCGACTTCGACGGAGACCGAGCCCGAGTCCGAGAAGAAAACCCGTTCGAGCCCGGCCGGAAGCTTTTCCGTGAGCCGTCGCGCCAGGGTCAGCGCCTGCTCATGGACGAGCCCGCCAAACATCACATGCGGCATGGTCGCGAGCTGGCGCGACACCACGGCGCCGATATGGGGATGGTTATAGCCGTGGCAGGCAGTCCACCACGACGCGATCCCGTCGATCAGCTCGCGGCCGTCGGCGAGCTTGATGCGGCATCCATAGGTCGACGCGACCGGTATCGCCGGCGGCGCAAGCTTCATCTGGGTATAGGGAAGCCAGATCGACCCCAGTCCCCGCGCGTACCAGGGCGGCAGCGTCACTTTCATTATGCTAAATTCCCTTAGCTGGCCCGCCCTGCACTTTCTGCATCCCAGGTCGGCGTCGTCGCCGCGGCATTTTGCCTTGGATAAGCCGCCGGGTCACGCTACACGTGGCCAATAAAATCAACGTGGCCCGAGGCCCCGGCGGGATGGATTCGCTTGACCAATTTGCCCAGTCGAAGCTAGCCGGACTGGCGCGCGTCAGCCTGAAGCGCGAATTATCCTGCACCACCCGCATGGAGGGCATCACTGTCGAGCGCAACGGACGCCGGCTGCTCTCGTTTTCTTGCAACGACTATCTCAACTTCATCGGCCACCCGGCGATTCTTGCCGCCGCCCACGAGGCGCTGATGCGCCACGGCCTTGGCGCCGGCGCCTCCCGCCTGGTCACCGGCAACCACCCGCTCTATGCCGAGCTTGAGGACCGCCTCGCCCGGCTCAAGGGGAGCGAGGCGGCCTGCGTGTTCGGCTCCGGCTATCTCACCAATCTCGGGGTGATCCCCGCGCTTCTCGGCGACGAAGACCTCATTTTGATCGATGAGCTGGCTCATGCCTGCCTGTGGGCGGGCGCCCAGCTCAGCGGCGGCCACACCCTCAGCTTCCGTCACAACGACGTCGACCATCTTGCCGCACTGCTTGCGGGACACAGGGCGGCGTATGGCCGGGCCATGATCCTGACCGACGGCGTTTTCTCGATGGACGGTGATCTCGCCCCGCTGCCCGCGCTGTCGCGCCTCGCGCTCGCTTACGATGCCTGGCTGATGTCGGACGACGCCCACGGGGTCGGCGTCCTCGGCGGCGGCCGCGGGTCGACCTACGCACATCGCGAGCCGGCCAATGTGCCGTTGCAAATGGGCACCCTCTCCAAGGCGATCGGCGCCTATG
>CAZTTL010000021.1:0-16296 GCA_964616635.1 uncultured Rhodoplanes sp. | reverse complement strand
TTCTCTGTGCGTCCCGGCCCGTGATCGAGCTGATGAAGAGCCGCGCCCGCACGTTGATCTATTCGACGGCGCTGCCGCCCGCGATCGTCGCCGCCGCGATCGCCGCTCTCGACCTGATCGAACGCGATCCCGACTACGCGGCGCTGCCGGTCGCCAAGGCCAAGGCTTTCACGCGGCGCGCCGGGCTGCCGGAAGCCGAGAGCCCCATCGTGCCGGTCATTGTCGGCGAGGCGGACGCCGCATTGGCGGCCTCCCGCATGCTGGAAGCGGAAGGCTTTCTCGTCGTTGCCATTCGTCCGCCGACGGTGCCGCAAGGGACCGCGCGGCTGCGCTTCTCCTTTACGCCGGCGCATCCCGACAGGGAGATCGACCGGCTCGCCGATCTCGTACGCAACGACGTGCTGGCAGTGGCGGCATGAAGACGGTTTTCGTTACCGCGACGGGAACGGAGGTCGGCAAGACCCTGGTCGCGTGCGGCCTGATCAAAGCCTTGCAGGGAAAGGGCCGGAGGGTCGAGGCCCTCAAGCCGGTCGCCAGCGGCTATGACCCGCACGAGGCCGATGGCAGCGACCCCGGCCTATTGCTGGCCGCCCTTGGCGAGCCGGTGACACCGGAAGGCATTGCCCGCATCTCGCCGTTCCGCTTCACCGCACCGGTATCCCCCTATATCGCTGCCCGCCGCGAGGGCAAGAAGATCGATTTCAACGCGATCGTCGAGCTTTGCCGTTGGCGCATGCAGGCCGCAGCCGATGTGCTGATCATCGAAGGCGTCGGCGGTATCATGGCGCCGCTGGACGATCACCGCACCGTGCTCGACTGGATGGTGGCGCTCGACCTGCCGGTTATTCTCGTCGCCGCTAGCTATCTCGGCACGCTCAGTCACACGTTCACGGCGGTCGACGTCCTGGAGCGGCGCAACCTCAAACTCGTCGCGCTCGTGGTCAACGAGTCGGCGGGGAGCGGAGTACCGTTTTCCGAGACGGTCGAATCGATGCAAACGTTCTGTCGCGATATCGATGTGCAAGGCTTGCCCTGGCTCATCGAAGACAAGACGGAACATCCAATTTTCCAATATCTTGCAGATAAACTCTAGAGTTTTTCCACGGCTTTTCCCGGCCACCGCGGCGCAATCGCGGCAAGCAAAGCCCCACAGCCCAGGCAGGCCGGCACTGCGGCCCAGAGCCATGCCTCGTTTCCGGTCGCCAGGTGGATGACCACCGCGCCGACCCCGACGCCCGTCCCGATCCCGAGAATCGCCAGCGCCCATTGCGGACCGACGGCGCCTGAGGCGCCGCGCCGCCGGCCGATGATCGATCCCAGAACGAGGGGAGCGAAGGACAGCTGGCAGCAGGCCAACGCAATCAGCACCGCGAGATAGCTGCGGCTGATGATGCGGTCGGTCAGCAGTGTTTCCGTCACGGCGAAGCCAATGGCGATCACGAGGAAAAACAACAGCCCGACGGCCATCATGCGTCGCGGTTCGATCGGCCCGAGGCCTGCTGATTCAAGGGACCGTCCCGGCTGCTCAAGGGCCGTCCGCTGTCGTGACAACGTTGGCAAGAGATCCGCATGCAGCGTGCAAAGCCCGGCTGAGAACAGCGCGATCATCGTCGAAAAGGCGATGGCGATCATGCCGATGAGCAGGAACGCCAAGGCTCCCGCGGCGATGAGATTCTGCTGAAACGCGAGCCGCGTAATCACGCTCTGAACGATGTCGGCGCCCCCCCGCGTCGCCGTCGCCATCGCGGCGATCGCGCTCACCATGGCGACGAACAAAACAAGGAGCGCGGTTTCGAGCGCGTAAGTTCTGATAATCCGGCGCAGCCCGGCGGTGCGGTCCTGATCCGTCGGGCCATCTATTTCGAAGGCCGCGAGCCGCTGCCAATTGCTCACGTCGACCAGCGGATAGCACAGCGGCAGCAGGATCAGGGTCGCGAGCTCGACGCCGGTGGTGCCGGTCGGCTGCCGCAAGGCCATGGCGGCATCCCGCATCACCCGATCGGTGCCGATCGTAAACAATCCCATCAGCGCGAAGACCGCCGTGGTGACGAGAAGGGCAGACAGAAACGGGTTGAGCACCTTGTTGAATCGCCGCAGCAGCCGGCTGGCGCGCGGCTCGACGGGCGCCGTCCCCTCATCGTCGGTCGCGACGGTGATCGCACTGGTGTCGACATAGCGCGAGCGCCGGTAAGCCAGCACGGCAATGCAGATAACGGCGGCGCCCGCGATCGCCAGCGTGCCATGCGGCGGCATCGGGGGAAATGCGGCAAGCAGGAGATAGAGCAGGAAAGCGGCCGCGCCGAACAGGCCGAGATAAGCCGTCCCGAGCTGCGCCTGCGCCGCGTGCATGACGGCCGAGTTTCCCGATGGCATCGCGTAAAGCGGCGCCGCCACCAGCATGGCGCCGACCACCCCGTAAGCCCACCCGGCGCTGCCGGGCTGTATCGGCTTGAGCACCGCGGTAAGGCCGACCGCTTCGGCAATGAGCAGACCCGACAGGGCGATGAGGGTCAACCCGGCCGCGAGCAACCGCACCCGCCGATCATCGTCGTGCAGGCCGGCGATAAAGGCATGAACCGTGATCGACTGATCGCGCTTGAGCGCCGCCTGGAGGAAATCGCGCAGCGGCCGTCGCAGCACGTAAAGCAGAAATATTCCGAGGCCCGCCGCAGCGGCAAACGCAATGGCCGGCAGCAGATCGCCGCGCGCCCCCCACACGAAGGCCGGCGCGAACAGTGCCAGGCGCAGCGCATAGGCAATCGATGCATTCTGCAGCACGCCGGGCGGTGTCCACGCGGCGGCGACGACATAGTCCTGGGCGCGCGCGAATTGCTTGCGCCGCAACAGGAAGACCGGCGCGGAATAGATCACCAGGAAGACGAGCAGAAAAACAAAGGCGAGACTAGGCATAATAACGCGCGCGGCTCTTCATCCCGATCGCGGCGTCGGGCCGCCGATCATGCGTAAAAGTCCCAGGTCCCGCAATAGAGTGTTGCTGCTTCGTTACAGACTCAAGACAAAACAGCTTGGCCCCTCGCTTGGTCATCGGGAAGCCACGCGGGCGATGCTATTTGTGAGCAAAGATCAGCGAATCACATTGGGCCGGTCGTGCTTCGGCGAACAGGGCCGCATCACGCAGTCGCAAAGCCAATAAGGGAGGCGCAGCGATGGGTTCACGGGTCGGACGGACATTCTGCTCGCGCCTCAGCGCGTGGTGCCTGGCTGCGGCCATCGTCCTCGCCTGCGTCTGGAGCAATCCGGCCAGCGCGACCGAGCCGCGGGTCCTGCTCCTGCGGGGCTGGTTCGGTGTGTTCTCGACCGGCCTCGATGGTATCGCCGACGCGCTCAAGGCCAATGGCATCAATGCCGAGGTCGCCGGGCATCTGTATTGGGAGACAGCGGTCGCCGACATCATTCGCGAGCGCGCCGAGGGCAAGGTGCGGCCGCTGGTGCTGGTCGGGCACTCGCAGGGCGCCAACAATGTCATCGACATGGCCCGCGCGCTGGAAGCGCACAATATCAAGGTTGACCTCCTGGTGACGCTGGCGCCGTTCATGCAGCACCCAATCCCGGCCAATGTCGTCCATGCCATCGACTATTATCAATCGCCCGGCTGGGGCGCGCCGCTCGTGCCCGATAACGGCTTCCATGGCGTCCTGCAGAACATCAACATGGACGGCGACTGGGGTGCCACCCATATGAACGTCGACAAGAACCCGCGGGTTCAGAATCAAATTCTGCGCGAGGTTGTCACCCTCGCAAAGGCGCCGGCACCGAGCACGAAGGTGAGCGCGGCGCATCACTGAGATTTGCCCCGGGGCGGGGACGCCGGTTCACGCGTTCGGACAACACGATATCGCAGGCGCGGGCCGGGCTCGCGCCTGTTGCGTTTCTATGGCACCAGGATCGTCGAACCCGTGGTGCCGCGGGATTCCAGCGCGCGATGCGCCGCCGGCGCGTCTTTCAGCGCGAACGTCTGGTTGACCGGGATTTTCACCTTGCCGGAGGAAACCACGTCGAACAGCTCTTTGATCAGGCCGCGATAATCCTCGGGCGTCGACGCATAGTGGAACAGCGTCGGCCGCGTGCAGAACAGCGACCCCTTGGCCTGCAGCAGATTGATGTTGAACGCCTCGATCGCGCCCGAGGCATTGCCGAAGCTGACGAACAGGCCGCGCGGGCGCAAACAATCGAGCGAGGCCGGGAAGGTCGCCTTGCCGACGCCATCATAGACCACCTCGCACAGCTTGCCGCCGGTGATCTCCTTGACGCGGGCTACGAAATCCTCGTCGCGATAGAGGATCGGGTGGTGGCAGCCATTGGCCTTGGCGAGCTCGGCCTTGTCCTTCGATCCGACCGTACCGATGACATTGGCGCCGAGCAGGTTCGCCCATTGGCAGGCGATCAGGCCGACCCCGCCGGCGGCGGCCTGGATCAGCACATTCATGCCCTTCTCGACCTTGAAGAGATGGCGCAGCAGGTAGCAGACCGTCATGCCCTTGAGCATCATGCCGGCGGCCTGCTCGAAGCTGATGGCGGGCGGCAGCACGATCGTGCGCTCCGCAGGCACCAGCCGCTCGGCGGCATAACCGCCCAGGCCGACCATATAGGTGACGCGATCACCGACCTTTACGCCGGTGACGCCGGGACCGACGGCCACGACCTCCCCTGCCCCTTCGTTGCCGGGGATGAACGCCAGGCCGACCGGCGACGGATAGAGGCCGCTGCGAAAATAGGTGTCGATGAAGTTCAGGCCGCACGCCTTCTGGCGGATGTGGACCTGCCCCTCGCCAGGAGCGGGAACCTCGGCATCTTCGTAACTCAGCACTTCCGGCCCACCGGTCTTATGCACCCGCACCACCGCAACCATCAGACTCTCCCTGCAAATTCCTGCGGGACGAAGGTCCCGCCGCACTCCCCCGCTGGCCGAATTTCGCTCCGGTTACGCGAAGCCGAGGCCCGCCGGCCGGAATACGCGATCATAGAAACCCGGCCGGCGCATGCAAGGATGCCCGACGCGCGGGCTTCCCTACTTCACCGGCACGCGCCGCCGCTTCTTGCGCTTGCGCCGCGCGATGACGTTGAACACCTCCACCGCGCCGGCGAAGGCCATCGCGAAGTAGATATAGCCGCGCGGAATATGGACGCCGAAACCGTCGGCCACGAGCGCCACCCCGATCAGCACCAGAAAGGCGAGCGCCAGCATCTTGGTGGTCGGATGCGCGGCAACGAAGCGTGCCACCGGTCCCGAGGCGACATACATCACGCCGACGGCAATGATCACAGCGGCGATCATGATGCGGATGTCCTGCGCCATGCCGATGGCGGTGACGATCGAATCGATGGAGAAGACAAGATCGATGACGATGATCTGGGCGATCACCATCGAGAACGTGGCGTGCCGGATCGCGCTACCCGCAGCCTCCTCATCCTCCTCGTCAGTGCCTTCGACCTCGCTATGCATTTCGTGTGTCGCCTTGGCGATCAAGAACAGGCCACCGGCAATGAGGATAATGTCATGCCAGGAGAAATCCTGGCCGAGCACCGCAAAGACCGGTGCTTTCAGGCCGATCAGGAAGGTCAAAGCGAACAGCAGCAGGATGCGGAAGATCAGCGCAAGCCCGAGACCGATCTGGCGCGCCCGCGTCACCACCGACGGATCGAGCCGCGACACCAGGATCGAGATGAAGACGACATTGTCGATGCCAAGGACGATTTCCAGCGCGCTCAGCGTCACGAGCGCGGCCCAGGCGTGGGGATCGGCAAGAAGGTCGAGCATGTTGGGCAAAGGCTGAAGATGGGTGGAAAAACGCGAACGGAGTTCGCTAAACAGAGTTCGGTGATTGAGACGCGGAACCTGCCACGGACTTGCGCACGGATTCGCCGCGTCGTACCGCCGCGGGCGTGACAACGGGATTGGTAATCATGGTGTCGATCAATGACGAAAGGCTGACGGCCGAGGTGGCCGTCGTCGGCGGCGGCCCCGCCGGATTGACGGCCGCGATCGCGCTCGCCGGTGCCGGCGTCCCGACCGCCCTCATCGCCGCGCAGACGGGTGGGCGCGATAACCGCACGACGGCGCTGTTTTCATCCTCGGTTGCGGCGCTGAAAGCGATCGGCATCTGGGACGCCTGCTGCGCCGAGGCCGCGCCGCTGAGGACATTGCGCATCATCGACGATACAAGCCGGCTCTGGCGCGCCCCGGAAGTTCGCTTCGATGCCGGAGAAATCGGCCTCGACGCCTTCGGCTGGAACATTGAGAACCGCATCCTGGTCGCGGCGCTCGAAGCGCACGCCCAAACGCTCCCCGACTTCGTTCGCGTTCACGATAATGCCGCGGCGGTCGATATCGACGAGGATGGCGTCACCATCGCCCTTGCCGGTGGCGGTGCGGTGAAGGCGCGGGTCGCGGTCGGCGCCGACGGCCGCCACTCGCTTTGCCGCGAGGCGGCCGGGATCACCACCAGCGGCTGGAGCTACCCCCAGACGGCACTCACCTTCAATCTCAGGCATGCGCGCCCGCATCATGATATTTCGACAGAATTCCATACGCCGGAGGGCCCGTTCACGCTCGTCCCCCTGCCCGGCTTGCGCTCAAGCCTGGTTTGCGTCGTGGCTCCCGCCGAGGCCGAGCGCCTGCTCGCGCTCGATGTGCCGGCGCGCAACGCCGAGCTGGAACGGCGCTCGCACGCGCTGCTCGGCCGGATCGAGGCCGAACCCGGCCACGGCGCTTTCCCGCTTGCCGTCGAGACCGCGCGCCGTTTCGCCGCCAATCGGGTCGCCCTCGTCGGCGAGGCGGCGCATGTGATTCCGCCGATCGGCGCCCAGGGGCTCAATCTCGGCCTGCGCGACGCCGCGACGATTGCCGAGCTTGTCGTCGATGCCAGGCGCGACGGCCGCGATCCCGGCGGCGACACGGTGACCGCCCGCTATGACCGCCGGCGGCGCCTCGATGTGACGAGCCGCACCATGGCGGTCGATCTGCTCAACCGCACCCTCCTCTCCGACCTGTTGCCGGTTCAGGGCACGCGCAGCCTGGGCCTCTATCTGCTTTCCCGTGTCGGCCCGTTGCGCCGCCTCGTGATGCATGAGGGGGTTGACCCGGTCGCCGCCCGCCCCCGCCTGATGCGCGGGGAAGCCTTGGCGTGAAGTCTCGGCGTGCCGGCTGTCCGCCGCGCTTCCGCCCGGGCCGGTGCGCGATCCACCACGGATTCGACCTTCCGCTGTTGGAACGGCTTGGCGGCGGCCAAGGCTTCCTCTACCTTGCGCCAGCGGCAAAGCCTTTTGCTTGCTGCACCGGCCTTTTTTTCGGACGCTGTGGCAAGGCTAGACCGGCCGCAAGGCAGGCTTCGAAAGCGAAACAGCGTCGGTCCATCACCTGCGCCGTTCCTATCCAGATTGCGTTCAACCGACGGAAAGAACAGTATCCATGAAGCTCCCGCGCAATTTCTACAAGCCGCTCGCCATCAACGCTCCCATGCCGTTTCGCGAACCTCCGATCCGGCTCGAGCGGATGATCCATTTCGTGCCGCCGCATATCGAGAAGGTCCGGGCGAAAGTGCCGGAGGTGCTGAACCAGGTCGATGTTGTGCTCGGCAATCTCGAGGACGCCATCCCGGTCGAAGCCAAGGAAGCCGCGCGCAGTGGCTTTATCGAGATGGCGTCGCAGAACAATTTCGAGGCGACCGGGCTGTGGACCCGCGTCAATGCCCTCAACTCGCCGTGGGTCATCGACGACATTTTCGAGATCGTCGAGGCGGTCGGCTACAAGCTCGACGTCATCATGCTGCCCAAGGTCGAGGGACCGTGGGATATCCATTATCTCGACCAGCTCCTGGCCCAGCTTGAGGCGCGGTTCGGGCTGCACCGGCCGATCCTGATCCATGCCATCCTGGAAACCGCCGAGGGCGTGAACAATGTCGAGGCGATCGCAACTGCATCGCCGCGCATGCACGGCATGAGCCTTGGCCCGGCCGACCTCGCGGCGTCGCGTGCGATGAAGACGACGCGTGTCGGCGGCGGCCATCCCGAGTACAAAGTGCTGTCCGATCCGACCAGCGATGGTGCTCCGCGCACGGCGTTTCAGCAGGATCTTTGGCACTATACGCTCGCCAAGATGGTCGACGCCTGTGCCGCGGCCGGCATCAAGGCATTCTACGGTCCGTTCGGCGACTTCAGCGACTCGGCGGCCTGCGAGGCCCAGTTCCGCAACGCCTTCCTGCTCGGTTGCGTCGGCGCCTGGACCCTGCATCCGAACCAGATCGACATTGCCAAGCGCGTGTTTTCGCCGGATCCCGGCGAGGTCGCCTTTGCCCATAAGATTCTCAACGCGATGCCGGACGGCAGCGGCGCGGTCATGATCGATGGCAAGATGCAGGACGACGCCACCTGGAAACAGGCAAAGGTCGTTGTCGACCTTGCCCGGCTGGTTGCCGCCAAGGACCCCTCAATGGCGATCCGCTACGGGCTGTGAGCGGACGCCCCGGCGTTTACGGTCTGTTCATGACTGGTCGCCGGGGTGGGCTTGCGGTAATTTACTTTGATCGCATATGAAATATGCTCCCCGGCCGGAAGCATCAGGGAGCCTTTTGAGGTCGCTCGGTCTAATGAGCAAGGCCCGCGTCGGAAAGTATAATATCGGGCAGATCGTTCGCCACCGGATTTACCCGTTCCGCGGCGTCATCTTCGACGTCGACCCGGTCTTCGGCAATACCGATGAATGGTACGAGGCGATCCCCCCGGAGGCGCGTCCCAACAAAGATCAGCCGTTTTATCACCTGTTCGCCGAAAATGCGGAGACTGAATATATCGCTTATGTCTCCGAGCAGAATTTGCTGCCCGACGATTCCGGAGAGCCGATCCGCCACCCACAAGTCGCGGACGTTTTCGATCGCGACGAACGTGGCGACTACCGCCCGCGCTTCACCGTCATGAACTGACGGATCGCCAATTCAAAAAAGCGCGATGCTTCGCGCGCTTTTTTCTGTTCCCGGAAGGCGATAGCAAGCATCTCTTGCCTAGAGCGTGATCGCTTGAGGTTGAATCGATCGCGCTCTTTACCCCTTTGTTTTGTCGCATGATCTTTTCCGAAAAGTCTGCAACTTTTCGGGATCATGCTCTCGAGCGCAATCGCTTGAGGTTGAATCGATCGCGCTCCTTACCCTTTTATTTTGTCGACGGCGAACCGGCATCCACTTCGCCGAAAAATGCTCTAGCGGGTTGGCTTCTTCCCCTCGGATTCGAGCTTCTTACGCGCCTCCTCGGCGCGCTTCTGCAGCTCTTCCTGGAGCTTCTTTTGCCGCGCTTCGAGTTCTTTTGGGTCAGTGGGCGGCCCGTCATGGGCTTTGGCGAACTCGGTCAACGGTAGCGGAAGGCTGATCGGAACGCCGTTCATATTAACCGCCTGGAGGGTGAGCGTCTGCCCCTTCTTGAGCTTCTGTACCAATTCGTCCGTCGCATCGAGATCGGCCATGCAGCCATTGGGGAAGCAGATGACAAAATTTCCGCTGATCGGCTGATCCTTATCGATGATGACGCGGGTGCCGTATTTGAGCTGCACTGCCAGCGGCAGCGTGACGCGGAGGACCTTATGCGCCTCGCCTTCCTGCTCAACCAAGGCGGCACCTGCCACCGGAACGCCCGATTCCAAGCGCCCGTCGATGATGGTGAAACAGGACTGCTTGGCATTGGGTTCTTTACCCTTGCCACAGAGCTTGGTCCACGGCGAATAGATGAGCTTGGGCATCTGCGGCTGCGCCGGCTGGCCCTGGGCCGGCGCGGCCCCAGCCGACGGCTTTGCCGGCGTGGCAGGCTTTGCCGGCGCTGCCTTGGGAGGATGTTGCGCGAGGGCGACCGACCCGGCCGTCATCAGCAACACCGCGGCTGCGGCTGGCGAAAGCATTCGGCGCACCGGCCGGGCCGGCGCGATTGAGCTCAAACCGATCATCGATAACCTCTTCGTTGCCGCTGCTCGCGCGCTGGTGCGCGTGTCCTGCCCTGTAGAAACCAAACGCGCCCACTATTCAATGACCGCATTCGCTGCGGTGACCCGATGCCGCCCCCGGACCAAGCCCCTTTGACCAGGTCCAGACGCAGGCATCGCTGAAAATGCCGCTAATGGCGCGCAAGCTCTTTCCCCTAGCAGGGGCTGTCACAGCGTTAAAATGCGGCAGTAACGTGACGTGAAGCTGCTTGGCACCGCGTGTCTTCGCCACGCAGGCCACTCGGCGGGCCCACGCGCCGACGCGGGGCTGCTCGTCGAGGATGAAGCGTTGACGGCGCGTTAATAGCTCTTGGTTAACGTCACTATTTAATCGAATCGATTACCCGGGTTGCTCGCATGTCACTGCAAGGTCCGATTGTCGTCATTGCCGGTGAGGTCGATGGTGTCCTGTTGCGTGCCCTCGAATCGGCTGGCGCATCGCCGGTGCTGGGCACTGGATGGGAGAAGGCGCCGAAACTGGTTGCACGCGTCGTACCGAGTGCCATCGTGATCTCCCAGGCGGTACGGCCGACCGACCGGCGGATGCTGGAAAAGGTCGCCGAGGTGATCGCCGGATTCCCGCTCTACACGCCGGTACTTGCCTGCGCCGAGACCAACCTGCTGGGCAGCATGCCGGGCACTCTGCCAATGGCGGCGGATGCCGGCTATGAGCGGATCGTGACGCGGCTGACATCGGCCGTGCGGGTGCGCACCCTGCATGCGACCGTGGCCCGGCGGGAGAGCCTGCTGCCGCGCGGCGCCAACGCCGCTTCGGACTGGCCGGCCGGCGATCCACTCGACGACGCGACAGTGCTCGTGACCGGACGCGGTCGTTCCTATCCCGGCCTGACGACGGCCGTAGGCGAGCGCGTCGGCCTGATCGGCGCCCTCAGCGTCGAAACCGCAGCGCGCCATCTCAACGCGCGCGACCTCGACGGTATCGTTATCGGCGAAGGCTTCGGCCCGCCGACGCTTGCAGCCTTTCTCACCGCGCTCTCCGAGGATGTGCGCTTCCGCGATCTGCCGGTCGCGCTGGTGCCTGCACTGCCGCAGGCGGTCGACTTGTCACATCTTGCCAATCTCGCCAATCTCGAACGGCTTGCCGGCGACCCCGAGGCCGTGGTGGCGGCATTTCTGCCACTGGTGCGCCAGCACGCCTTCGAGGCGCGGCTCAAGCGCGAACTCGCCTCGCTCGATGCCCAGGGTTTGATCGATCCCCGCACCGGACTGTTCACGATTGCCGCCTTCCTCAGCGACTTCGCGCAGACCATCGCTGACGCGCAGGCGCAGAATGCCGGCCTGTCGCTCGCGCGCTTCTCGTTCCCACCAGCGCTCGACCAACGTGCGAGCTTTGATGCGGCACGCCTGGTCAGTCGGCTGGTGCGCAATGTCGATTTCGGCTGCCGAGCGCGCGATGGTTCTATCCTGATTGCCTTTTCGACGACCGAGCTGCGTCACGCCCATGTCATCGCCCGCCGCATCGCCAGCGTGCTGCGCCACACGATGCTGAGCCCCGCCGACGATCCCGGTTGCTGTGTCGACGCCAGCGTGACGCTGGCCACGTTGAAGCTCACCGATACGGTGGAATCGCTGCTCGCGCGCGTTTCCGGCCCGGAGCCGGTTGCCGCCGCGTAGCTGAGGACATACCTGCTCCGTCAAGGAGCAAGCCATGTCTGCGTCTGATCCGGTCCCCATGCCAATCGATGTCGTTTCCGACGTCGTCTGCCCCTGGTGCTTCGTCGGCAAGCGCCGCCTGGAAAAGGCGATCGCGCTCGTCCCCGAAATCCCGCTGACGGTGCGTTGGCGCCCTTATTTCCTCAATCCGTGGGTGCCGCGCGAAGGCATCAGCCGCGCCGAATATCTCACCACCAAATTCGGCTCAGTCGAGAAGTACGAAAAGGCGGCGCAGCGGATTGTCGAGGCCGCCGAGGCCGAGGGGCTGGTCTATCGGCTCGACAAGGTCGCGCGCCAGCCCAACACCACCGACAGCCACCGCCTGATCCGCTGGGCTGGCGAGCGCGACCGCGCTGAGCCCGGCTCGCGCAATGATAACTCACGGCCGGCGGCCGGCTATCGCGGGAACGGCAGCGCCGATGGCACGGCCAACGACGACAACGCGGTGCGGATCGGTCTTGCCGCCGGCGCCGCACAGATGAAGCAGCGGCTGATGGAACTCTATTTCTCGCACGGGGCCGACCTGACCGAGCGCGACGTGCTGGTGCAGGCGGCGGCCGATAGCGGTTTCGACGAGGACGAGGTGCGCGAGCGCCTCGCGAGCGACCGCGACGTGCAGGCGGTGACCGACGAGGCGCTGGCGGCAAGCCAGGCCGGGGTCGAAGGCGTCCCCTGCTTCATCTTCGGGGCCGTGCTCGCGGTCGCGGGCGCCCAGTCGCCCGATTATCTCGCCGGCGCCCTCACCCGCGCTTATGCCCAGTTCCAGGAGCGCCTCGCCGCGGGGCAGATCGCGAATCCCCAGGCACGACCCTATTGAGCTGAAATAAAAGATGTCTGCGCAGCCAGGCCTTCAGGACGTATGGGCGACGGGCGACGCCTATCAGCGTTACATCGGGCGCTGGAGTCGCCTGATTGCCGGTAAGTTCATCCCGTGGTTGGCCCAGCCGCCGGGCCACTGCTGGCTCGACATTGGATGCGGCACTGGCGTCGTGACGCAAACAGTCCTGGAAAGCTCGGACCCAGCGCAAGTCATCGGAGTTGATCCCTCTGAAGATTTTCTCGATCTCGCACGCAGGAATGCGGCAGACCCGCGTGCGAGCTTCCGCATGGGAGATGCTCAGAACCTGCCGCTCGCCGACAATATGGTTGACGCAGCTGTCAGCGGTCTTGTGCTGAACTTTGTGCCGGACAAAGCCAAGGCTCTGACGGAGATGAAGCGGGTTACGCGGCCAGGCGGAACGGTCGCGTTCTACGTTTGGGACTACCCCGGTGATATGCAGCTGATCCGAAGGTTTTGGGAGGCGGCTGTTTCTCTCGATCCCGCCGCCGAGCCGCTTGATGAAGGTCGCCGGTTCAAGGAGTGCAATCCGGACTCGCTTGCGACTTTGTTGGCTCAATCAGGGCTGCAAGACATTGAAGTTCACGCAATCGATGCGACGGCGATATTCGAGGACTTCGATGATTATTGGTCGCCGTTCTTGGGTGGCCAGGGTCCTGCGCCCACCTATTGCGCCGCGCTGTCCGAAGACCGGCGTGCGAAACTCCGCGAACGACTGCGCGCAACGCTGCCGACCGAGCCCGAGGGGACAATTCAGTTGCCGGCTCGCGCGTTTGCTGGGCGAGGCAAATCTCCCGGCTGACCCGAATCATGCGCTTTCTCTCGCTCGGCACTCGCGACGAGCCACCGACAGTGTTGCGGCGTGCACGCGCCGGGCCCTGACCTAGGGTTCAATCGCTGACCGCTCCGGAAGCTGGCGCCAAGCCTGGAGCAGCTGGAAGAACACACCCAGCAGGGTCGGGCCGATGAACAGGCCGAGGAAGCCAAAGGCGAGGAAGCCGCCGAGCACGCCGAGGAACACCACGGTCAGCGGGATGGCGGCGCCGAAACTGACCAGCCAGGGGCGGATGAAGCCATCGACGGTCGAGACAAAGGCACCCCAGGCGATCATGAAGATGGCCCAGCCGGTATGGCCGGTGCCGAACAGCCACCAGGCGGCGCCGCCCCAGACGATGGCCAGCAGCACCCCGATCTGCGACAGCGCAATGATCAGCGACAGAAAGCCGAGCAGCCCCGCTCCCGGCACGCCGGCAATGATCAGACCGCCGGTCATGGCGGCCGACTGCAATGCCGCCGTGCCGACGACGCCGTAGGCGACGCCGCGCACCGAGTCGGCGGCAAGCTGCAACGCCGCGCCCGCCGTCGAGCCGCCCAAACGTTCGCTGATCTCCTTCGCGCTCTTCCCCAGCGCGTCGCCCCGCACCCAGAACATCGTCGCGACCGCGAGCGCCACCAACAGCTGAAATACCCCCTCGGCAAAGGCCTGCGCGACCTCGATCAGCATCCGGCGCAATTCGGCCGAATAGGGCATGATGACCCGGTGGAAGATGCCTTCGGGACTGCGCAGATCCGTCCACAAGGTGCCGATCAAATCGCTGGCGAATGGTATCTTAGTGACCCAGCCCGGCAGTTCCGGCGATTTAGCGAAATAGTCCTGGACCGCCTTAGTCCCCTCGACCAACCGCTCTCCCAGGTCCGGCGCGACGAGCACGGCGGGAGCGACAATGGTCACCAGGGCGACCACCAGCAGCACCGTTGCGGTGACGACGGACGGCAGCCGGCGATGCAGCCATTCGCGAAGCGGCCAGGTGGCGATCACCAAAATCGTGCCGAACAGGATTCCGGTCACGAACGGCTTCAGCACCAGCGCGACGCCGATCAGCAGAGCGGCGACGACGGCGAGCGCGATCACCCGCTCGATCAGCGTGGCGGTGTTCTGCAGCTTCGCCGCATGGGTCTCGTCCGAAGGGTCGTTAGGGACAAGCATCGTGCGTCCTCGGAGCTATCGGCAGGGTCGCCGGCCGACTTTATCTGAGATAGTATGCCAAGAAATGATTTCGCCTGCCGCTCGATCAAAGCAGCCCCAATCATCCCTCGCCAGCTTCACAACCGCCGTTCACGCTTCGGTTGCATATACCCGTCGTCCTTGCCATAGTCACCCGTGTCCGAAAAGTTGTGGTGGCAGGGAGCTGACAATGCGTGCATTCGGTCCGGTGCTGTTAGCATCAGCGTTATGCGCCTGCGTGACCGACGACGCTTCGATTCAACGCACCGCACCGACGCAATCATCCGGCGCGTGGCGGATCGAGCAGGGCATCGATCGCATCACCGGCGTGCCGGCCCCCAAAGCCTGGATCACGACCACCAAGACAACCTACACCCGCACCAGTACCCATTGGCCGGCCACCCTTGCTCTGACCTGTTTCGACAAGCAGCCGATCGTTCGCATCGTCTTCAAGTTCAAGATCGGCTCCAACAAGAACGCGAAGATAGCCTATCGTTTCGACGAGACGCCTGGGCACGACGCCAAAGCGACCATCCTCCTCGACTACAAGACGATCCTCATCGACGACAAGGCGGCGGTCAGGCGTTTCATGGAAGAACTCGCCGGCGCGAACGTGCTGCTGGTCGGTGTAAACTCGTTGTTTGCTGGGCGCGCCACCGCAGAATTCCCGGTCGCCGGCGCCCCGGCAGCCATTGCCGTCATCACTTCGGACTGTGGATCGGATGCGCCGAAGCACACCGCGGCGGCACGCGGATAAGCGCGCGGCGTCCGCTTAAGCCGCCTTGGCCCGCTCGGCGATGGCGACGAGCTTGCGCAAAATCGCGGTGGCGCCCTTGAGGCGCTGCTCGGGCTCCTCCCAGTCGTCGAACAGCACCACCTTCATGTCGGGGCGCACGCGGGCGGCCGAGCCCTGCTTGGCAATGAAGGCGATCAGCCCTTCCGGATTGGCGAAACTGTCGTCGTGGAAGGACAGCACCGCCCCCTTCGGCCCCGCCTCGATTTTTCCGACATTGGCGCGCCGACAGAGGCCCTTTAGCACCACGGTGTCGAGCAGGTGCCTTGCCTCTTCCGGCAGCGGGCCGAAGCGGTCGACCAGCTCGGCGGCAAAGCCGTCGATCTCGCGCTCGTCCTCGATGTCGGCAAGGCGGCGGTAGAGCGCGAGCCGCACCGATAGGTCGGCGACGTAATCCTCCGGGATCAGCACCGGCATGCCGAGCGTGATCTGCGGCGACCAGCGCTCGCCCATCAGCGGCTCGGCGGCGCCCGCCTTGAGGCTCGCCACCGCCTCTTCCAGCATCTGTTGGTAAAGCTCGAAGCCGACCTCCTTGATATGGCCGGACTGCTCCTCGCCGAGCAGATTGCCGGCGCCACGAATGTCGAGGTCGTGGGAGGCGAGTTGGAAGCCGGCGCCCAGCGTCTCCAACGACTGCAGCGCCTTCAGCCGGCGCTCCGCCTGGGGCGTGATCTTCTTGCCTGTGGGAATAGTGAACAGCGCATAGGCGCTGGTTTTCGAACGGCCGACGCGCCCACGCAACTGATAGAGCTGGGCGAGGCCGAACATGTCGGCGCGATGCACGATCAGCGTGTTCGCGGTCGGAATATCGAGCCCGGATTCGATGATCGTGGTCGACAGCAGCACATCATATTTGCCGTCGTAGAAAGCCGACATCACGTCTTCCAACACGCCCGCCGGCATCTGCCCGTGGGCGACGGCGACGCGCACCTCCGGCACGTTCTTGTCGAGAAAATCCTTGGCCTCGGCCAAATCCTCGATGCGCGGGCAGACATAGAAGGCCT
>CAZTTL010000020.1:7335-23075 GCA_964616635.1 uncultured Rhodoplanes sp. | reverse complement strand
AGAACAGCGTCTGCCGCGTGAACGGCACCAGCTTGCCGATGCGCTCGATGTCGGGAATGAAGCCCATGTCGAGCATGCGGTCGGCTTCATCGATCACCAATAGCTCGACGCCGGTCAACAGCAGCCCGCCGCGTTCGGAATGATCGAGCAGACGCCCGGGCGTCGCGATCAGCACATCGACCCCGCGGGTCAACTTGGTATCCTGGTTATCGAACGACACGCCGCCGATCAGGAGCGCAACATTGAGCCGGTGATTGACGCCGTACTTGCTGAAGCTTTCTTGGACCTGAGCGGCAAGTTCGCGCGTCGGCTCCAAAATCAGCGTGCGCGGCATGCGCGCGCGTGCCCGACCCTTCTCCAGCATGGTCAGCATCGGCAGAACGAAGGCAGCGGTCTTGCCCGTGCCCGTCTGGGCGATGCCGAGGACGTCGTGGCGCGCCAGCACCTGGGGAATCGCTTGATCTTGGATCGGCGTGGGGCTGGTGTAACCGGCAGCCGCTACTGCGGCGAGGACCTTGTCGGACAAGCCGAGATGAGAAAAGGGCATGGCACCTCAAGAAAACCAAAGGCTCCCAGCGCGTGAAGGCACGACATGCTGGGAAGAGGGGCGCCGAACATAGGGCGAACCGCTTGCCGACAACATAGGAGCCTGGCCCGCGAAGTCAATCCGCCGCATCGTAAAAAGTTAAGTATTTATCGCAATTTCCGTCATATCTCGGTCACTCTGTTGCGCTGGCTCGGTGCGCAATAATTCAGCATATCAGCCGCCATTGCGCGTGCGGGGCTTCGCCGGCGAGCCGGTTGCGTCGGCGTTGCTCTTTCTCTTTTCTGCAAGCCTCGCTTATTCTGCGCTGTCGAACGCGCCGTTCTGACAGGCTCCGCGTTGATCCTGCGGGCTTCAGTGCTCGCCCAGAAAGCTTGGGCACGTTGTGGCTGTGCCGCGGCCAAGACCCGAGGTCGGGAGGAAGGAAATGAATACTCAGGTCGGCATTGTCGGCGCCGGTCCGGCTGGCCTCATGCTGTCGCTCCTGCTGCGCCGTGCCGGCATCGAGTCGATCATCCTTGAGGACCGCAGCCGCACGTATATCGAGCACCGGGTACGCGCCGGGCTCATCGAGCAATGGGTCAATGACCTTTTGATCGAGATCGGGGTAGGCACGCGCCTGCTCCAGCAGGGCATGTTCCACGACGGCATTTTTCTCGCCGCCGAGGGACGGCTGCATCACATCGATTTCCGCGCCCTGGTTGGCAAGGGGGTGACGATCTACGAGCAGAAGGAGGTGGTGAAGGACATGGTCGCCAAGCTGCTTACCGACGGCGGTACGATCCTGTTCGAGACGAGCGATGTGACCGTTGACAATTTCACCACCGACAAGCCGGTCATCCGCTTCACCCATGAGGGCAAGCGGCACGAGCTCGTCTGTGATTTCATCGGCGGCTGCGATGGTTTTCACGGCGTCTGCCGGCCCAGCATCCCGCCCGGCGTGCTCACATTGTATGAGCGCGGCTATCCGTTCGGCTGGCTCGGCATCCTTGCCGAAGCGCCGCCGCCGAAGAACGAATTGATCTATGCCTTCCACGAGCGCGGCTTCGCCCTGTTCTCGATGCGCGCGCCGACGCTGTCGCGGCTCTATCTGCAATGCACGCCCGACGAGGATCTCGAACAGTGGCCGGACGAGAAAATCTGGGACGAGCTGCGCGCCCGGCTCGACGGCGCCTGCGACCTGCCGCAGGGCAAGATCGTGCTCAAGGGTGTGACGCCGATGCGCAGCTTCGTCGTCGAGCCGATGCAATATGGCCGGCTGTTTCTGGCCGGCGACGCCGCTCATATCCAGCCGCCGACCGGCGCCAAGGGCATGAACCTCGCCTTTGCCGACGTCGTCTATCTTTCGCGGGCGATTACCGACTTCTACCGCAGCGGGCGCACGGACGCGCTCGACCGCTATTCCCAGACATGCCTCGACCGGGTGTGGAAGGCGCAGCGCTTCTCCTGGTTCATGACCCAGCTGCTGCACCGCTTTCCCAACGAAACCGCGTTCGACCGCCGGCGCCAGCGCACGGAGATCGAATACATTGCCGGCTCCAAGGCGGCGTCGACGGCGCTCGCCGAAAACTACGCGGGACTGCCGATCGATTAGCGCGCGGTGACTTGAGGTCGGCTTGCACGACCCGGCACCGTCATCACCCGCATCGGCGCGTGATTCCGTAAACACCGTGCCGTCAGTGAATGATTGGATGCCCCGCCTTCGCGGGCCATGACGAATGAGGTTGGGCGGGAATCGACGCGAAGCGATTGCTCCATAGGAGACGCGCACCCGCACCATGATTGATGGCTGGTAAAGGCCGGCGTTTCAATGCCGGTCGAATCGGTCTTGCATTTGAGCGTGTGAACAAGCGCTTTGCTCATTGGTCTCCTGCATAGTGCAGGCAGGAGGATACTGATGGCCATTTTGCGCTATGGCTGCCGCCGGCGTGTTGCGCTCATTGCCGGGCTTTGCGGGGTTGTTGCGATAGCTCCGGCGCAGGGCTGGGCACAGTCGCTGTCGGAGAAGCTGACGCGCAAGATCGGCGAGGCGCAGAAGGCGGAAGTCGGCCGCAACTTTGAACGGGCGCTGTCGGCTTATGATGAGGCGTTGCAGGTGGATCCCGATGCGCCGGATATCCGCCAGGTTCTGAAGATGCGCGCCAGGCTGTTCGAGCAGCTCAAGGAATTTCCGCGCGCTGAGAGGGACCTGACCGCCGCACTGAACCTCGATCCGCCGGATCTTTCGTTCTATGTCGACCGCGGTTACTTCTACATGCGGCGCGGCCGCTATAAAGACGCCATGGCGGATTTCACGGCGGGCGCGCGGCTCGATCCGAAGAATTCGGAATTTTCGTTCGCCGCCGGCCGCGTCGAGACTGCGCTCGGCCACCACATGCTGGCGATCGAATGCTACAATCGCGCGCTCGATCTGGACCCGCGCAACGCCCGCGCCCTGTTGGCTCGCGCCGAGTCGAACGTGCATCTCGGTCTGCTTGGCAAGGCGCGCGACGATTACGCAAGCGCCCTTGCGCTGCCCCTCTCGCGCCCGCAGGACCGCTATTTTGCCCTTCTCGGCCGCGGCTATGCCGCCCTGATGCTGGGCGACCTTCCGGCGGCGGTCGCCGATTTCGACGGGGCGCTGGCGATCGATCCGGGCTCGCACCAAGCGCTGGCCTGGCGCGGCTATGCTTACGAAAAGCAGGGCCAGCGCGATCTTGCTCTCACCGATTATGAGCGTGCCGCAGCTTTCGACCCTAGTGACACTGTCATGCGTGCCAATCTGCGCCGACTGCGCGGCGAATAAGCGGCGGTGCGGCGGGTGAGCTGATGCCCGTCTTGGCTCCCGCAATTCGTCTGCTCGCCGTCACTCCTTGAGCAGACCCCGCAACGGCCGGCGAAACAAAGCGATGATGATGCCGGCCAGCGCCGCAATGGCGGTGATCATCAAAAAGAAGGCGGGCTTTGCCATCGCCGACCAGTAGCTGCCCAAAAAGCCTGCGAGGAGATTGCCGCCGAAGCTGGTGCCGAGCCAGACCGCCATCATCAATGACGCCGCCCGCGCCGGCGCAATCTTCGAGACGAGCGAGAGGCTCGTCGGGGATAAGTAAAGCTCGCCGATGGTGATCACAATGAAATAGACGAAGAGCCACAGCCAGCTCGCTTTTTCCGCGCCCGCCGTCACCGCGCTCACGGCGAGAATGAGATTGCCGGCGGCGAGCCCGAAGCAGCCGAGCGCCATCTTGGTGAGCGTTGACGGCTCACGCCCGCGCCGGCCCTGCCGTGCCCAGAGAGTGATCAGCAGCGGCGTGAACGCGAAGATCATGAACGGGTTGAACGCCTGGAACCAGGTGGTCGGAATTTCCACGGCAAAGCCGAACAGTCGGATAAAGCGGTCAGTGTTATCTTCGGCCCAAAGCGCGATGGTGTTGCCCTGCTGCTCATAGGTCGCCCAGAACAGGGCGACCGGGATGCTGAGCAGAAGGATCGCCCAGATGGCGCCGCGTTCCTCAGAGGTGAGCGGGGCACCCGAACGCGCGCCGGGCTTGGTAATCTCGTCGGGCGGCAGGAAGGGCGTCGCCAGCAGATACACCACGAGGCCGATCAGCATGCCGACGCCGGCGGCGGCGAAGCCGAAGTGCCAGCCGATCCCTTCGCCCAGCGTGCCGCAGACCAGCGGTGCGAGGAAGGCGCCGAGATTGATGCCGACATAATAGATCGAATAGCCGCGGTCGCGCCGCGCGTCCCCCGGCGGGTAGAGTCCGCCGACCTGGGTGGTCGTGTTCGGCTTGAACGCGCCGCTGCCGAAGATCAGCACCAGTAGCGCCAGGAACAACAGCCGCTCGAACGCCATCATGAAATGGCCGAGCGCCATCAGCGAAGCGCCGAGGATCACGGTGCGGCGCTGGCCGAGCACGCGGTCGGCGAGGAGCCCGCCGAGCAGCGGCGTGAAGTAGACGAGCCCGGTATAAAGGCCGTAGACCTGCGAAGCCAAAGGCTGCGGCCCGAGCGGGCCGAAAACCAGCTCGAGCGTATGCTTGAGGGCGCGGTATCCGATCACGGTCTCGACGTGGTCGGAGACGAACAGGTATTTCACCATGTAGAGCACGAGCAGGGTGCGCATCCCGTAATAGGAGAAGCGCTCCCACATCTCGGTCGCGAACAGAAAGGCAAGCCCCCGCGGATGGCCGAGGAAGTCGCGTGGCGTCACCATCTCGCCGGCGGCGGCATCGGGCGCGGGGAGGCGCCTCATATTGGCAATCCCGCGCCGTAGTAGTATCGAAGCGGGTAGGGCCGCCGAGCGGCCAGAGCGAATTTCATTCCAACCGAAGCGGAATTCGCAGTGTATCTCTTTGCGTGGAAGCATTTTCCGCGGCGAACCGGCGTCCACGTTGCCGGATAATGCTCTAGGCGATGCATGCGGGCAAACCAGAAGATGTGGCTGGAGACCATATGGTGAAGTCGTTGCTCCGCAATTCGCGCCGCCTTCTCATCGTCCTTCATGACCTGGTCGCGACCGCGGCGGCATTGCTGGCGAGCTTCTACCTGCGCTTCGAGGAAGTGGGGTTGCAAGAGCGCATGCATGGGCTCGGCATCGTGCTTCCGTGCCTGCTTGTTTATGCGATGTTCGTCTACTGGGTGTTCGGCCTCTATAAGGCGAAATGGCGTTTTGCCTCGCTGCCCGATCTCGCCAACATTCTGCGCGCCTCCACCGTTCTCGCTGTCTCGCTGCTGGTCGTTGATTATATCCTGCTCTCGCCGAACGTCCTCGGCTACTTCTTCTTCGGCAAGCTGACGATCATTCTCTACTGGGTTCTCCAGGTGTTTTTCCTTGGCGGGCCGCGGCTTGCTTATCGCTACTACCGCTACACGCGGGTTCGCCATCATGCCATCGACGGCAATTCGACCCCGGTGCTGGTGCTCGGGCGCGCCGCCGATGCCGAGATGCTGGTGCGGGCGGTTGAGGCCGGCGCCGGCGCAGTGCGCCACATCTGGCCCGCCGGCATTCTGTCGCCGTCGCTCGCGGACCAGGGGCAGAGCCTGCGCGGCATTCCGGTGCTCGGCGGTTTCGACCGGCTGGAATCGGCGATCGCCGACCTGAAGGATCGCGGCACCGAGGTGCGCCGCCTGGTGCTCACGGTCTCCGCCTTCGAGAAGGGCAATAATGTCGAGGCCGTGCTCATGCACGCGCGGCGGCTCGGCCTGCTGACCAGCCGCCTGCCGTCGCTGGAGGAGGGCGGCAAGGAGCTGCGGCTCGCCCCGGTCCATGTCGAGGATCTGCTGCTGCGCTCGACGGTGAAGATCGACTACCGCCGGTTGGAAGATTTTGTGAAGGGCAAGGCCATCGTCGTGACCGGCGGCGGCGGCTCGATCGGCTCGGAAATCTGCAACCGCGTCGTGACTTACGGGGCGTCCCGCCTGCTGGTGATCGAAAACTCGGAGCCCGCGCTGCATGCGGTGCTCGAAGCGCTGGCAGCCACCGGGACCAAGGCGCGCGTCACCGGACACATCGCCGATGTGCGCGACCGCGACCGCATTTTTCGCCTGCTCGCCGACTTCAAGCCCGACCTGGTGTTTCACGCGGCCGCGCTCAAGCACGTTCCCATCCTCGAGAAGGATTGGGGCGAGGGCATCAAGACCAATGTCTTCGGCTCGGTGAATGTCGCCGATGCCGCGGTCGCGGCGGCCGCCGCGGGTCTGGTCATGATCTCGACCGACAAGGCGATCGAGCCGGTCTCGGTGCTCGGCGCCACCAAGCGCTTCGCCGAAATGTACTGCCAGGCGCTCGATGCCGAATTTGCCCGCCGCGCCGGGGCCGGGCAGGCGGCGACGCGGATGATCGCGGTGCGCTTCGGCAATGTGCTCGCCTCGAACGGCTCGGTGGTGCCGAAATTCCGCGCGCAGATCGAAGCGGGCGGGCCGGTCACCGTCACCCATCCCGACATGGTGCGCTATTTCATGACCATCCGCGAGGCGTGCGACCTCGTCGTCACGGCGGCGAGTCATGCGTTCGGGCCGGTGCGGGCCACGCAGTCGGTGTTCGTCCTCAATATGGGCCAACCGGTGAAGATCGTGGAGCTCGCCGAGCGCATGATCAAGCTGTCCGGCCTCGAAGTCCACCGCGACATCGACATCGTCTATACCGGCATCCGCCCGGGGGAGCGCTTGCACGAAATCCTGTTCGCACGCGAGGAGCCGACCGCCGAGATCGGCATCGCTGGCGTCGTCGCCGCGCATCCGGTGAGCCCGCCGATCGAGGTCGTCCGCGCTTGGCTCGGGCGACTCGAACAGGCGGTCGCCCGCGAGGAACGCGAAGCGATCTTTGGCGTGCTGCGTGACGCGCTGCCCGGTTTTCAGGGCGAGGCGGCGTGAGCAGGTTCGGCTTGTAGGGTGGGTTGAGCGCAGCGAAACCCACCGTCCCGTGCACCTTATGGGTTTCGCGTTTGCTCAACCCATCCTACGGCGTTACTGCGTGACGCGCTGCCGGGTTTTCAGGGCGAGGCGGCTTGAAATTTGCTCTTCCCGGGTTGCGGGGAGAGGGAAAAGTGGGCGATGCGCCGTCTACCAGCCATCATCACCACCCCAGCGTCGCCATGATCTCGTCGACCGCGAGCGCCGGCGACAGTTCGCCATCCGCCACCGCCTTCTTGATCTGCGGCAGCTTGGCCTTGAGCTTGTGATCGGAGGCGATGCGGGAGCGCCAGCGGTCTTCGAGAATAGCCCACATCCATTTGATCTGCTGCTCGCGCCGCCGCGCAGCGAACTCGCCGCTCGCGCTCAGCTTCTCGCGATGCTCCAGGATTTTGGCCCACAGGTCGGCGAGCCCGTCGCCAGTCTTGGCAGAGTAGGTGACGACCGGCACTGGCCAGTTCGGCGAGCGCGGGCTGAGGATGTGGAGGGCGGCGCGATACTCGGCCGCCGCGGCGCGGGCGCGCATGATGTTGTCGCCATCCGCCTTGTTGACGGCGATCATGTCGGCGAGCTCGACCAAGCCCTTCTTGATCCCCTGCAGCTCGTCGCCGGCGCCCGGCAGCATCAGCGCAAGGAAGAAATCGGTCATGTCGGCGACGGCGGTTTCCGACTGGCCGATGCCGACGGTCTCGACCAGGATCACGTCGTAGCCTGCCGCCTCGCAGATCAGCATGGTCTCGCGCGTCTTCGCCGCGACGCCGCCGAGCGTGCCCGCCGCGGGCGACGGCCGGATGAAGGCGTTCGGATCAACGGCGAGCTGGGCCATGCGGGTCTTGTCGCCAAGAATCGAGCCGCCGGTGCGTGCCGAGGAGGGATCGACTGCCAGCACGGCGATGCGGTGGCCGCTCGCCGTCAGATAGGCGCCGAGCGCATCGATCGAGGTCGATTTGCCGACGCCCGGGGCGCCGGTGATGCCGACGCGGATCGCATTGCCGGTGAGCGGCAGCAGGTCCTGTACCAGCTCGCGGGCGGCATGCTGGTGATCGGCGCGGCGTGATTCGGCGAGCGTGATCGCGCGCGCTAAATGGGCGCGCTCGCGATTGCGGACACCGAGACTCAATCGGGCGATATCGATGGCGGACGGGGTAGTGCGTGCGGTCATGGGTGTTTGTGTAGAGCAGGACGGCCGGCAAGGAAACCGGTTGGCAGCCGGTTGTTCTTTTCAGCTTTGGACGCCGGGAAGCTCGCGCACCAGCTTGCGAAACGCGTCGCCGCGCTCCTCGAAATTGCGGAACTGGTCGAACGAGGCGCAGGCCGGCGACAGCAGCACGACGGGGTCGCCAGCCGTCGCGGCTTCCGCGTCCGCGGCGGCGTCGGCAACGGCGCGATCGAGCATGCCCGCGATCTCGTAGGGAACCCGGCCTTCGAGCGTCGCCGCAAATTGCTGAGCCGCCTCGCCGATCAGATAGGCCTTGCGGATGCGCGGGAAAAAGCCGTCGAGCGCCGCGATGCCGTCGGTTTTCGGCCTGCCGCCGGCGATCCAGTAGATATCGGAGAAGCAGGCGAGCGCGCGGGCGGCGGCGTCCGCATTGGTCGCCTTGGAATCATTGACGAAGGCGATCTTGCCCTTGCGCCCGACCTCCTCGATGCGATGGGCAAGACCGGGAAAGCTGCGCAGCGCCGCCTGGATGGTCTTCGGCGCGACTGACAGCGCCATCACCGCGGCCGAGGCGCAGGCCGCATTCTGCGCATTGTGCACGCCGCGCAGCGTGGCAATGCCGCCGAGCAGCGCAATCTCCTGGGTGGCGGCGCCATCGGCGCGTAAGATGCGATCGGCCTCGACATAGACGCCGTCGACCAGCGGGCGGCGCACCGAGACGCGGGTGACCCGGCGCCCGGAGCGCGCGATGCGATCGGCGGCGGCCTGGCACCAGCCATCGTCGACGCCGATCACGGCAGTGCCGTTGTCCTGGACGCCGGCGACCAGGCGCTCCTTGATGCCCGCATAGTTCGCCATGGTGCCGTGGCGGTCGAGATGGTCTTCGCTGAGATTGATCAAAATGCCGACGGAGGGATTGAGGCTCGGTGCCAGCTCGATCTGGAACGAGGACACCTCGATGACATGGACGCGCCCGGCTTGCGGCGGCTTCAACGACAGGATCGCGGTGCCGATATTGCCGCCCATTTCGACCTCGTAGTCGGCGGCGGCGAGGATATGCGCGGTGAGCGCCGTCGTGGTCGATTTGCCGTTGGTGCCGGTCACGGCGACGAAGGGCGCGGTCGGCGCATAGCTCGCGCGCTCGCGGCAAAACAGCTCGATGTCGCCGATCACCTCGACACCGGCAGCCCGCGCCAGCCCGACGGTCCAGTGCGGCGCCGGATGGGTGAGCGGCACGCCGGGCGCCAGCACCAGTGCCGATATGCGCGACCAGTCGACATGGCGCAGATCCGCGGTCGGAATGCCGGCGCTCGTCGCATATTCGATGCGCTCGCCCGAGTCGTCCCAGCCGATCACATCGGCGCCGCCGGCAAACAGCGCGCTTGCCGTGGCAAGTCCCGAAATGCCGAGGCCGAAGATCGCGACCTTCTTACCGGAAAGCGTGTGGACCGGAATCATGATGTTGCCCCCGAGGCCGGCAGACGCAGGCGCCTCACCGCAATTTCAGCGTCGACAGCCCGGCGAGCGCCAGCACGACCGAGATGATCCAGAACCGGATCACGATCTGCGGCTCGGTCCAGCCGAGCTGCTCGAAATGGTGATGCAGCGGCGCCATGCGGAACACGCGCTTGCCAGTGAGCTTGAACGACACGACCTGGACGATGACCGAGACCGCTTCGAGCACAAACAGGCCGCCGATGATGCCGAGCACAACTTCATGCTTGGTGACCACCGCGACCACCCCGAGCAGCCCGCCGAGCGCGAGTGAGCCGGTGTCACCCATGAAGATCGAGGCGGGCGGCGCGTTGAACCAGAGAAAGCCCAGTCCTGCCCCCAAGATCGCCCCGCACAGCACCGTCAATTCGCCGGCGCCGGCGACGTAGTTGAGCTGCAGATATTCGGCGAACAGAAGATTGCCGACCGCCCAGGAAATCGCCGCGAAGCTCGCCGCTGCGATCATCACCGGCACGATCGCGAGCCCGTCGAGCCCGTCGGTGAGGTTCACCGCATTGCCGGCACCGACAATGATGAAGGCGCCGAACACGACGAAGAACCAGCCGAGGTCGACCACCACGCCCTTGACGAAAGGGAAGACGAGCGCCGTCGCGAGCGGCGGGCGCCCGATATGCGCGAGCGCGATGCAGGCGACCGCGGCGATCAGGCATTCGAGCGTAAGCCGCATCTTTCCCGGAAAGCCGGCATGCGACTGCTTCGTCACCTTCAGATAGTCGTCGTAGAAGCCGATCAGCCCGAAGCCGAGTGTGACGCCCAGCACGATCCAGACATAGGGATTGGCGGGATTGGCCCACAGCACCGTCGACACCACGAGGCCGATCAGGATCATCAGCCCGCCCATGGTGGGCGTTCCTTTCTTGGTCACGAGGTGCGATTGCGGACCGTCGGTGCGGATCGGCTGCCCCTTGCCCTGGCGCGCGCGCAGGCTCGCGATGATGCGCGGCCCGAACAGGAAGACGAACAGCGCCGCGGTGACGATGGCGCCGGCGGCGCGGAAGGTGATGTAGCGGAAGACATTCAGCACGGACACGTGCTCGGAGAGTTCAGCGAGCCAGTAGAGCATTGGTCAGCCTTCTTCTCAGCCCTGGGCCGGGACGTCGTCGCAGGCCTGCCGCGGAGCATAGCGCCGCGTCAGCGATTTCACGATCGGGCCCATGCGCGAGCCATTCGAGCCCTTCACCATCAGCGCGTCGCCGCCGCGCACCGCTCCGAGCACGGTCAGTTCGAGATCCTCGGCGGTAGCGGCATGCGCGCCGCGGCGGTTGGCCGGCAGCGCTTCCCACAGTGCCGCCATCAGCGGTCCGGCACAGAAAACGAGGTCAATCCCGTATTCCGTGATCTGCTCGGCGATCGCGCGATGCAGCTCGGCGCCGGCCGGTCCGAGTTCGAGCATGTCGCCAAGCACGGCGATGCGGCGCCCGTGCGGTCCGACCGACGCCTGGCCGAGCAGGGACAGCGCCGCCCGCATCGAGTTGGGATTGGCATTGTAGCTTTCGTCGATCAGTAGCGACGGGCCGCCCGGCGCATCGAGCGTGATCCTGGTGCCACGGCCGGGGGCCGGCACCTGATTGGCGAGCGCGAGTGCGGCGAGCGCAAGGTCGGCGCCGACCACGCGCGCGGTCGCAAGGACGGCGAGCGAATTGAGCACGAGATGGCGGCCGGGCGCGCCGATGCGGTAGTCGACAGTCTCGCCGAGGATCGAGGCTTCCACGACGGACGAATCGGGATGCAGCACGCACTTGATGAGGCGCGCCTGCGGCCGCGCGTGCTCGCCGAAGGAGATGATGCGGGTGATGCCAGCCGCTTTCGCGCGCCGCTTGAGGCGGGCGAAATACGGATTGTCATGATTGAGGATGGCGGCACCGCCCGGCTCGACGCCGGCGAATATTTCCGCCTTGGCGTCGGCGATCGCGTTCAGGCTCTCGAAGAACACGAGATGCACCGGCGCCACGGTTGTGATGATCGCCACATGCGGACGCACCAGCTCGACCAGCGGCGTGATCTCGCCGCGGTGGTTCATGCCGATTTCGAACACGCCGTAGCGCGCGGTTTCCGGCATTCGGGCGAGCGAGAGCGGCACCCCGAAATGATTGTTGAACGAAGCGGCCGAGGCATGGGTCTCGCCGTCGGCGCGCAGGGCAAGCTGCAGCGCTTCCTTGGTCGAGGTCTTGCCGACCGAGCCGGTGATGGCGACGATTTGCGCGGAAGATCGCGCCCGCGCCGCAACCGCGAGGTCCCGCAATGCATCGAGCACGTCGGGCACGATCAGGAGCGGGGCGTCGGCAGGCACATCGGCGCGCCGGTCGGCGGCGACGACGGCAAGGCCAGCGCCCTTCTCGCATGCGGCGCCGACATAGGCGTGGCCGTCGGTGCGCTCGCCGGTGAGAGCGAAGAAGGCTTCGCCGGGCGTAATGGTGCGGCTGTCGATCGACAGGCCGTGCACGCTCTCGGGCAGCGCGCCGGCGCGCTCGGCCTTCATCGCGTCAGCCATGCCGCTGACGGTCCACAAGGCCGGCGTACTCACGCGCTCTTCTCCCGCAATACCGCGGCAATTGCCTCGTGGTCACTGAACGGGACGGTGCGCCCGCCGATCGTCTGGCCGGTCTCGTGGCCTTTGCCGGCGACCAGCAACACGTCGCCGGCGTAAAGGTCGTCGACCGCATATTGGATCGCTTCGCCGCGATCGCCGATCTCGATGGCGCCGGGCGCCGCAGCAAGGATCGCGGCACGGATGGCGCCGGGCTCCTCGCTGCGCGGATTGTCGTCGGTGACGATGACCCGGTCGGCTTTTTCGGCGGCGATCGCGCCCATCAGTGGGCGCTTGCCCTGATCGCGGTCGCCGCCGCATCCGAACACGACAGTCAGCCGCCGGGTCGTGTAGGGACGCAAGGCCTCGATCGCCTTGGCAAGCGCGTCCGGCTTGTGGGCGTAGTCGACAAAGATCGGCGCGCCGTTGCGCTGGCCAACGAGTTCGAGTCGGCCTTTGGCGCCGGCCAGGCCCTCAAGCTCATTGAAGACCGCTGCGGCCTCGCAGCCGGTCGCGATCGCCTGGCCGGCGGCGACGAGCGCGTTCTCCACCTGGAACCCTCCGACCAACGGCAGCCTGACGCGATATTGGCGGCCGGCGTGATCAATCAGCAGCGTCTGCGAAAAGCCGTCGATCGCAGCCTCCGCAAGACGGATGTCGAGTCCCCGGCGCCCGACCGTCATCACCCGGCTGGTGCGCGCGGAGGCGGCCGCGACGAATGCATCGGAATGCGCGTGGTCGATATTGATGACGGCGGCGCTGTCCGCGGTCAGCAGTTCTTTGAAGAGGATGAGCTTCGCCTCGATATAGGCGTCGAAGGTCTGATGATAGTCGAGGTGATCGCGCGTGATGTTGGTGAAGCTCGCGACCGCCACCCGCACGCCGTCGAGCCGATGCTGGTCGAGACCATGGGATGAGGCTTCGAGGGCGAGATGGGTAACGCCGTCTTCGGCCAGGCGGGCGAGCGTCGCATGCAGCTCGACAGGATCGGGAGTCGTCAGCGAGCCATACTGCTCCTCGTGCGGGGTGACGAGGCCGACCGTGCCAATGCTTGCTGCTGCCAGCCCAAGCGCGCTCCAGATCTGGCGGGTGAAGGAGGCGACGGAGGTCTTGCCGCTGGTCCCGGTGACCGCGGCGACCACCGCAGGCTGGCGGCCGTAGAAGCGCGCGGCAGCCAGCGCCAGCGCCCGGCGCACCCGGGGAACGATCACGACCGCGATGTCGTCAGGCAGCGGCACTGGCGGTGTCCGCTCCGCCAGAATCGCGACAGCGCCGGCGGCGACCGCCGCTTGAACGTAGCTGAGCCCATCCGCCTTTTCTCCCGGCACGGCGGCGAACAGGAAGCCCGGTCTCACCGCCCGGCTGTCGGCACAGATTCCTGAGATCGGGCGCAATCCGTACCGCGGATCAAACCGTGCGTCAGGGTCGAGAAGGTCGAGCAAGCGCATTCAAAGCTCTGGGCTTGGCCCGAGGGCAGGCCTCGGCATTATCGGTTTAGAGCATTTTCCGGCGAAGGGGAAACGGGCTTATCGTAACCAACAAGACCACGATAACAGGGCGATTCCCAGCAATCAGGAACATTCTCGCCGGATTTGTGACTTGCGCCAGCATTTCCGCCAAGGCTCGGAATGCGACGCAGCAATATGATTCGCCAAGGAAATTACCGCGCTCCGCGAGGCAGCGGTAGCTGGCCATAAGCCCGCGCCAGGCGGATGGCCTCAGCGCCGCGCTTTGATACTGGCGAGAATCAGCTGGTCGGCCGGCGGCAGGTCCGGGCGCGGCTTGAGCCCCAGCATCGGCGCGATGCGGGTGATCACCTTGGCCGCGGTCGGGGCAGCATTCCACCCCGCCGTCGCATAGCCGTGCGTTTCCGGAATCGGCTGCGGTTCGTCAAGCAGGATCAGGATCAGGTAGCGCGGATCATCTGCCGGCATGACGGCAATGAAATCGCAGAGCAGCTTGGTCTTGCTGTAATGGCCGTTGACGACCTTCTCGGCGGTGCCGGTCTTGCCCCCGACATAGTAGCCCTTGACGTTAGCCTTGGTGCCGCTGCCTTTCTCCGCATTGAGTCGCATGAGATAGCGCATGGCGATGCTCGTCTGCGGCTTGATCACGCGCTTGGCGAGCGCCCGGGCCGCCTCCTCGCTGCGCTTGAGGAAGGTCGGCGGGATCAGATAGCCGCCGTTCATCAGCGCGGCAAATCCCATCATCGCCTGCAGCGGCGCGACCGACAGGCCGTGACCAAAAGCGATGGTGACGGTGTTGATCTCACCCCAGTGCTTCGGCACCAGCGGCTCGGCACTCTCGGGCAGCTCAGTGCGCAAGCGGTCGAGCTGTCCGATCTTGCGCAGAAAGGCCTTGTGGCCTTCGACGCCGACGGCGAGCGCCATCTTCGCCGCACCGATATTGGACGAGTAGGTGAAAATTTCCGGAACGGTGAGGACCCGGTGCTGGGCGTGAAAGTCGTGGATGGCGAAGCGGCCGTAGTGCAGCGGCGCGCGCGCATCGAACGACGAATTGAGCGTCACCTTGCCGGAATCGAGGGCCATCGCCACGGTGAGCGCCTTGAAGGTCGAGCCCATTTCATACACGCCGGTGGTGAGCCGGTTGATGCGCTTGGGATCAAGTGCTTCTTTCGGATTGTTGGGGTCGTAATCCGGATACGAGACCATGGAGATGACCTCGCCGCTGCGCACGTCGAGCACGACACCAGCACCTGCCTTGGCCTTGAATTTTTCTGTCGCGGCGGCGAGCTCGTCGCGCAACACGTGCTGAACCCGCAGGTCGACGGCGAGCGTGAGCGGGACCTGCTGGCGGTCGGAGGCGAGCCCGGCGCGATGCAGGGCGGCAAGCCCGTTATTGTCGAGATAGTTCTCGATGCCAGCGATGCCCTGATTGTCGATATTGACGTGCCCGATGAGGTGCGACACCTCACGCCCGTTGGGGTAGACGCGCTTATTCTCGTTGAGGAAGCCGACGCCGGGCAGGCCGAGCCGGTGAATCTCCTTCTGCTTCTGCGGGGTGATTTCGCGCTTGAGCCAGGCGAAGCCGCGCTTCGAGCCCAAACGCTCGCGCAACTCGTTGGTGTCGAGGTCGGGCATCACCGCGGTCAAAAGTTCGACCGCTTCGTCGACGTCGATCAGCCGCCGTGGCTCGGCGAACAGCGAGGGCACCCGCACGTCGGTCGCCAAAATCCTGCCCTTGCGGTCGAGAATGTCGGGCCGTGCCGTTGCCACGGCATCGGACGAGCCGGCGTGGCGGCCGACATGTGGATCGGGTGCGACCGCGAACACGACAAGGCGTGCAGCAATGATGAGATAGATGACGGAGAAAGCCAGCACGGCAAGGCCGATGCGCGCTTTGGTCTTGCGCGTGCGATCGACATTGCGACCGTAAAGCGCGGCCTGCACGAGATGGCGGTGCCAGGGCAGGCGTGACGTCTTCGCGGCAGCCGGAGCGGTGGACGTGCTGGCGGGTGCAGCAGCGTGGGATTTATCCATGGCTCACCTCGGGTCCGCCGTCTCGGGCACGCTGCTGGTCCACACATCGGCGGGAGGCCGTAGCGGAGCGATGACTGGGTCGGGCGGCGCCGTGGGTGCCGCATA
>CAZTTL010000020.1:0-7235 GCA_964616635.1 uncultured Rhodoplanes sp. | reverse complement strand
GGCGGCGCCGTGGGTGCCGCATACCTCGGCGGCGCCGTCGGTGCCGTATGTCTGCTCGTGACGCGAGGCGACACCGGTCTGCTCGTGACGGGTGGCGGCGCTGGTCTGCTTGGGGGCGTCGGCGCGGGGATGCTGCCGGTCGCGACTTCGGGCGGTGCGGAATTGGCTTTGGCGATGGCCGGCTCGTCGCTCGGTCGTGGAGTCACCTCCGTGGGCGGCAACGGAATGGCGTCGATCGTGTCGATCTGGTTGAGGTCAAGCGGCTTAAGGGAAAGGTGGCGCTCGGCGAGACGCTGGATGCGGGCAGGAGCCTCGAGCTTCGCCGACTCGGCACGCAGCGAGGCGATCCGGTCGCGCTCGCGCGTGATCTCGATACGCAGCTTGGCCACGCGTTCGGCCTCGACCATCGCCGCGAATTTTGACTTGTAGACATAGCCGGCGGCGAGCACCAGTGCGGCGGCGAGGACCAGGTTGAGAAGGCGCATCTCAGCCTCCTCGCAGCACGGCTGTGAGTGACGGCAGCACCGGAAGCGGCAGCGCCGCGGTGGCGCCGGCGCGCGGTTCGGCGTCGGTACGTTCGCCAGCGCGCAGCTTCGCCGAGCGCGCCCGCGGATTGGCGGCGATCTCGTCAGTCTCCGGGGTGATCGGCCGGCGCGTCAGTAAGCGGAACGTTGCGGACCGGGCAGGGCGGTCGGGCTGGTGGCGCGAGACGCCCGGCGTGCTGCTACGGTCGAGCAGGAAGGTCTTGACCAGCCGGTCTTCGAGCGAATGAAAGGAGACGACGACGAGCCGCCCACCCGGCTTGAGCACGCGCTCTGCCGCAAGAAGGCCGGCCGCCAGTTCGCCCAGCTCATCATTGATGAACATGCGCAGCGCCTGGAACGTGCGGGTCGCCGGATGGATCTCGCCCGTCCGCATGCGCACGACGCCTGAAACAATGTCGGCAAGCGCGCCGGTGGTGCGGATCTGCGCTTGGGCACGGGCGCGCACGATGGCGCGGGCAACGGCGCGCGCGTGGCGTTCCTCGCCGAGCGTCGCAATGATCTGTGCCAAGTCGCGCGCGCTCGCCGCTGCGACGAGGTCGGCGGCGCTCGGCCCCTCGGCGCTCATCCGCATGTCGAGCGGGCCGTCGAGCCGGAAGGAAAAGCCGCGCTCGGCGCTGTCGACCTGCATCGAGGAGATGCCGAGATCGAACACGACGCCGTCAACGCGTGCGGCCCCGCCCGCCGCTTCATCGAGCGCGGAGAAGCAGCTTTCCATCACGGTGAGCCGGCCGTGGGCGGCATCGACGAGATCGGCACCGCGCCCGACCGCGGTGCGGTCGCGGTCAAGGCCGAGAACCTCTGCGCCACTGGCAGCAGCCAGGATCGCGCGCGTATAGCCGCCGGCACCGAAGGTTGCGTCGATATAAAAACCGCCGTCGCGAACGGCAAGCAGATCGACCACCTGCGTCACGAGCACGGGAATATGGCGAGCCAGTCCGCCAGCGACACCCGTTAAGGTGTCGCGGCTCGTCATCACTCCCGTGCTCCGTGCTCGCGTGTCGTGTCGCTTACGGGGCCGCGCTGCATCCCGAGCGTGCTGGTCAGCGCGCGCACCGCATTCGTCGCTTTGTCGAGCTCGGCGCGGAAGTGCTCCGGCTCCCAAATCTGGAATCGCTGCCCGAGACCCACAAACGTTGCCGCGTCGTCGATCGCGGCGTGAGTCTTGAGCATTTCGGAGAGCACGATCCGTCCCTCCCCGTCGAATTTGAGCGTCTCGCTGCGGCCGTATAGCGCCACCAGCAGCTCCTCGCGCTCCGCCGAATAGGGCGCGTAGCGCCCGATCAGCCCGTTGATTTCGGCCAATAGCCCATACCCTCCGGCATCGATCGCCGGTCGGTCGAGGCTCGGATAGCAGTACAGCCCTACAAAACCATCGCGGGCCAACACCGCGCGAAACGGCGCCGGTATCGACACACGCCCCTTGGAATCGAGTCGACAGGTGTAATTCGCGACGAACAGGTCCATAGCCGCGCACGCCCCACGCCGGCTCGACACTGACGCGATCCGCTGGCGCAGTCCCGGTCAAGCCAGTTGCCCACGCCGGGGCAGCCTTACTTCTTACAAATGGGTTAACGTGGGATATCATGGGTGCACGTGGGCGTCAATGGACGCTTAACGGCCGGCCTCCGCGTTTGCTCGAATTGCGATTAGGAGGTGTTAAACTTAAAGAAACGTTGCCTTTACCCCCACACCAAGCAAAGCCATGCGAATAGCGCTGATCAGCGACATTCATGCCAATCGCGAGGCTTTTGAAGCCTGCCTCGACCATGCCGAGCGCAACGGGGTCGATGCATACGTGTTTCTCGGTGATTACGTGGGCTATGGCGCCGACCCGGGCTGGGTGGTTGACACCGTGATGGCGCATGTCGACCGCGGGGCGATCGCCGTCCTCGGCAATCACGATGCTGCGGCGATCGGCCAGCCGATCAGCATGAACGAGGATGCGGCGGCCGCGATCGCGTGGACGCGCACGAAATTGACCCGCAAGCAGAGCGACTTTCTCGGCGGGCTTCCGCTCACCGCCAACCGAGGCCACTACCTTTATGTCCATGCGAGTCCGGCGGCGCCGGCGGAGTGGGATTACATCACCGATCTGTACTCGGCCTCGCGCGCATTAGTTGCAGCACAAGCGCACGCAACCTTTTGCGGGCACACCCATGTGCCCGGCCTCTTCCATATGTCGGTGACCGGCAAATTCGCCGGATTTGACCCGATCGACCGTGTCGACATTCCGCTGACCGCGCGGCGGCGCTGGCTCGCGGTCATCGGCTCGGTTGGCCAGCCGCGCGATCACAACCCCGCCGCCTGCTATGCCGTGCTCGACGATGCCCAGGACGTGCTGACCTATGTCCGGGTTCCCTACGATATCGATGGGGCTGCCACCAAGATTCGTGATGCCGGGCTGCCGATCGGGCTGAGCTATCGCCTCTATCAGGGCTATTGAGGACTCAGCGTGCTGCACGGCCGCCCGCTTCAAGTCGGTGATGTGATCGACAACTACCGGCTCGACGAGCAGCTCGAACCGGGAGGCATGGCCGATTTCTGGCGGGTGTCGAAGGCGGGCATCGGCCTGCCGCTGATCATGAAGCTTCCGCTGCTGCGCCGTGGCGAGGATCCGCTCACCATCGTCGGTTTCGAGCAGGAGCAGATGATTTTGGCGCGGCTCACCGGGCCACACGTTCCCAGGTATTTTTCCGCCGGTGATTTCGAGCTGCCGTATATTGTCATGGAATATGTGATCGGGCATTCGCTCGCCCGCCTGGTCGACAACGCACCGCTCGCCGCGGAAGAGATCGCGCAGATCGGTGCCAGCGTTGCCGAAGCCTTGCACGCCATCCATCATCAGCACGTCCTTCATCTCGACCTCAAGCCCAGCAACGCCATCCGGCGCGACAACGGGACCGCGGTGCTGATCGACTTCGGGCTCTCGCGCAATCTCCAGCTTCCCGATCTGATCGGCGAGGAATTCGATGCGCCGGTCGGCACCGGCGCCTATGTCGCGCCCGAGCAGGTGCGGCGCGGCCGCAATGATCCGCGCAGCGACATTTTCGCGCTCGGCGTCATTCTTTATCTGCTGGCGGCCGGGGAATATCCATTCGGCCAGCCGGAGCGCGAGGCGGAGTGGCGACGCCGGCTGTGGCGCGATCCGATGCCGCCGCGTTATTGGAATCAGCGCCTTCCCCCGTGGCTGCAGGAGATCATCCTGCGCTGTCTCGAAATCGATCCCGAAGCGCGTTACGAAACGCCGGCGCAGTTGCGTTTCGCGCTGACCCATCCCGATGACGTGGTGTTGACCGAGCGGGCCGAGCGGCGCCGACGTGATCGTGCCGGGACGGTGTTCATGCGCTGGCTCGCCAGCCGCAACGCGCCGCCTCCTCGCTCGCGCGCCGTTCCGGGCGTGGTCGACCGTGCGCCCATCGTCATGGGCGCGATTGACTTGTCTCCTGGCGCTGAGGGTTTGCGCGAGAGGCTCGCCGTTGCGCTGCGCCGGGTGCTGGCGACCGAACCGACGGCGCGGCTTGCCTGTGTCAATGTGCTGAAGACCTCGCGGATCGCGCTCGATCCGCCGGAGGATGAGCATGGTCGCAATCCGCATTTGCAGCGGCTGATCGAATTACGCCACTGGGCGCGCGCGCTTCCGGTCGCGGAGGACAAGGTCACCTATCACGTCTTCGAATCGCCGGATCCAGCCGCAGCGATCATCGATTACGCACGGAACAATCGGGTCGATCACATTGTCCTTGGGGCGCGCGGCAGTTCACCGCTGCGGCGTTACCTCGGCAGCGTCTCGGCCCAGGTGGTCGCGCGGGCACTCTGCACGGTCACCGTCGTCCGGCAGTCCGTCGCGATGCCGGATTTTGCCGAAGATCAGGGCGCCCCGACGCAGCAGCAGGATGGAAGTGCCGAAGGGGGCGGTCGTTGAACCCATGCGTGGACGCTGACGCCCGTTGATGCCCGACGAAGTGAAATCGCTTGCGGTTAACGACGTGTTCAGGTTTTTAACGGAATTGTGTCGCCGCCCATGCACGCAATGTTCGCCTTCCGATCTGATTCGTCGCTCGTCTCGCGCATCGTGCCGTCGCCCAACCACGACGCGCGCCCTTGCACGCCCGATATCCTGCTGCTGCACTATACGGGAATGCCGACGATGCAGGTGGCGCTTGATCGCCTGCGCTCGCCCGAGGCAAGGGTGTCGTGCCATTACCTCGTCGACGAAGACGGCACGGTCATGCAACTCGTCCCCGAAGCCGAACGCGCCTGGCACGCCGGCGCATCGTTCTGGGAGCGCGGCAACGACATCAATACGCGATCGATCGGAATCGAGATCGTCAATCCCGGCCACGAATTCGGCTATCGCGACTTTCCCCAGCCGCAAGTTGACGCGGTTATCGCGCTGTCCCGCGATATCGTCGCGCGCCATGCGATCCGGCCCCACCACGTGCTCGGCCATTCCGATGTCGCGCCGACACGCAAGCAGGACCCGGGCGAGCTGTTTCCCTGGCAGCAACTGGCGAATGCGGATGTTGGCTTGTGGGTGCCGCCGGCGCCGATCATTGCCGGTGCCGTGCTCGCACCGGGCGATGTCAGCGATGATGTCCGCACTCTGCAAAGCGCGCTTGCTGCCTACGGCTATGGTCTGACACCAACCGGAACATTCGACGGCGCGACCGTCGCCGTGGTCGCCGCCTTCCAGCGCCATTTCCGTCCTGCAGGCGTTGATGGCCGTGCCGATCCGTCGACCATCAAGACCCTGCAGGACCTGCTCGCGGCGAAAGACGAGCTGGCGGCCTGCGCGGCGGTCTGACAGCCCGCATATCTGCCCTGCGTCTTCCGATGCTCGCGCCGAGCATCACCTCGATGACGGGGCACGCTCGGGCGCTTGGTCGGCGCGGTTGATGAGGCTCCACGGCTGACCGGAAAAGCGCTCGACCAGAAAATCGATGAAGGCGCGGACTTTTGCCATGCGGTGGCGGCCGACCGGATAGATGGCCGAGATCGGAACCGGCTCATGGTGTTGGTAGGCCATCAGTAGCGGCACCAGCTCGCCACGGCGAACGGCATTGCCGCCGAGCAGGTCGGCCACGCGGATGAGGCCGGTGCCGGCGATCGCAAGCCGCAGCGCCGCCTCGGCATCGTCGACGACGACGCGCCCGCTCACCTCGACGATGCGCGTCGCCTTGCCGTCGGCGAAGGGCCAGCGATTGAGTGCCGGCATCGAACTCAGCCGGATGCATTCATGGTGAGCGAGGTCCTCGGGCGTCCGCGGGGTGCCGCGGTGGGCGAGATAGGCGGGCGAAGCGAAAACGTGGCGCTCGGTGCGGGCGAAAACGCGGGCGACGAGCGAGGGGTCGGTCACCGGCCCGGTGCGGATCGCGACATCGCAGTTCTCGGCCAGCAGATCGACATAGCGGTCGGACACGGAGAAATCGGTCTCGATCTCCGGATAGCGGGCGAGAAAATCGGGCAGGGCGCGTGCGAGCGCGTGCAGCATGAACGCCGTTCCCATGTTCACGCGCAGCCGCCCGCGCGGCGTGCTGCCGGAGCGGGCCACTTCCATCTCGGCATCATCGATCGCCGCAAGGATGTCTCGCGCGCGGAGGTGGTAGGTCTCCCCCTCCGGCGTCAGCGCGAGCCGGCGCGTGGTGCGATGGAACAGCCGGGTGCCGAGCCGGTCCTCCAGCCGGGTGACAAGCTTCGACACCGCCGAAGGCGTCAGCCCGAAGTCCTTGCCGGCGGCGGAAAAACTGCCCCGCTCCACGACGCGGGCGAAGACACGCATGTCAAACGGTGCGTTCATTTGTTCCTTTTTTTCATCAATCATGTTCCCAGGCTTCGTATTCCAAATCAAGCATTCTGAAAACATTTGTGGTAGAAAGATTTTGCAGTGCAGCATTCTGCCAATGAAAAACTGAGGCAACCATGAACACCACCAACCCCCGATCCAAGTTTTCTCCCCCGTTCTCATATGACGAGATTCAGGTCTTGATTCATCGCGGGCATGTCGAGCGATCCCGATACCTTGCTTCCATGCTTCGAAGTGCAGGGACTGCGGTCCATCGCTGGGGCCGGCATACGATGCGCCGACTGGCAACGCCGGCACATCCGCGCGATCTGTCCCGGCGCCCAGCCTGACCCGGTATCAAGACGGCGTTTTAGACTAGCGAGAGACTAGCAGGCTCCCCGCGGGGGGCCACGCTCTTGACCCGGCCTTCGCAGCCGACCACGTTAACAGCATCAGTCGGCCGGACGGCCGCTCCGGCGGACGCCGAAAGGTGTCTGCCGGAGAGGAAAGTCCGGGCTCCACGGACATGCGGTGCCGGATAAGGTCCGGCGGGGGCGACCCCAGGGACAGCGCCACAGAAATCAAACCGCCGCGACGCGCGTTGCGTATCCGCGGTAAGGGTGAAACGGTGCGGTAAGAGCGCACCGCGGTTCCGGTAACGGAAACGGCACGGCAAGCCCCACCGGGAGCAAGACCGAATAGGGACGGCGCGGAAGCTTCGGCTTCCAGATCGATGTCCGGATTGAGCCGTCCGGGTGGGTTGCTCGAGACGCCGGGTAACCGGCGTCCCAGAGGAATGGCCGTCACGTGCGGGATTTCGGTCCCGTGCCCTACAGAACCCGGCTTACAGGCCGGCTGATTGCTACGGGGCTCGGCGGGTCAAAACCCTGCCGGGCCCCGCCAGTTTT
>CAZTTL010000019.1:0-23184 GCA_964616635.1 uncultured Rhodoplanes sp. | reverse complement strand
GACATCGCCTTCGGCACGGCAAAGGGCCCGACGCGCTTCGGACCCTTGGAGCGGGTCACGTCGGCAGCTTCGACGATGGTGCGGGTCGAGGGTCCGCCCGAACCCATGATGATGCCGGTGCGCTCGTGCGAGATTTCGTTCTCCTCGAGGCCGGCATCGCGAATCGCCTGCTCCATGGAGACGTGATTCCAGGCGGCGCCACCGCCAAGAAAGCGCATCGCGCGGCGATCGATCGCCTCTTCCGCATTCAGCGTTGGTTCACCCTGGACCTGGCTGCGGAATCCGAGCTCGGCGTGCTTGACGGCGCGTGAAATGCCGGATTTCGCCTCGCGCAGGCTCGCCAGCACTTCTTGGGTATTGTTGCCGATGCACGAGACAATACCCATCCCGGTGACGACGACACGTCTCATCTCATTGGCCCCCGTATCCGTCCGGATCATCGCCTCGATCCGCGGCCGCCGGCCTTCAGGCCGGATTGGATTGCATAGCCAGGCCGCGGAACAGCCCGACCTTGAGGTCGAACGCGCGATAGATCACCGAACCGTCGGCAGACAGCCAGCCATCAGCGATGCCAAGCACCAGTTTGGAGCGTACGACGCGTTTGATGTCGATGCCGTATACGACCTTCTTGACCGTAGGAAGAACCTGTCCGGAAAGCTTCAGCTCGCCGAGGCCGAGCGCCCGCCCCTTGCCGGCGCCGCCAAGCCAGCCGAGAAAGAAGCCGAGCAACTGCCACAGCGCATCGATACCAAGGCAGCCCGGCATCACGGGGTCGCCCTTGAAATGACAGGGAAAGAACCAGAGGTCGGGCTTCACTTCGAGCTCGGCTCGCGCCAAACCCTTGCCGTGCTCACCCCCCTTGTCGTCAATCTCGGCAATGCGCTCGAACATCAGCATGGGCGGGAGCGGAAGCTGGGGCCCGTCGGCAAACAATTCGCCCCGGCCGCACGCCAGCAGGTCCGCAAATTCAAAGCTCGACCGACGATTCTCCATTCCGCCTGACCCTCGCTTCGCCGACCCGCGCCGGCTGAGCGCAGCCCCGGCAGGAGGGTGCGCTCTTGTGTCTCCAACGCTGTCCCGCGCCCTACCCTGCGGGAAAAATCCGTCTAAGCCGCTTCCCTACCATAGGCAACAGGCCGGTGAAAACACATCGCACCGGGCGAAGCTGCAGCAAATGGCTTCCGAAGGGTGTAGCTTAGGCAAGATTGCGAACCAGTTGCAAGAAGGAGCCAGGCGAGGTAGTATATTTATGCCGATTTTTTTAGTGCTGAGGAGCTTGGGTGTACCGCAGACGATGAAAGCCATATTTCCACCGGGTAACGCTCCCCTGCCGCATGGCAGGCAGGGGGACGGAAACGTTTCGCAGCAGTCGGACCTCAACGGATGTCCGTGGCACGACGTGAAAGCCATGTTGCGCGATGTCGGCCTGCGGCCGACCCTGCAGCGCATGGCGCTCGGATGGATTCTGTTCGGAAAAGGGCACCGGCACCTCACGGCTGAAATGCTTTATGAGGAGGCGACGCAGGCGCGGGTCCAGGTATCGCTGGCGACTGTCTACAACACCCTGCACCAGTTTACCGAAGTCGGGCTGCTGCGGCAGATCGCAGTCGACGGCTCAAAGACCTATTTCGACACCAACGTCACGGATCATCATCACTTCTTCATCGAAGACAGGAACGAGCTGGTCGATATCCCGAGCGTCGGGCTTGACGGCTTTCCGACCGTCCCCGAGGGCTACACGGTCTCCCGCGTGGACGTCGTCGTTCGCCTCAAGCCAAAGGGTACATAGCGATCTGCACGGCGGCCATGCGCGTGGCGCGAGCGGTCACCTGAAAGACCGGCCGCTCAAGCTGAATTCAGCATCAGTCGATCTTCTCGCCCGGATAGACCCCCCACAGGCGGTCCTGCGCAACGTAGCCGTCAAATTTTTCACCGAAGAAGCGGCAGCGCACACCGTTGCAGTGCCTGACATGGCCGAGCACGCCCGGCTGTAGCCGCGCTTTGATCGTGGCGTCGGAATCAGGCGAGTCATAGAGCGGCACCAGGTCGTCGCCGTTCTTGCGCTTCGCCACGAAGGCAGAGCGCCGGCCCGACAGCAGCGAGTGATAGACCCAGCCTTCAGCCCCTTCCCAGTCGCGGATTCGGCGCCAGTTCTCGAATTCCGCGGTGATCTCGACCGGCAATCCAGCGCGGGCGAAAACCCACACGACCTCGTGGTCCTTGGTTGGCCCTGCCCGCACATTCACCCGGTCCGACTTGATGCTGACGAATCGCGGTACCGGCAACCCGCTTTGCGCGCCAGTGGCAAGCGGAGAATTGGCGGCGAGCACGGTGCCGCTGCCAGCAAGGCCGATCACCAGCGCCGCGGCACACAGGCCGCGCGCGGCGCCGCGGGCCCGAAATGCCGGCTGGCAAAACCTCTTCACACCTGGCAGTCGGCGCGCCGCGTTGGCGATACCGGCAGAAGACGAAAACATCCGGCGTTGGCGCATTGTGTTATGCCGGCCTTCTGATAGAGAAGAACCATTACGGCTCTCTCCTTGAACGCTCAGAGCGCGGGTTTTCACTGTCGGCGATGTCGGTTAATGAGGGCTGAAGGGCCGCGTTCTGCCTTTCGTGAGGCGTCGCGACGCGGCGGGGCAAGGACATTCAAAAAATGGTAACGCGAAAAAAACCCGTGGTGGTGGTGACGCGCAAGCTACCGGATATTGTCGAAACCCGCATGCGCGAGCTTTTCGATACGCGCCTGAATATTGACGACAAGCCGAAAGGTGATGCGGAGCTGACCGAGGCCTTGGCAAGCGCCGACGTACTGGTGCCAACGGTAACGGACCGGATCGATGCCCACTTGCTCGGGCATGCCGGCGAGCAATTGAAACTCATCGCCAATTTCGGCAATGGCGTCGACAATATCGATGTCACGGCGGCGCTTCAGCGCGGCATCACCGTTACCAATACGCCGGGTGTGCTCACCGAAGATACCGCCGACATGACGATGGCACTCATCCTCGCCGTGCCACGCCGGCTGACCGAGGGGGCGGCACTGATGATCGGCGAGAAGCCGTGGGAGGGGTGGACACCGACCTGGATGCTCGGGCATCGCATCTCCGGCAAGCGCCTCGGCATCATCGGCATGGGACGGATCGGCCAGGCGGTGGCCCGTCGCGCCCGTGCCTTCGGCCTGCAGATTCACTATCACAACCGCCGGCGCGTGCCGCCCAAGGTCGAAGAGGCTCTGGAGGCGACCTATTGGGAAAGCCTCGACCAGATGCTGGTCCGGATGGACATTATCTCGGTCAATTGCCCGCACACGCCAGCCACTTATCACCTCCTCTCGGCGCGGCGCCTGAAGCTGCTGCAGCCCGAAGCCTACATCGTCAACACCGCCCGCGGCGAGGTCATCGACGAGAACGCGCTCGCGCGTACCCTCGAGGCAGGCGAGATCGCCGGTGCTGGTCTTGATGTGTTCGAGCACGAACCGGAGGTCAATCCGAAGCTCATGCGGCTCGCAAAAGCTGGCAAGGTCGTGCTGCTGCCGCATCTCGGCTCAGCGACGATCGAAGGCCGCATCGACATGGGCACGAAGGTCATCATCAATATCCAGACCTTCATGGACGGCCATCGTCCACCCGATCGGGTGCTTCCGGCGCAACTCTGAGCAAGGTGCAACTTCTCGGTGGAAGTATCTGAAATATATCAATTTATGTGCAGGACAGTCCGCCGCCAGACCGCAGCCTGTTGATAAAGTTTGAGAAAAGCATTGCCACGAAACACGCCCCAGACTTGGTCCGGGGGAGACTGAATTTGCCGGAAAGAAAACACTCGGCGACGCGAAAACATGAAATTTGCGCGCCGTTCGCGCAAAACCCGCCGTCGTTCACTTTGAGTGATCGCATTTTCTGCGGCGAACCGGCGTCCACTTCGGGGGAAGATGCTTTAGCGATCGACGGCAAGTCCATCATCCCGGCGTGGGGGCGCTAGTGCCGGGTTCCATGTCGACAACAGGCTGGAAGTAAAAGCGCTCTCTTCGCGCAACAGGTTGGAAAAATCACTCGCCGCCGTCTTGAGCGAGGACACGACCGCGTCCACAGGCACGCGACCGAAACGCTCGGCAAATCCGACCAAGCCTAAGCTATAGACGACCGCGGAATTCGCGATCTTGACCGGACAGGCATAGCTGAGCACGCCGGGATCAAGCTCCTGATCGCAGATTGCATATCCTCGCTCACGGATGCGCGCGAGCTCGTCAGCGATTTCTGCTTTGTCGGTCTTGGTTCGCTTCGTGAACCGCTCATGGGGCTTTTGCAGAAACGCGTCGAGCAAGTGCTCGTCGGCAAAAGCCATGATCGATTTCGCCGACGCCGCCGCATGGAACGGCATGAGGCGTCCGGGCTGAATGAAGGCCTGTGACTCGCCTCTGGGGGTCGCAACCCCTATCGTCCCGACCGCGTCACCTTCCAGCTTTGCGACGAAGGCGGTCTCACCGAAATCGGCAGCAAGCCGATCGAGGATCGGCTGCGCCAGCGTGTGGACCGTGCGACCAGGGAGCCCGGCAGACATCAGGCGCAACAGTCGCGGGCCGAGAACATAATGCCGGCGGCGTTCGCCCGTAGTGAGAAAGCCGACATGCACCAGCGCATGGACAAGCCTGTAGACCGTCGCCTGGGGAAGCGCCGTTCGCTGGCCGATCTCGGAAAGAGCCAAGCCGCCAGACGATTGCGCCACGGTATCAAGCACGATGGCATATCGACTGAGGATCGCGTATCCGCCATGCGGACTTCGAGAGCCGGCTGCACGCCCTGGTAACTGTGACATCTCAGACCCGGAATTTCGAAATTCGGAAAAACTTTCTCATATTTTGGAAGTATGCCTTTCGGGTCGAACTCATGTCAAGATAGAATTATTCGTAGACGAACAATTCTGCCCATTAACTTCGCATCGCGTCGGGAGCAAAAAGCGCTTATGTTACAATTTGTTGCCGAACTTATTTATCGTCGGCGCGGAAGTACACGTCCACTTCCATGCCGACCAATAGCGGACCAGGATCGGGCAGGTCGATCACAACCTCGGCGACATCGACATCCGTGAGCTTACGCTGACTGCGCGCATTGATGACGCCGGGCCCCACCAGTCGCGCGATCGAAGCGACCGTGCCGGCAAACTCGCGCCCCTGAAACGCATGGGCACGCACGATAACCGGCTGGCCGACATGGACCTGGGCAATGTCGCGCTCATCGACCTCCGCGCGCACGCGGAGCGATGACAGGTCAGCCATGATCAGCAGCGGCTGATCGGGCGACGGCGTTGCCAATTCGCCCGGCTTGGCCTGGACCTGGAGGATGGTGCCCGCAATTGGCGCGCGGATCCGCGTCTTCTCGACCGCCTGCTCCGCAGCAGCAAGCTCGGCGCGTCCGACATTGAGCTCGCCTTCATTGCGGTTCGGCAGCGGCGTATTGGAATCCGCTTTGATCTTGCGTAAATCGGCCTGCTCCTTCTCGAGAGTCTCTTTCGCCTTGGCGAAGGCTGTCTGCGCCGCCGCAACGCCTTCGTCCGATCCGCTTCCCTTCCGCCGATCGGCGGCCGCCTTGTCGAGCGCCGACTGCGCATCGGCAAAAACACGCTCGGCGTCGGCAAGTGCATCTTCCGCCTTGCGGCGGTTCAATGATCGGCGCGAGGCCGATTGATCATCGCGCGCCCGCTTGCGCATCGCAACCTGCGCTTCGGCAACCGCAAGCCGCGCCAGCAACTCTTCGTCATCGAGCCGCACCAGCAACTCGCCGGCGAACACCTTGTCATTGGGTTTGACGAGAACCTCGGCAATGCGCCCGACCATCGGCGCCGTGATCCTGATCTCCCGTGACGCAGATTCGACGCGGCCGGGAGCAACGGCAGCCCATTGCTTCTGACCCGAGGCGTCCGGGCGTGCGGGTTCCTCGGCACGAGACTGCTGCGTAAGCTGCGGCAGCGCCAGGACGCATGCCACCAACCCACCTGCCGCCAAGCCGATCATCACCCGGAGAAGGAACCGTTTGCGCGGGGCGCACATGAACTCCACAGCCTCCCGTGGTCAGGCAATTTTAGCTTGCGGTCGCTCTTCGTTGACGATGCGGCCGTCTTCGATGTGAACGATCCGGTTGGCAAACGGCAATATACGCGGGTCATGGGTGACGACCAAGACGGCGCGGCCCGGGTCTTTGGCGATCTCGACCATCACTTTCATGATGGCAACGCCGTTCTCGCTATCGAGTGCCGCGGTCGGCTCGTCAGCGAGGACCGCCGAGGCATTGCCGACGATCGCGCGCGCAATCGCGACGCGCTGCTGCTCTCCCCCGCTCAGCTCGCGGGGAAACGAGTCGAGTTTGTGGGCGAGCCCGACGGTGATCAATGCGGTGCGGGCCTTTGCCACGGCCTCGGCCGAACGCTCGCCGCGGACATCAAGCACGAGAAGCACGTTTTCCAGCGCCGTCAAAGTGGGAAACAAGTGATAGGACTGGAAAATGAATCCGACATGACGCCGCCGCAGCTCGGCAAGGCCTTCCGGGCGAACCCCTGTCGTGGCGTGGCCGAGAATGCGCACGGTGCCCTTGGTCGGCGTCAGCATGCAGCCGAGCACCGACAACAGCGTCGTCTTGCCGCTGCCCGAAGGGCCCATCAGCAGCGTCAGTTCGCCGCCGGAGAGCGCCAGGTTCACCCCCTTGAGGGCGTCGACCTGACCGGCTCCCTCCCCCAGCGTTTGCACGAGGTCGGCGCCTTCAATGATCGGCGCGGTCATCGGGTAAAGACCATTGCCGGGTCGATGCGCATCACTTCGAGGATCGCCGAAATCGCCGAGATGGCGCACATCACCAAAGTGAGCGCGAACAGGCCCGCCATCAGCCCCGGCGTCATCAGCACCGGCAGCGCCGTATCCGCGGTGAACTTAACCACCAGGAGGCCGATGCCGGCGGCGATGAGAAAGCCGATGATGGCGCTCAGCAGGGCCTGCCACAGGATCACCTTGACGATGTACACGCTCGACGATCCAATCGCGCGCAGCGTCGCAAACTCGTTGAGGTGATCCTTGGTGCTCGAATAAAGGGTCTGGGCAACGATCACCGTGCCGACGATGATTCCGAGCAAAGCCCCGGCAAAGAGCGCGGCGCCGGCCCCGGTACCGAACAGCCAGAACGCGCGGCTGCGCTCGCGGAACTCGGCCTCGGTCAAAACCTCGGAGTCCTTGACCTTGTCGGCGATCTGCCGGCGCACCGTTTCGATATCGCTGCCCGGCGTGACCCGCACCAGGAAATAGGTCGCCTTGTTGTTGGCGATTCCGATATAGCCGCGCGCGCGATCGAAGGTGGTGAACACGTAGGGCGTCGTCGTGAACGAGCGAATGCCCTTGGTAATCACGGCGACCCGCGCCTTGCGCCGGCGCATTTCCGCGATGTCGCCTAACCGCGATACGCCGAGCCGATCGAAATAGGATTCATCGACCGCAACGGCGTCCGGCGTCGCCAATTGGTCGATGCTGCCCGCCACGATATTCCACGGCTGCAATCCCGGCTTCTCTTTGTCGGAGCCGATCACGAAGACTGGCGTAGCGCCGCCGTGCGGCAAGCGCCATTCAGCAAAGCCGATCACCAGCGGCGCCGCTTCGGCAACGCCGGCGACTGCTAAGGCACGAAACCGCTCGCGCTCGTCGAGCAAAGATGGATCTTCGAAACATTTGGTGCCGCGCGGAACGATCCAGAGATCGGCCTGGGCATGGTCGATCATCGTCGTCACCATGCGCGAGAAGCTCAAATAGAGCCCCATCTGCACGGTTACGAGGATGATGGAAAAAACGATGCCGACGACGGTCGCGATCAGCCGCACCCGGTCATGGAACAGATTGCGCGAGGCGAGCACAAAAACCAGCGGCAGCAGGCGGCGCGGCGGCCGTGCCTTCCCTTTCGGCGCCGTGTCACGGCTTGGCGCCTGGACACCGTTGAAAGCGCCAGCAATCACTCGCAATGCCTGGGAGACCATGCTTCACTCCGCCGAACGCGCGGCTTGTTCGATGTGTGAAAAATCGTCACAGCGCGGCATTTCCGATCACTATGACGCTTTCGCGACGGCGCGCCGCTCCCCAAGCAGACGTGACCCCAAGGGGATCGAGCGGAGGGCAGCGACCGCCGCCCAACTCATCAACAACGTACCGGAGAACACAATCGCTGCCTTAGCGATGGCAAACAGCGGCACGTCAAGCAAGGCGTATTGCAGCCACACGACGAACGCATAGTGAACGATGTACATGCCATAGGCGTTGTCGCTCAAGCTCGCGGCGACCTCGATACGCCGCGCGGCAAACCGCACGAACAGCGCCAAAGTGGCTAAACAGGCGGCTGGACTGGCGATGACAAAGCTCAGCGCAGCGGCAAAACGCACAACGAGCGACGCCGGTGCGTTCTGATTCATGGTCAGCGCGGTGAGGCCGATCCAGAGAAAGAAAGCGGCGATTGCAGCCGCGAGCCAGGCGCGCCAGTGCTGCGCCAGTTTGCCGTCGGGCGACAACAGGCCGCGGTCGAGCGGGGTCGTGCCGATCGCCACCCCGGCGAAGAAATAAATCAAATAATGCAGCGGCCGTGACTCCTGGATGCTGAACGGCCCGAATTGCACCCAATCCCATGGGGTGAAGGCCAGGGCCAGCGGCACGTAGCCGATGGCGGAGACCGCCGCCAGTCCGATAAAGAAGCGCCGCGGATGGGAAGCGGCTGCCGCCGCAAGCGCACCGAGCCGCTTCAGGCCCGCCGGCCACAGCCGGAACACCGCTGCGGCAATAAAGTTCAGCGCCAGCAGCTGCCACAGAAACCATTGCGGTCCGCTTGGATAAAACGGCAGCGCGAGATAATGCCGGTAATAGGCTTCGACGCTCGTATCGGTCGCGGTCACGCTATAGGTCGGATAGAGCGTCAGCGGCATCAGCAAAATGATCGCCAGCGCGAAGGGAATGCCGAGCCGCACCAGGCGATCGAGCAGGAAATTTCCCGCCCCTTTGCGCGTGAGGCTCGACCACACGAACAGACCGGACAGGAAGAACATCAGCGACATCAGGTAGACGTCCTGGTAGGCGCAGAACAGGTCAAAGCCGATGAAGCGGCTACTGTCGATAATGGCAAACGCCCGCCATTTATAGGGCGGCTCGTTGAACCCGAAGGGCGCGGCAGGAAGGAAATCGAGATAGGCGAGGACCGAATGGAAGGCGAGCACAACCAAAATGACAAAGGCCCGCAGATTATCGAGCGCTACACTGGATCTGGACATGTGTGGACTTTACTCCGTCGTCCGTTTTCGTCGGATTCGGGCAGCGCCGAATTGAGGCTCGAAACCCTAGCGCGAATCCCGTTTTGATAGCATCGGGCTTCGCTCTTTTCTCTTTGTGTGGTCGCATTTTCGGACGGCGAACCGGTATCCACTTCGCCTGAAAATGCTCTAGCGGCGCTCGGACGCTGGAAGCTGATGCAAGTTTGATTCGGACGATCTGAAACTCGCGCGCGACCGCGTCAAGCATTTTAAAGAGTTCGATCTCGTTTGACGAGAGGCGGTTCCTGAGAGGCGGAATCGTATCGGTGTTCATCATTAACTGCGCCATGCCGGGCTCGATCCAACCGTGCATGCATTATAGTTTGAGACCGCCGCACATCGCTGGAGATAAACGGAAATATAACTCAGGAAGCCGCCGGCCGTTGTTCCGGCTGCTCGCCTACTCGCTGCCCGGCGCCGTTTTCAGAATGACCTTGCCGGTGGTGTCGCGTTTTCCCAACGCGGCGAGCGCCTGCGGCAGATCGTTGAAGGGAAACACGGCGCCGATATGCGGGCGGAATGCACCGCTTGCCGCCAGTTCCGAAAGCCGCCCGGTCGTGCGCGCCAGCATCTCTTGGTCATGGCTATGATCCCAATAGACGCCGATCGCCGACAGCCGGCGCAGCATCAGGCGGTTTGCCGGAATCTGTGGGATCTCGCCTGAACTGAATCCGACGACGAGCAACCTGCCGGCCCAGGATAACAGGCGTAGCGCATCCAGTGTCGCGCTGCCGCCGACCGTGTCGACAACGACGCTGACGCCGCGCCCGATCGTTGCCGTCCTGACCTGGTCGAGCAGGGGAACGCGGCGATAGTCGATGGCAATGTCCGCGCCGTGCTCCAGGGTCAGCGCGCATTTTTCGGCGCCGCCCGCCGCCGCAATGACGAATGCGCCGTAATGCTTGGCAACCTCAACCATCGCGAGCCCAGTCCCGCCGGCCGCAGCAAGCACCAGCACCGTATCCCCGGCTCCCACCGTCGTGCTCTCGGTCAGCGCCACGAGCGCCGTCGTATAAGCGATGGGAAGCGCCGCCGCCGCTGCCATGGAAAGGCCTGGCGGAACGCGCATGGCCATATCGTTCTGCACAATGGCGCGATCGGCAAAGGCGCCGCAGATCACCTTGCTCGCGACCCGGTCACCCGGCGCAAACCCCGTATCGGGGCCGCTCGCGATCACCCGTCCGGCCAATTCCTGGCCGGCGGTGAATGGCCGTTCCGGCCGTACCTGATAGCGGTCGTCAAGCATCAGAATATCGGCATAATTCAAAGCTGCCGCCTCGACCTGCACCAGCAGTTCGCCGGGCTTCGGCTGCGGGCACGGCGCCTCACCAAGTTCAAGTCCAGAGAGCCCTTTCGCGTTCGAACGCCAGGCCCGCATTGTTCCATTCGTCATCGAAACCATCACCGTCGTTGCGAGAGTGGATTCCGTTTAAGCTCGAACCGGAATGCACTCTGTTGCTCTTTGCGTGATCACATTTTCTGCGGCGAACCGGCATCCACTTCGCCGGAAAATGCTCTGGTGAACCGCCGGCAAGCCGGCGTTTCAATCTCTACAGTTAACGCACTCTGCGCCGCCGTCGGACGATGTCCGCACAGCGCTCGTGCGCTGCTCAGGTTGTCGCAGGGCGCGCGATTGACCTTGGTAAAGAGTTGCCTTCCCGCCCGACAAGAGCTAATCGACAAGAAAGACGTTAATTCTCATAATCGTGTCACTTACCGAAACCCAAGGAGGAACAACATGGGAGGTTTCTTGACGCGCGCCGTCCTGGCCGCGGCCTTCGCGCTTGCCCCGCTTTCGGCCTTTGCGCAGCAGCCGATGATCATCAAGTTCAGCCATGTGGTGGCTGAAGGCACCCCGAAAGGCCAAGCGGCCCTCAAGTTCAAGGAAGTGGCGGAGAAGCTGCTCCCTGGCAAGGTGAAGGTCGAAGTCTATCCGAACTCCCAGTTGTTCGGCGACGCCAAGGAAATCGAGGCGCTGCTGCTTGGCGACGTGCATTTCGTCGCTCCGTCGCTGTCGAAATTCCAAAAATTCACCAAGGTGCTGCAGGTCTATGACCTTCCGTTCATGTTTCCCAACATGGAGGCGGTCGACAAGTTCCAGGACGGCAAGGTCGGCCAGGCCATGCTGAAGTCGATGGAGAAGAAGGGTCTCCTCGGACTCGGTTACTGGCACAACGGCCTGAAGCAGCTCTCCGCCAACAAGCCGCTGCTCGTCCCCGAAGACGCCAAGGGCCTGAAATTCCGGGTGCAGTCGTCCGACGTGCTGGTCGCCCAGTTTCAGGCGGTCGGTGCCAATCCGCAGAAGCTCGCTTTCTCGGAAGTCTATCAGGCGCTGCAGACCGGTGCCGTCGACGGGCAGGAGAACACCTGGTCGAACATCTACAGCCAGAAGTACCAGGAAGTTCAGAGCGACTTCACCGAATCGAACCACGGCCTGATCGACTACATGGTCGTCACCAATGCCAAGTGGTGGAACGGCCTGCCGAAGGATATCAAGGAAGGCCTGACCAAGGCGATGAAGGAAGCGACCGCGGTCAACAACAAGGTCGCTGATAAACTCAACCAAGATGCCAAAGCCAAGGTCGCGGCAAGCAAGGCCAAGATCCACGAATTGACGCCGGCGCAGCGCAAGCAGTGGCAGGAGGCCATGAAGCCGGTGTGGAAGAAGTTCGAGAAGGACATCGGCGCCAACGTCATCAAGGCAGCCCAGGACGTCGGTAACAGCTCCTGAGCGCGTCCGATGGGGGTTGTTCGTACCATCTGGTACAGGCTGGAGGAGGGCGTCATTGCCCTTCTCCTCGCCTTCATGACCATCCTTACCTTCATCCAGGTGGTTCTGCGTTACGGCTTCGGCAGCGGCATTCTGTGGGGACAGGAAGCGGTGCTGTATGCCTTTGCCTGGCTCGTGCTGTTCGGACTCGCTTATGGCCTCCGCACGCGAGCCCATCTCGGCATTGATCTCGTCGTCAGGATGATGGCGCCACCGGCCCGGCGTATTGTCGGCTTGGTGGCGATTACCGCTTGCGCGCTATTCGCCGGGCTCATGCTCTACGGCTCCTACGTCTACATCGCCGTGCTCTATGACGTTGGCGTCGAAGCGCAGGATCTCCCGATTCAGCGCTGGCTGCTCGGCAGCATCATGCCGTTCGGCTTCGCCCTCCTGCTGGTGCGGCTGGCGACGGAGGCGTGGCTCATTCTCTCCGGCCAAGCGAATGGGTTCGAGCTTGCCGACGAAGCTGGCGACGTTCTCCGTGAAAGCGAGCTTGCGGCTCCGCGCGATTAATTGACAGGTTGCGCCCGTTCACGGCGCCGCCCCTCAACGACAAATTCCTTCTCGCCGGAAGGCCGTCTGCGATGACCACCGCGTTCCTCTTTATCGTGATGTTCGCCTTGCTGGTGATCGGCGTGCCGATTGCCATTGCGCTCGGACTTTCGGCGACGCTTACCATCCTATTCTTCGGGCAGGATTCGCTCGCCTCGCTGACCATCAAGTTCTTCCAGGCCATGCAGGAGAATTACACGCTGCTGGCCATTCCGTTTTTCGTCCTCGCCGGCAACTTCATGACGACCGGCGGCGTCGCCCGCCGTATGATCACGTTTGCTGTTGCCTGCGTCGGCCATCTGCCCGGCGGCCTCGCCATCGCCTCCGTGCTTGCCTGCATGCTGTTCGCTGCGGTATCGGGCTCGAGCCCGGCGACCGTGGTGGCAATCGGCTCGATCGTCATCGCCGGCATGGTCAAGACGGGATACAGCCGCAACTTTGCCGCCGGCACCATCTGCAATGCCGGCACGCTCGGTATTCTCATTCCGCCGTCGATCGTGATGGTCGTCTACTGCGCGGCGACCGAATCTTCGGTCGGTCGGATCTTCATGGCAGGCGTCATTCCCGGCCTCCTGCTCGGCGCCATGCTGATGGGCGCGATCCTGATCGCGGCGATTTATCTGAAGTTGCCGCGCGAGCCGTGGCCTGGCTTCTGGCCCGCGACCCGCCTCGTCCTCACCTCGGGGCGTGATGCGTTCTGGGGCCTGCTGCTGATCTTCATCGTGCTCGGCGGCATCTATGGCGGCGTGATGACGCCGACCGAGGCGGCCGCGGTGGCTGCGGTCTATGCCTGTTTCGCCGCGCTGGTGCTGTACCGTGACCTGAAGATCAGCGACGTGCCGCGCGTCCTGGTCAATTCGGGCCGCGTCACCATCATGCTGCTCTTCATCATCGCCGACGCCTTCCTGTTCAGCCATGTGCTGACGACCGAACAGATCCCGCAGACGATTGCCCAGCACATTGCCAATGCCGGCCTGAGCTGGTGGCAGTTCCTGATCGTCGTCAACATCATTCTGCTGGTGGCCGGGAACTTCATGGAGCCGTCCTCGATCATCCTGATCCTGGCGCCGATCCTGTTCCCGATCGCCTTGCATCTCGACATCGACCCGATCCATCTCGGCATCATCATGGTGGTGAACATGGAGATCGGCATGGTGACGCCGCCGGTCGGGCTCAATCTCTTCGTTACCTCGGGGGTGACCGGAATGACCGTCGCCGAGGTCACCCGCGCGGCGTTTCCGTGGCTGATGATCCTGCTCGCGTTCCTCGTAATCGTAACTTACATCCCGATCATATCGCTGTGGTTGCCGAACGCCTTGTTCGGCCCATCCTGACCGCAGCGAAGAAGTCGGGCTCCCGCCGGTCAAAGCGGAGCGGCGTCGTTAGGCGCGCGTGGCATCAGGCTTTCGACAGTTCCGGCGCGCCGGCAGGGACAGGCATGCGCCTCGCCTGGCGCTCGACGAGGTTGAGCAGCGTCGCAACGGTGATTGATCCGAGCGTTGCCCGCGCAATGTCGTCGATCTCACCCAGCACCTCGCGCAGCGCTGCGCCTTCGCGGGTTGTCGCGCCGGGGGCGCCGTCATCGTCGCGGGCGCCGAAGTTTTCGAAGAGCTGGATGATGTCGAGCAGCGTGATGCGCCGGGTATTGCCGACGAACTGGTAGCCGCCCCCTGCCCCGCGCGCCGAGCGTACGAGACCGGCCCGGCCCAGCACATGCATCACCTTGGCCAGGTGATGGCTGGACACCTCATATTTCTCGCCGATCTCGCCGACGGAAAGCTGGCGCTCGGGATTGGCGGCCAGCTCCAACACGGCGAAAATAGCGAGACGGCTCGCGACCTGCAGGTTCATCGGGAGTCCTGTCGGTTGTGAACGGAATAGCGCCGCAAGGCGCCCGCAGATTTTGTCTTTCCTGCCGGATCAGGCTTTGTCTTGCTCGCATATTCAAGGCGAAGCTCTGTGCGCCATCTGTGCGCCACGCCTGGAAATGCTCTAAGTCTCCTGCGTTCTACAAATGTGGAATCACACGACCGAGGAACATCTTGCGTCGCTGTCGTGGCCGCTGCGGCCTCGCCATTGGGTCGCAATGCGCTTTTGCGCGATCTGATCAACCGAGTTCTGTCTCCATCAACCGAGTTCCTTCTCCAATTGAATATAGGGCCCGGCCATCATCCCCTCGCCGCGGAAAAACAGCGAGTGTAGCTGATTGTCCCGTGCCACCATGGTCCGCATCTTGGTCATGCCGGCCTGCTTGAATTTCTCGGTCATCGCGAGAAACAGCGCCTCCCCGACCCCGTGCAGGCGCGCGTCAGGATCAACGGACAGCGCGAAGACCCAGCCGCACGGCTCCGAGCCGAATTCCCAGGCGCGGATTTCGCCAATGATGAAGCCGAGCACGCGCTGTTCGGCCTTCTTGTCGGCGGGAACCGCCACCAGGAAGAACCGCTCGTTCGGTTGCCGCCGGCCATAGCGCTCGAACGCCTGCTCCCAGTATTCCGCCTTGGCGAGGCCGGTGATCGCCTGGTCGAGCGCGATCACCTGGGCGACATCGGCGGCCCGCACCGGACGGATCACCAGCGCCTCTTGGTCCTCTCCGGCTCCCGCGCGATTCATGCCATCCTTCGCCGCCAATCCGCCTGTTCCTTCGCTTAACGCCCCGGTTGCCGACGCCTATATTAACGTTGCGGTTGACCGAAGCGACTCTGCAATCGGGACGTTCGTTTCAGCTTAGGATAAAAACAGGCATTGCGGTACGAATTTAAATAGGCATTCTCGTGCCGAAATGCTATTTTAGAAAGGCTGCGGCGCCTGCGGGTGGCCCTTGATTTCCCCGCGAAGCACCGTTGAAGATGCCGGCCAGGCAAGACCGACGACAAGAGCGGCCGGCCGCGAGGGAGGATAAGCGATGAATGAGGCCTTGCTGCCTGACAAGCAGCTTGTTCGGCTCGAGCTCAATGGCCGCTGGCGCGAAGACGCGATCGCGCCGAACCAGCTCCTCGTTGATTATTTGCGCGAAGTGGTCCGGCTGACCGGCACCAAGACCGGCTGCGACGGCGGCGAATGCGGCGCCTGCACGGTGCTGATCGACGATCAACCGGTTCTCTCCTGCCTCACGCTTGCCGTGCGCTGCGCCGGCCGTTCGATCGAGACCATCGAAGGCCTCGCCGCCTATGGCCGGCCGAACGCCTTGCAGCGGGCCTTTCACGAAAAGCTCGGCACCCAGTGCGGCTATTGCACCCCCGGCATGATCATGGCGGCCGAGGCGCTGCTGCGGCGCAATCCCGATCCGAGCGAGGAGGAGATTCGCGCGGCGCTGTCCGGCAATCTGTGCCGCTGCACCGGCTACGTGAAGATCGTCGACTCGGTGCAGACCGCCATGGAGGCTGTGCGATGAACGAAAGCGCTCCGATTCATCTGGAAGCCGAGCGGCGCCGCGTTCCTCTCATCGACGGCATCGACAAAGTCACCGGGAAAGCGAAATACACCGCCGATCTCGACCACGCCGACGCGCTGGTCGGGCGCATCTTCCGCAGCCCGGTCAGCCACGGCGAAATCTTCCGCCTCGACGTCTCGAAGGCGCGCGCGCTCGACGGCGTCCTGGCCGTGGTCACCGGCGACGACTGCGCGCACCCTTACGGCGTGCTGCCAGTGGCGATGAACGAATTTCCGATGGCGCGGGGAAAGGTCCGCTATCGCGGCGAGCCGGTTGCCGGCGTCGCCGCGGTCGATGCGGCAACCGCCCAGCGCGCGCTCGATCTCATCGAGTTCGAGGTGCGCGAGCTACCGGCCTATTACACCGCGGAGGCCGCGCGCGCGCCTGACGCGGTCCTGCTCCATCACGACAAGCCGGGCAATCTCGAGCGCCAGGTGCATCATACCTTCGGCGACGTGGCGCAGGGCTTTGCCGCCGCCGACCTCGTGCGCGAGGTCACCATCGATTGCGGCGAGGTCAATCACGCGCAGATCGAGCTGCATGCCGCGATCGCGGAATACGACCCGTTCACCGAGCGGCTCACCGTGCGCTCGACCTCGCAGGTGACTTATTACCTGCACCTGATGCTCGCGCGCTGTCTGGACATGGAAGAGTCGCGCATCCGCATCATCAAGCCATTTGTCGGCGGCGGTTTTGGCGCGCGGGTCGAGGTGCTCAATTTCGAAATCATCACCGCCCTGCTCGCCCGTGCGGCGCAAAGCAAGGTGATGATGGAACTCACGCGCGAGGAGTGTTTCCTCACCCATCGCGCCCGCCCGCAGACGACGATGCGCATCAAGCTCGGCATGACCAAAGACGCCAAGATGACCGCCTGCGAGGCCGAGGTGGTCCAACGCGGCGGCGCCTATGCCGGTTACGGCATCGTCACCATCCTCTATGCCGGGGCGCTGCTGCACGGCATCTACGATATTCCGACGATCAAGTATGACGGCTACCGCGTCTATGCCAATCTACCGCCGTGCGGAGCGATGCGCGGGCATGGCAGCGTCACCGTGCGCCACGCTTTCGAGGTTTTGGTCGACCGCATGGCGCGCGAGCTCAAGCTCGACCCGTTCGCCGTCCGCCGCGCCAATCTTCTGCAAGCGCCGATGCGGACCGCGAACGGCCTCACCGTCAACAGCTACGGCCTCGCCGAATGCCTCGACGTCGTCGAGCGCGCGAGCCAATGGCACGAGCGCATCGGCAAGCTGCCGCCGGGCAAAGGGCTCGGCATGGCCTGCTCGCATTATGTCAGCGGCGCCGCCAAGCCGATCCATTGGACCGGCGAGCCGCACGCGACCGTCAATGTCAAGGTCGACTTCGACGGCGGCATCACCGCGCTCACCGGCGCTGCCGATATCGGGCAAGGCTCTTCGACCATGGTGGCGATTTCGGTCGCCGATACGCTCGGGGTTTCGCTCGACCGTATCCGGGTGGTGGCGGGCGACAGTGCGCTCACGCCGAAGGATAATGGGGCCTATTCCTCGCGCATCACCTTCATGGTCGGCAATGCGGCGATCGATGCGGCGAAGAACCTGAAGACGCTGCTGGTCGAAGCCGCCGCCCGCAAGCTCGAAGCGCGGCCGGAGGACGTGATCTGCGAGGGCGAAGTGTTCCGCGTCGGCCATGGCGGGCAGTCGGGGCTCTCCTTCGACGAGGTGGTGTGCGAGGCGCTGGTCGACGAGGGCACGATCACGGTGAAGGGCACCTTCACCTGTCCACCCGACGCGCAGGGCGGCAAGCACAAGGGCGGCGCCGTCGGCTCCACCATGGGCTTCAGCTACGCCGCGCAGGTGATCGAGGTCAGCGTCGACGAGGACACCGGCGAGATCTCGGTCGACAAGATCTGGGTCGCGCTCGACTGCGGGCGCGCCATCAATCCGCTGGCGGTCGAGGGCCAGATCGAGGGCTCGGTGTGGATGGGGCTCGGCCAGGCGATGAGCGAGGAGACGCGCTACCTCGAAGGTTTGCCTGCCCATGGCAGCATGCTCGAATACAAGGTGGCAACGAGCGCTGAATCCCCGCCAATCGAGTGTCACATCGTCGAGAGCATCGATCCCAACGGCCCGTTCGGCGCCAAGGAGGCGAGCGAAGGCGCGCTCGCCAGCGCGCCCCCTGCCCTCATCAATGCCATCGCCAATGCGATCGGCGTCGATCTCGACGAAACGCCGGTCACACCGGACCGCGTGATCGAGGCAATCGTCGAACGCCGCCGCCGTGCCCGCCGCGAGTCGATGAGAAAGGTTGCGTCATGAGAGAGCTCGCCGCATTCGAAGTCGCGCGCCCGCAGGATGCCGCCGCGGCCATCGCGCTGCGCAGCGCCAATGCCCAAAGCCGCTATATCGCCGGCGGAACCGATCTCATGGTCAACATCCGGCGCGGGATCGGCAAGCCCACGCTGCTGATCGACATTGCCGGGCTTCCCGAGCTCGCCGATCTCTCGATCACCAAAGCCGGCGCCCGCATCGGCGCCGGCGTGACGCTGGCGCGGCTTGCCGCCGACCCGCTGCTGCGTGAGCGCTATCGCGCCGCCGCCGAAGCCGCCGAGGCGATTGCCGGACCGGGCCACCGCAGCGTCGCCACCGTCGGCGGCAATCTGTGCCTCGAGACCCGCTGCATCTATTACAATCAGAGCGAATGGTGGCGGCACGCCAACCACTATTGCCTCAAGCATGCCGGCGACACCTGCCACGTCGCGCCGCAGGGCAAGCGCTGCCACGCTGCCTTCAGCGGTGACCTCGCGCCGGCGCTGATGGTGCTCGGCGCCGAGGTGGAAATCGCAGGACCGGGCGGCAATCGGCGCATCCCGCTCGCCGACCTCTACCACGAGGAAGGTCGCTCCTATTTAAAGCTGGCACCGGGCGAGCTGCTGCTCGCGGTGCATCTGCCGCCGTCACCGCCACCCTCGACCTATGCCAAGGTTCGCCTGCGCGGCGCGATCGACTTCCCACTGGCCGGGGTCGCCGTCAGCCTCGCGATGGCGGACGGCAACGTCGCGGCGCTGCGCGTCGGACTGACCGGGACGAATTCGCGGCCCTTCCTGCTTGCCGAGACCGACAGCTTTGTCGGACGCCCGCTCGACGCCGATGCGCTCGGAAGGCTCGACAAGCTCGTGCAGAAGCAGGTGCAGCCGATGCGCACAACGCTGGTCTCGTCGAACTATCGCCGGCTCGCAGCGGCAGCGCTCGCCCGCCGGCTTGCCGCGCAGCTCGCGGCAGCGTGACGGCAGCATTGGCTCTTCGGACGGGAGCGCCCGCGTGACGCGGTGGCGCTCCCGCGCGTTTTCCGGCAATTTGTGAGCCTGCCCGCCGCAGACCGCTCGGCGGCCTCCAAACAACAGGGAACGCGACATGAGCTGCGACTGCGAAGCCCCTGACGGATCACGCCTCTGGACCACGGCGGATGGCGTCCATCTCGACGTGCGCGGGCTCGAATGCCCGGAGCCCCTGGTGCAAACCCTCACCCTCATCGAGCGCGGCGATGTCGGTAATGTCATCATCGTGCATCTCGATCAGGAGCCGCTGTTTCTTTATCCGGAGCTCGATGAGCGGGGCTGGAGCCACGAGATCGTGTCGTCGTCCTGCGGCGATCCAAGCTGCGACGACGACGTACGGCTGCGCCTCGTGCGCATGCGCGCGTGACCCTCGCGGCAACCTTTCTCGGTGGTGCCAAGAGCCGGCTGCTGCCGGCCTTCGTGCCGTTCCGTTTCTTCATCGCCGCGGCGCTGTTTCATATCGCGCTATGGGCGGTGCTGCTGTTCGCCGGCGGTGGCGCGACGAGCTTTCGCGGCAGCCTCGGGCCGACGCTTGCCGCCATACATCTCCTGACGCTTGGCGTGCTGACGGTGACCGCCGTCGGCGCCGCCGCCCAGCTCTTGCCGGTGGCGACGCGGCGGGCCCTTGTCGCCGTGTGGCCGATCAAGCTGGTGTTCTGGCTGCTGGTGCCCGGCCTGATCGTGCTGGTCATGGGCATGTATGCCTACGACCCGGCGACGCTGATCGTCGGCGCGGTCGCGGCGAGCGCCGGTCTTCTCATCTTTGCGGGGCTGCTCGCCGGCAATCTGCGCGGCGGCGGCAGCCTTGCCGTCGTCGCGGCCTATGGCTGGGCGGCCTTTGTCGCGCTGATCGCGCTGGTCGCGCTCGGGCTCGCGCTGTCCTTCGATTTCGAGATCGGCTTTCTCCGCGACCACGCCGCGGTGGCGCTCGCCCATATGATCGTCGCCAGCTTCGGCTTCATGGGGATGCTGGCGCTCGGCTTCAGCCATGTCCTGGTGCCGATGTTCGCGCTGTCCGCCGCCCCCGCCAGGCGGCCCGCCTATGCGGCCTTCGCCGCCGCGGTCGTCGCCATCGCGCTTGCGGCGGGCGGCGCGGCGCATGGCAATCGGCTCATTCTCACCATCGCCGGCGTGATCGGCATTGGCGCCGTGCTCGCACACCTCTGGCTGATGCAGAATGTGCTGAAGAGCGGCATGCGCAAGCGGCTCGGGCTGTCATTCATCCTCGTGCGCGCCGCCTGGGCGGCATTGCTGCTGACGCCGTTCGTCGGCCTCGCCGCGCTCTACGATCTCGCCGGCCCGAACGGCGCGACGCTGTTCGGCCTCGTGGCGCTCGGCGGCTGGCTGATGACCTTCCTGTTCGGCATCCTCCAGCGCATCATTCCGTTCCTCGCCTCGATGCATGTGACCCAGCCGAAGGGCGCCCCGCCCCTGCTATCGGAGCTCGCTTCCCACGTGCCGCTCACGGTGCATGCAGTCTGCCACGGCATCGCCATCGTGGCGCTCGCGGTCGCGATTCTGCTCGATAATGGCTGGATCGCCCGCGGCGCGGCAGCCGTCGGCCTCATCGGTGCCGTGGCCTTTGCCGTTTTCACCGGTGATGTGGCGCGCCGCCTGATCGGGCGGCGGACGCAACCCTGACCCCGTCCGCGGGCCTGCCGTGGTGGCCGTTGCAGATCCGAGGACGCGTGAAGCGAAAAAGCCCCGATCACACTCCGCTCCGGCCTATTTCCAGGCCGACGCTTCTGAATCCCAGCGCTGACCGTTGAGGTCCTTGGCGAGCGCGTCGAGAACGCTTTCGAGATCGACCGCCGTGCCTTCTTCTTCGCTGCCGTGGCTTCCGCCCGTGATCGACAGGCGCTGCGCGCCCGCGCTCTCGTCCACCGTTTCTGCCGTCGGATCGCTGAGCCAGACAATGAGCTGATCACCCCCTGCGGGCTTTTCCGGACCGATCAGCACGCTCATCTCGATCACCTCGGTGAGGTCGAGCTCGCGCGCCGCCGCGTCCGGCCGCTTGAACCTCAGCGTCAATTCGCGGGTCACCGGATCCCATTCCGGCTTGTCGGCAGTCGCCGAAAGCACCTTCGCCACCCCCGCGGCAATGCGCGCGGCAAGCTCATCCTTCTTGAGCGTGCCGCCTGCGCGCCACGGCCCAGCGGGAATGCGCAAGGCGGTTTCGATGCCATAGGCGCCGGGCGTCCAGCCCGCGGCGAGAACGCCGGGGATCTTTTTGAGCTGCTTGACCAGTGCCGGTCCCCGCTCCGGATCGACACCGAGACGCACCAACTGCTCGCCGGTGCGCAGATCGGCGCAGGTCGCGATCAGGCTTCCGTAGTCGACATCGACATTCAGCCCGCGCAAAATCTTCACCAACTCCGGCACCTTGTCGGTGGCAACGCGGACGCCGATCGAGATCGGCACCACCTCGGTGAAATCGGCGGGATTGGTGACGATCTCCTCCTCGCGCGCCTGCTCCTGGCGGAATTCGGTCTCGCTCATGTCCGTCAGTTCGTTGATCGCCACCTCATCGACGGCAGGGCCGCGGGTGATGGTGCCTTCGAGCGAGAACGTATCGTCGGCCTGCTTGCGGGTGAGACTGACTTTGACCGGTGTGCCCACAGGCTCGATCTGCCCGGAGCCGACGAGCTTGCCGTTTTCCAGCCGCAGCGGAATGACGAACCGTTCCTTTCCATTCGACAGCGGCGACGGCGAATAGCAGACATCGAGCACGGCAGAGACCGTCTTGCCGCCCTGCCGGTTTTCGCGCCAGATCGTGTCGCTTGGCAGGTCGGGGATCAGTTCGCCGCTGATGATGGTGTAACGGACGCCTTCCGCCGCGGTCGCGCCGGGCTTCGTGGCCCCCTTATTTGCCTGCGAGAAGGCATCGGCATTGGGCAGCAGGAGCAACGAAACCACTGCGGCAATCGAGAGCAAGGCGCGCATGGGGGGCCTCTGGTTCGCCAACGGACGGTGAATCGGCATAAGCCGGCCGGGCGGGTGGCGGCGCTGAATGCAGCGCTTGTGCATGCTTGACCACAACCATGCAGTCCCGGCAAGAACATGGCGGGAGAAATCGAGCTGGAGCGCGATCACTTGACATTGAATCGATCGCGCACCTTGCCTTCTTGCTTTGTCACATGATCTTTTCCGAAAAGTCTGCAACTTTTCTAAGATCATGTTCGAGGGGAACTGACATGGCGTGGCGCCGCATCGCCCGATCACTTGGCTATTGCTCTATCAATCGACACATCTTTGTCACAGCGGCGGCGGCCCTGCTGGCCGCGGCCGGTGTGACCACGGGCGCCCGCGCGCAGAACAGCTTCCCTTTCGGGCGTGAATTGCTGATGGACACCGCGCCGATGGACGGCTCGAAGCGCGTGCCGGTCCTCGACATTGCCGACAACGGGCTCGCGGAGATAACCCTGTGGTGTGCAAGCGTGAAGGCGCGCCTCATCGTTGTCGCCGACACGATCACCGTTCTCATCGGCCCGAAAACCACTCCGGCCTGCAGCCCCGAGCAGACGCGGCGCGACGAAGACCTGCTGGCCGCGTTCTCGCGGGCGACCAATTGGCGGCTCGACCAGGATTTGCTGGTCTTGTCCGGCGGTCCGACCGCGCTGCGGTTCTATCTCCAGACGAACTAGAATGGGATGGCACCGCGCCGCCGCCATTGGCGGATGCCACGCGGCTCGTTATAAAGGGCGCCCGGCTCGCGCAGCGAAGCCAGCCGGAATGCGGCCAGCGGGTGTGGCGGAACTGGTAGACGCGCACGACTCAAAATCGTGTTCCGCAAGG
>CAZTTL010000018.1:10111-23517 GCA_964616635.1 uncultured Rhodoplanes sp. | reverse complement strand
TTCCGGCGAAGTGGATGCCGGTTCGCCGCCAGAAAATGCGATCACGCAAAGAGAATTAGAGCGAATTCCGATTCCACCTGAACGGAATTCGCTCTAATGCTGTTTTGCAGCGAATGCCGTTCCGCTGAATGCGCAGCTGTCAACCCCTGCGCGACAACATGAAGTCGACGGCCGCGCCAACATCGGCAAACATGCGATCAGGGATCGGCGCTGCGCTCACTCCGCCGGGATAGCGCGCCGCGTCGGCGCAGGCATAGCCAGTGCGCACGCCGAAGGCGGGGAGGCCGACCGCGCGCGCGGCACCGATATCGCGCAGGCTGTCACCAATCGAGCAGGAACGCTTGATGTCGATCGGCAGATCGCCGAGCGCTTGGCGAAACAGTGCCGAGCCGGGCTTGCGGCAATCGCAAGCGATCGCAAGCTCGGCGATCTTGGTGACGCATTGCGGCGCCGGATGGTGCGGGCAGACATAGATGCGATCGAGCAGCCCGCCGCGTTCCGCCAGCAGCGCTTCGAGACGGCCGAGAATATGGTCTAGCTCCGCGAACGTGATCTCGCCGCGCGCGAGCTGCGGCCGGTTGGTGATGGCGACGGTGAGATAGCCCTCTGCGCGGGCACGCCGGACCGCGTCGGCGGCACCGGGAACCAGGATGACATCGTCCGGGCGCAGCGCCCCCTTGGGCGGCCGCTCTTCATTGAGAACACCGTCGCAGTCGAACAGGATCGCCGGCCGGCGCCGCGGCAGCCGTATTGTTTCGGCGCGACCGACGCGGATATCGCGCTCGGCATCGGCGACTTGCGCCAGGTTTCTGAGGACGCGGACATATTCGCTGGTGCGAAAGCAGCCGACGCGCTCGCCCGCGCTGATCAGGGCCGGCACAACATCGCGGATCATGGCTTGCGCGCGGCGGATCGCAGGATGGCGGAAGAGCAGGGGGGCCGCGAGATAAATTCCGGTGGGTGCGAGATTGCGTTCGTCTTCGTCGCTCGCGCGGTTCTGCGGTATCACGTCGACGACGAGATCATTCTCTTCGCGCAGGAGCGGCGAACCGCGCGGATCGAGACTCGGATGCGCAACGACAGTGAGCAGCGCATTGCCCGCATGGTGGAAGTCGCGCACGGCGGCAAGCGTCAGGTCGAACAGCGCGCAGCCTTCGATGACCAGCACGTCGTCATGTGCGTCGACGACGGTGGCCAATGGACCGAAGGCGGGTTGCGAGCCTTCGACCGTCGCCGACGCGATGCCGCAGGCCGGCGCCTGCACGCGCACGATGTCGCGCAGCGGTGCAACGCCGTCGCCGGCGACGACGGTGAGTCTCGTCACCCCACTGCGGGCAAGCGCACGCATCTGGCGAACGATGAGCGGGGAGCCGGCGATCGGCGTCAAGGCGGTCGGGATGACCTTGCGGACGGCTGGGACAGTGCGCCCGGCCAGATCGTCGGTAATGATGACAGCGTGCATGTTCGGCTCGACGAGCGGCCTTCAAGCTAAACCAGATCAGCGTCGTCTGGGAAGCGTGTTTTGCTTGATGGGCATCAAGCGGGGCGCAGGCGTGACGTCACGGTCACATTCCTGTCAAACCATTCATCCGGCACGACGCGGCGCTCGTGTCGTCGGTCGCGGGCGTGACAAGCGCAGGAGCACGAGACCGACCACGACGCTCCCCGCCAGCAATGTCAGCAAGTTCCAAATCACGCCGGGGAGCAGGACGGCGGCGATGGCGAGCGCCACCAGAATGACGTTGGTCACAAAAACCAAGGTCGTTACTTGGCCGACTGAAAAACCGTGATCGCGGGCGCGCTGGTAGAAGTGGGTGCGATGCGCTTCCCAGAAGCGCTCGCCTTGAGCGAGGCGGCGCACCAGCGTGATCGTCGCATCGGCGAGGTAATAGAGCGGGAGCAGCACGGCGGCGGCGAGGTGGCCATGGCCGGCGAGCAGCGTCAGCAGCCAGCCGCTTAAGAGGCCGACCGGCAGGCTGCCGACATCGCCGAGAAAGAGCCGGGCAACCGGGCGGTTGAACGGGGCAAAGCCCAGCATCGCGCCGCACAGGGCGAGCGCGGCGAGGCCTTCGGTGGGTGTCAACGCGCCAAGCGCCGCAAGAATCGCGAGCCCGGCCGTCAGCGGCACGATCTCGACGACCGACATCCAGTCGATGCCGTCCATGAAGTTGACGAGGTTCACGAACCAGACGAGGGCGATCGCCAGCGCGGTGCGTTCGAGGACAACTGGCAGTGCAGGAACAGCCCGCACTTCGTTGGGCAGCGTCACGACCACCAGCGCGACGGCAGCCCCTTGAAAGATGAGGCGTGGGGCCGGGGCGAGCGGGCGAAGGTCGTCGACCAGGCCGAGCGCGGTAAGGAGCAGCGTTGCCACGACCACGGACAGAAGATTGGGATCGCGCGCGAGCGCCCCGGCGCTGCCGCCGATCCACCAGGCGGCACCGAGCATCGCCAAGAGGGTTGCGGCGACCACGGCGAGCCCGCCGCCCTGCGGCGTCGGCGCCTTGTGCGAGGAGCGTGCAGTGGGGCGCGCCAGCGCATAGCGGCGCAGCAGCGGGAACAGCAGCAGGATCAGTACGGCGGAGGCGATCATCGCCGCGAAAAGGATGGGCAGGCCTGCTTCGCTCAAAATCCGCCAGGACCGCGTGTCGATATCCATATCACCCCATCGTCGTGCCGGCCGTGCCGAACGATGGCACACCGGCCGACTTGCCCTTCGGGTTAGGTACCAGGACGCGGCGTGGGTGTCTGCCGACAATATTGCATCGCTAAAATTGCTTGTGCTTCAACTGGCACGTCTCGTCTCGACCATGGTCACCGGTTTTGCCGTTGATCCTGGTTTGCTGGTCCCACACCGTGGGGCGGGCGATCAGGCATGGAGGGGCTGATGAGGATTTGTTGGTGGCGTTCATGATCGGGCTGGTTGCGGCTCCGGCGCTGGCACAGAAGTCGCGCGGCAAGGAGCAATCGGAAGAACAGAAGCAAAAGGAAGAGGAGAAACGAAGAAAAGCCCACGCAGCCGAGAAGAAGTACAAGGGGGCGCTTGATACGATACCCGAGAAGAAGAAGGTGGTCGATCCCTGGAGCAACGTGCGCTGACGCTTATGGGCCCGCATCGGCGAACGAAAACGGCCTCCGACGGGGAGTTGCCGGAGGCCGCTTCGATGACGCCGTTCCGTCCCGGGACGTTCGGAACGGCGGGGAGTTCGCGCGTCAAATCGTTGTTGACCTGGATCGGCGCTTCCTCAGAACGGCAGTACGATGTCGAGAAGCTGCTGGCCGTAACGCGGCTGCTGGAGATCGGTGATCTGGCCGCGGCCGCCATAGGCAATGCGCGCTTCGGCGATTTTGGTCGAATCGATGGTGTTGTCGCTCTGAATGTCTTCCGGACGAACGATGCCGGCGACGATCAGCTCGCGCACCTCGAAATTGACGCGGATTTCCTGGCGGCCCTCGACGACGAGATTGCCGTTCGGCAACACCTGGGTGACGACCGCCGCTACGTTGGTCTGCAGTTCCTCCTTGCGATCGATCTTTCCCTTGCCGTCGCTCGCTCCGGTGGAATCCGCGGTGAGGATGCGGCCGGGCAACACGGCCTTGGAAATATTCGGAATGGTCTTGCTGCCAATGAAGTCGGTGATGCCGGAATTCTCGTTGCCGGAGCGGGCGCGTGTGGTCTCGTTCTCGTACTTCGCCTTGTCGGTGATCTTGACCGCGACGGTGAGGATGTCACCGACCTGGTGGGCACGCTGGTCCTTGAAGAAGGCGCGCGAGCCGTTGCGCCACAGCGAGTTCGGGTTAAAGACCGCCGGCTGCGGCGCCGGCATCGGCATCTGCACCGGCTTATATCCTGGCTGCGCCGTCGGGTTGCTGATCGCGTTGAGGACGGGCGGCTGTCCGATCGACGCGAACCGGTCGACGGCCGCGCATCCTCCAGCCAACGAGGCTATCGCGAGCGCCGCAAGTACTGCCAGCGGGCTGCGGACACTTTGACTCTTGCGCAACATGACTCCTCACTTGCCGCGCCCGGACGTGTTCTGCGCCGGGGAGGGCCGATCGTTGGAAATTGACGCCGTGATGAGACGCGACGCGGTTGCGATCAGCTTGATCTGCCCGGGGCCGGTGACGATGCCCTGCACCGTTCGTTTGGACTGCAGGTTGATGGCGGTGACGAGGTCGCCTTCCGCGCCCGATTCGGTCGCCTTGCCGCGGGTCGTGAGCAGGATGCCGGGCGCCTCGTAGATCAAGCTGACGGTTTCATTGCGCTTGACGAGTTCCGGCTTCATCAGGTCGCTTCGCCGCAGCAGCTGGCCGGCGTGGCGATTCATCCGCACCGCGAGGCCAGTGGCATTGTCGGCGGCGGCGACAGCGTCAATCGGCGTTTCATTCTTCCGTCGGTGCTCGATCATGAGGTCGGACGGCCTGATGATGTCGCCGCGCTGAAGCGAGCGCGCCAGCACCACGACCTCGACACGTTCCATGATCGATCCGGTGAAATGCAGCGGTACGCGGCGGGCGATTGCGCTGCCCGGCAGTTCGAGCGTGATGTCGAAACGCCCGGTGCGCGGTTCGAAACTCGACTGAACGACCTGTAGTTCGCCGATGATATTCGGTTCGACCGTGAAGGAGCGAATATCGCGATTGATCTCGAGCGTCAGCTGCTGGGCCTCGCCGAGGCCGTGCTGGCCGGCGAAGGCGCGCAGGATGCGCGCCTTGATCTCGGAGGGCGTGATCGAGCGCCCGGCGCGCGTGACCTCGACGGCGGTGATGTCGGCTACGTCGAGGCGAAACAGATGGTACGGCCGGACCGCGTCGAGGATGTCCTGGGTCGACACGCTGCCGGTCGTGCCGACGTCGGGGGCACGAAAGATCGGCACCGCGGCAAGCGAGCCGGCATTCTCGATGAGGTCGCCGATGCGGACGATCTCGCCGGTGACCATCGCCGAGTGCTTGAGCACCGGGAAGGCGTGGGAGTCGATCGTGCTGGCGCCGGCGGGGGCCGGTGCGAAGGGCGCACACAGCGCCACCAGCGCAAGAACACGGGCAAAGCGGACGAAACGGTGGGTATGGCGGGTCATGATGCCGGTCCTCATCGCATCAGATTGGCGCTGGCCTGCAGCATCTGGTCGGTCGCGGTGATGACCTTGGCATTCATCTCATAGGCGCGCTGTGCCGCGATCAGATCGGAAATCTCGGTCACCGCTTCGACATTGGCCTGCTCGAGATTGCTCTGCTGCAAGTCACCCATGCCGTCGGCATTGGCCTGGCCATCCTGCGGCGCGCCGGAGGCGGGCGTTTCCACGAGCAGGTTGTCGCCGATCGGCTGCAGGCCGGCCTTGTTGATGAAACGGGTCAGCGTGAGCTGGCCGAGGACTTGCGGCGTCGTATTGCCAGGGATGGTGACCGACACCTGGCCCTCGGTGTTGATCGAGATCGCGCTCGCATTCTGCGGAATGCTGATGCCGGGCTGCACCACATTGCCCTGCGCCGTCACGATACGGCCCTCCGAGTCCATCTCGAAAGAGCCGTCGCGCGTGTAGGCATAGGTGCCGTCGGGACGCTGGATCTTGAAGAACCCTTCGCCGCGAATTGCGAGATCGAGATCGCGACCGGTCGGCAGCAGGGTCCCCTGCGTCATGATGCGCGGGGTGCCGACGCTCTTCACGCCCGAGCCGAGATCGATGCCGACGGGAAGGATGTTGCCCTGGTCGGAGGTCTGCGTGCCGATCCGGCGCACATGCTCATAAAGCAGGTCCTGGAATTCGGCGCGCTGCCGCTTGTAGCCGGTGGTGCGCATATTGGCGATATTGTTGGAGATGACCTGGACGTTGAGCTCCTGGGCCATCATGCCGGTCGCGGCAGTGTGCAGGGCGCGCATGGCTCGTCATCTCCTCATTCGGGTTGACCGGCTCAGGCCGGCACCTCAGCCAGCCGCTCGATCGCGGTCCGGCGCAGGTCGCCGTGCTGCTGCAGCAGATTGGCGATGTAGGTATAGGTCCGGGTGATCTCGATCATGCGGGTCATTTCGAGCACGCCGTTGACGTTCGACTTCTCGATCGCACCCTGCACGAGCTTGGCATTGGTCGCCGGCAGCGGGGTGACGCCCGCAGGCGCCATGAAGGTATTCGACTCGTCCTTTTGCAGGCGCTGCCGTTTGGCGAAGCTCACCAGACGAATCTTGCCGCGCTGTGATTCGGTCTTGGTTTCGCCGCCCTCGGTGACCGTCACGCGGCCGTCAGCCGAGATCGAGATGTTGCGGTCGAGCGGCTGCAACACGATCGGGCCGCTGTCGCCCTGCACGACTGCGCCGTCGAGGGTGACAAGCTGGCCCTGGGCATTGACCTGCAGGGCGCCGTTGCGGGTGTAGCGCTCGCCTCGCGGTGTCTGCACCACGAGAAAGGCATCGCCGTCGATCGCGACATCGAGCGGCCCGCCGGTCTTCTGCAGGGGGCCTTGCGAGAAATCGTGCCAGGTCGCCCGGTCCTGCACGAAACGCACGGCCTGGTCAGCGGAGCCGAACCGCTCCTCGCGCGCCGTCGGCGACAGGAACTCGTTGAAGACCGTGCTGTCCTTCTTGTAGCCGGTCGTATTCAGGTTCGCGATATTGTTGGCGACCGTGTCGAGCTCGCGCTGCAACGCCATCTGCGACGACAGCCCGACAAGAGCTGCGTTTGCCATCGGCTACTCCCCTCGTCCTGGCCTTGAGGACCGCGCTCCCACACGATCGCCGGGCCAATTCAGCGACGGCTCTCCCAAGCCGCCGCCTGGCCACCGCTTTGCAGGCAGCATGCCAGAGCGGAAATGTTCGTTTTTCCTGATGGATAGCGAAATCGCGGGCGGTGGGCGGCGCGGCAACAAGAGCCAATTTGCCGACATCAACCAGGCAATTTGTGCCGGTTGCGGGGCGCAGGAAAGTTTCCATTAACCAATCCGCCCCTACTGTGGAGGTGAGGGCGGGGCTTTATTCGCGTCGTCGTTTTATCGAGGCCCGCGTGCCGATTGTTTTGCTCATGTTGAGCAGGGGCGTTCCATGGCGAAGAAAGACAAGGAGACCGAGCAGAGCGGCGAAGCCGCCGAAGCGGGCGGAAGCAAGCGCAAGCTGCCGATCAAGCTGATCGCGATTGCGGGAGCCGGCCTGCTCGTGGTCGGCGGCGGCGGATTCGGCGCCTACAAGCTTCTCGCCGGCCACAAGGACGAACATGCGGCGGCGGTCGCCAAGCCCGCGGTGTTCTTCGACGTCCCCGACCTGCTGGTCAACCTGTCGTCCACCAATAACGAGCGCACCCAGTATCTGAAGGTGAAGGTCGTGCTGGAGCTGCCGGACGCCAAGCTCAAGGAGCTGATCACGCCGATGATGCCGCGGCTGCAGGACGCCTTCCAGACCTATCTGCGCGAACTGCGCGCGACTGATCTCGACGGCTCGGCCGGCCTCTACCGGCTCAAGGAGGAGCTGACCCGGCGCGTCAATCTCGCGATCGCGCCGAACAAGGTCAACGCCGTCTTGTTCAAGGAAATCGTTGTTCAGTGACGGGTTAATCAGATGCCGCCCGAGCAGGTCGATCAAGACGCCCTTGCCGCCGAATGGGGCCTGGCGCTCGAAGCCGAAACCAATGCCCCGGTCACCCCCGGGGCGTCGGCTTCGCCCGCCGAGGGTGAGGTTGACGAAGCGATGGCTGCCCAATGGGCGGCCATGATCGATGACAGCAACGAGCTGGGTTCGGCCAAGAGCGGCGCTGGCGAGCGTACCCTCAACCAGGAAGAAATCGACACGCTGCTCGGCTTCAGCCTTGCCGACGTTTCGCTCAACGACAAATCGGGCATTCGGGCGATCATCGATTCGGCGATGGTCTCCTACGAGCGCCTGCCGATGCTCGAAATCGTCTTCGACCGGCTGGTCCGGCTGATGACGACCTCCTTGCGCAATTTCACCTCGGACAATGTCGAGGTCTCGCTCGACCAGATCACCTCGGTGCGCTTCGGCGACTACCTCAATTCGATTCCGCTACCGGCGATTCTCGCCGTGTTCAGGGCCGAGGAGTGGGAGAATTACGGGCTGTTCACCGTCAATTCGAACCTCATCTATTCGATGGTCGACGTGCTGCTCGGCGGCCGCCGCGGCCAGTCGACGATCCGCGTCGAGGGGCGCCCCTACACGACGATCGAGACCAACCTCGTCAAGCGCATGATCGAGGTGGTGCTCGCCGACGCCGAGCTTGCCTTCAAGCCGCTGTCGCCGGTGAAATTCAATATTGACCGGTTCGAGTCCAATCCGCGCTTTGCCGCGATCTCCCGTCCCGCCAATGCGGCCATCCTGGTGCGGCTGCGCATCGACATGGAGGACCGCGGCGGCGCCGTCGAACTGCTGCTGCCTTACGCGACGATCGAGCCGATCCGCGAAGTTTTGCTGCAGATGTTCATGGGCGACAAGCTCGGCCGTGATCCGATCTGGGAAGGCCACCTCGCGACCGAGATCAGCCAGGCGGCCATTGCGGTCGATGCCGTGCTTTACGAGGCCGACCTGCCGCTGCGGCGGCTGATGGAGCTCGAGGTCGGCGACACGCTCGAGCTCGATGTCAAGCCGGAGGCGCTGGTCGCCATCCGCTGCGGCAATGTCACCTTGACCGAGGCGCGCATGGGCCGCGTCGGCGACCGGGTGGCAGTGCGCGTCGCGAAGCCGCTGCGGCGACCGAAGACCACCTTCGCCATGTTCGAAACCGCGGGCGAATCCTCGAAGCGTCTGGAGGCACCGTGACAAACTCATTCGGGCTCGTGATCGAAGGCATGGTGTCGGTGCTGCTGCTGCTGACCATCGGCTACTGTTTCATGCTCAATTCGAAGCTGCGGCGGCTCAAGGCCGACGAGCAGGCGCTCAAGGCAACCATCGCTGAGCTAATCACGGTGACCGAGATTGCCGAACGTGCGATCGCGGGCCTCAAGGTGACGGTGCGCGAATGTGACCAGACGATCGGCGAGCGGCTGCGCATGGCCGAGCACTTCTCGGCTGATATTGCCCAGCAGATCGAGGCGGGCACCGAGATCGTCGATCGCTTGGCCCGCATCGTCAGCGCCGGCCGGCCTGAGCAGATTACGGCACCGGTACCTGCACCGACGCCGGTTGCTGCGCCGCCACGGCGACCCGTGGTCACGGATTCCCGCGCGATGCTCGCAGCGGCACGCGCCTTTGCCGAACGGTCACGCGCACGAGCGAACGGTGTAGCGGCATGAGACTGATCCGCGAGATGCGGCTGATTCCGATCGTGCTGTTTGCGACGGTCTGCCTGCTCTCGCTCAAAATTCTCGGCCTCATTTCGGATGACCAGGTGCCGCTTGCGGACATCGATTTCCACAGCTCGTCGGTCGACAAGACGGTCCATGGGCCTGCGCGTGGCATTGGCACCGGCCCGGCGCCGGCGACAACAGCGCGGCGCCCGAAGGGGTCGTGGGCAACCGAGATGTTCAACTTCCCCGACCTTACAGGCTCGATTGCTGCGGAAAAGCCGGTAGAGAAGACCCCGGAAGACAGCGGCAGCAAGAAGAACAAGGAGAAAGCGGGCGAGAAAGGCGACGCCAAGAACGCGGTCAAGCCCGGCGAGAAAGCTGAACAAGTGCCCGCCGGTATCGGCGGCAGGCTAATTCCGCTCAATCAGGGTCCATCGGTCCCGCCGGGAGAGCGGGCGGTGCTGGAGCGGCTGCAGGAGCGGCGCGAAGAGCTCGATACGCGGGCGCGCGAACTCGAGATTCGCGAAAACCTGCTCAAGGCGGCCGAACAGCAGCTCGAAATCCGCATGGGCGAGCTCAAGGCGTTGGAAACCCGCGTCAAGGCTGCGTCCGAGCACAAGGACGAGGCGGAGACGCTGAAGTTCAAGAGCCTGGTGACCATGTACGAAAACATGCGGGCCAAGGATGCCGCGAAAATCTTCGACCGGCTCGATCTTGTGGTTCTGCTCGACGTCGCCGCGCAGATCAATCCGCGGCGGATGTCCGACATTCTCGCGCAAATGGACCCGCAAAATGCGGAGCAGCTGACCGTCGCGCTGGCGACCCGCGCCAACGCGACGCTACGCCCGCCGGAATCACCGAAAGAGCTGCCGAAGATCCTAGGCAAGCCGCGATCATGACACTCGGCCGGTAATCCGATTGCTGCGGCTCGATGCAGCAGGCCCACTCGGTACCCTGTGATCGCCGGTGCGTTTCGGCACCGGCCGGATCACCATCCGGATCACGCGTGCTCGGCCAGGCGCGATCGCTCGTCGGCCATGCCGGCGAGCACGCGATAGGCGTGGGCCATGGCGAGCGCGCTGACCGGGATCGACACCAAAAGTCCGACCACCAGTACGATGAAGCCGAGAACGTTCACCAGGAACAGCACCAGGAAGAAGAAGAAGATTTGCCAGCGATGGCCTTTGGTGATCAGGCGGCTGTACGACAGCGCATTGATCGGCCCCGCGCCCTCGGCGATTGGATAGGGCCAGAAGCCAAAGACGACGGCGAGGATCACGCCGGGAATGATAAGGAAGACAAAGCCCAGGCCCACCATCACACTGAAGAGGATGGAGGCGCCCAGGAACGGCAGGATATATTGCGGCTCCCAGGCGTCATGCAGCGAGGTGGCATCGACATCGTCGACCGCATGCAGGGTGACCCGGCTCATTCCCAGGCCCACGACCGACTGCACCACCAGATGCACCAGGACGGCCAGGAGCTTTAGCAGCGCACTGTCGCCGGCCGCGGCATCCAGTATCCCTGAGGCAATGCCATCGATGACGAGCGCCAACAACGTAATGAGCACGAAGAATCCCGGACGCCGTTTGAACGTCGCCCAACCGGCCGCTAAGCAGTCCTGTATGGAGAAGTACATGGTTTGGGTCCACCCATTCGCGGCAAATCGTTGCGTGCCCGGCATCGGTGATCTTGTCGGCGTCCGCCGGCCCAGCGCGGGGATGACAACTTCGGACGCTTCTATAGGATATTTCGTAGTCCTCAGCTATGACGCGGGCGTCATCACAGGCTCTGGATGTTAATAATATCCTAAACGTATCAAAGGCGTGAAACGCGGAACTGAACAGAGGATTATCCTCGAGGTTGCCCTGGGGGGGGGGCTGCGCCAAGCCCGCGCGGCCCGCCGTCGCATTTTTAGCGCGCAATCCGACGATAACGTCTCATCCTTCCGTGCGAGCGTGGTCGATTCGGTGCACCAGGCGCGCGGCCTGCATGCCAGTCATGGAGATCAAGATGCGAAATCGAGTGTTGATTCTTGCGGTGATTGCGGTTGGCGTCTGCCCCGCGGCGGCGCTCGACCTCCCGACCCGCAAGCCTGGCCTTTGGGAACTGAAGACGAGCACCGAGGGTCAGAGCGCTGCGTCGCAGGTGATGAAGCAATGCGTCGACGCGGCGACCGACGCGCAGATGCAGTCGTTCGGGGCCAGCATCAGCGCCAAGATGTGCGAACAGGAGGCCAGGCGGGAAGGTGACAGCATCGTCACGGATGCCGTCTGCCGCATGGGGCCGATCACCATGCGAACCCACAGTGTCACCACCGGAGACTTCAATAGCGCTTATACAACGAAGACAACGACGAAACAGGAAGGTGGGCCGGCAATGCCGGGGATGGGTGGAAACAACGCTACGACGATCGAGGCGCGGTGGACCGGCCCCTGCGAACCCGGTCAGCGGCCAGGTGATATCATCATGGCCAACGGCATGAAAGTGAACTTCAACGATATGAAGAAGTTCATGCCAAGCGAGATGCCGGCACGCTGATCATAGCGTTGCGGGGGCGAAAGGACCGGCGCGGTTCAACGTCTTCCGGTCGCGCCGTACCGGCGCGTTAGGGCACAATCGCCTCAGAGCGACGCCGTTCCGTGACGCGCAAGCCGTATTTTGAAACGACCTTAAGCCAGCATTAAACGGAACCTCATAGGCTGGCCGAGCTTCTTATCGCGTGTGTATCTGCGTTCGCGAGACCGGAAATGCCAGTGTGTGTTGCGTTGCTGCGTGCGTGGCGCCGCTATGCCGGTCTTTGGACCGGTGTAGCCGTTCCGGCAAGGATTGCCGCCGTGGCGATCATCGCCGCGCTTGTGGCATTTTCCGGTGCCGCGATTGATCGAGCTCGCGCTGCGAAGCCAGTGCGAGCGGAGGTCAGCGCCAAAATTAGCGAGGGTTATGCGCGGCTCGTCCTGCATTTCAGCGACGATGTCGAATCGGCCGCGCGGCTCGCCAACAACATCATCATCGTGGGCTTCAGGGCGCCGGTCGCGCTCGCGATCGATCGCCTTAACGAAATGTTACCCGGCCTCGTCAGCGCCGCGCGCCGCGATCCTGACGGCAGGGGATTGCGGATCGCGCTCGCGCAAAAGGTCAAGATGAACGCCAGGCAGGCCGGCGACCGGCTGTTCATCGACCTCATGCCGGAAGATTGGAGCGGTCCGCCGCCCGGGCTGCCGAACGAAGTGGTCGAAGAACTGGCGCGGCGCGCCCGCGAAGCGGAAAAGCAGCTGCACAAGCAGCAGGCGCTCGCGCGCCTGCGGCAGCTGCCGCTCATCCGCGTTCGGGTCGGGCGTCAGCCGACCTTCTCGCGCTATGTCTTCGACCTTACTGAACTGGTGCCGGTCGCGGCCTCGCGCGAAAAGGATGCGCTGACGCTCGTCTTCGGTGCACCGCTGAAGTTTGACCTCGCCGACGTCAAGGTGGCAATGCCGCCGATGGTCGAGTCGATCGACGCAGAAAACCGCGAGCAGTCGACGGCGGTGCGTTTCGTGTTCATCGGCAATGTCGACGTGCGCACCTTCCGCGAGGACACAAGCTTCGTCGTCGATGTCGGTATCGTCGACCGGCCCAAGCGGCGCACCTCGGAGCGGGTTTCAGGACGAAAGGGTCGCGGCGCGCGCGCGCATGAAGCGATGGCTCGCACCCCGATGGCTCGGCGCAGCGCCGACAGCGGGATTGAAGGGCCGCAGACCGTGCCTGCGGTCGACATGACAGAACGCCAGCCGGAAATGCCGGCCGGAGTGCATCTCGTCGCCGCGCGCGCCGCCAAACCGGCCGAGCCGCCACCGGGTTCGCCTGCCGCAACGCCGCCGCCCGCGCCCGCGCCCGTGCACGTGTCTGCGCCGGCGCCCGCACCTGCGCCGGCGCCCCCACCTGCGCTAGCGCATGCGTCTGCGCCAGCGCCTCAACCGGCGGTTTGGCCGCCGATGCCGCAGTCGGACGCGCCGCTGGCGCCGATCGCGGCACCGTTGCCGATATTGCCGATCCCGGAATTGCCGGGCGTGCTGTCGCGTGTATCGCCGCCCGCGATGGCGGCGGCGCAGCCTCCAGCCGCACCTCCGCCACCCGCGGTCGAGCCCGCGGCACAAACCCCGCCGGTTGCAGTGCCTCAGGCCGCGACAGCGCCGGCGCCGCAGCCG
>CAZTTL010000018.1:0-10011 GCA_964616635.1 uncultured Rhodoplanes sp. | reverse complement strand
GGCGCCGCAGCCGTCGCCAGAGCCGGTAAAATCAGCGCGGCCCGCGGCCTCGCCTGGACTGGTGACCGCCGATCTCGAATTGCCGCCCGGCTATGTGTCGCCGGGGGTCAGGCCAACCAAGCCTGGGCCAACCAAGCCAAGCCGCCCTGAGCAGAGCAGGCTTGCACCCCAGCCAGGGCAGCCGGCTGCGGGCAGGCCGCCAAAGGCCAAGGTCACGCTCGCCCGCCAGAGCGACGACCTCGCTATCACCTTCAGCTTTGGCGCGGCGACGCCGGCGGCGGTGTTTAACCGCGCGGATACGGTGTGGGCCGTCTTCGATACCCCCACGGCGCCCGATATTGCGCCGCTCAACAATGATGCAAGCCGTACCATCGCCAGTGCCCGGCTGGTGTCGCTGCCGAAGGGACAGGCCGTCGCACTCAAGCTCACGAGGCCGCGGCTGACGACGACACGCTTTGATGGACCGGCCGTGGTTCTCACCATCGGCGACAGCGCCAAGGAGCCGCCGCATCCGCTGGTGATCACGCGCGACACCAGCGTGGTCAATCGCGTCACGGCGGCAATCCCGTTCGACGGCGCCCGCACAGTTCATCACCTGACCGATCCCGAAGTGGGCGATACGCTCCTCGTCGTCACCGCGCTCGGGCCGCCGTGCGGCTTTCTGCGTGGCCAAAACCTGATCGACTTCCGCGCGCTGCCGTCGAGCCAGGGCGTTGCCATCCGCGCGAATGCTGACGATCTCACGGCAGAGCTGGTGCCGGAGAAGATCATGCTGGCGCGCCCGAATGGTCTCACATTGTCGACTGGAGAGGCCATCGTCCACCGTTCGGGCTTGTTCCGTCCCGCGCTGTTCGATTCGCAATTATGGGGTTTCGACCGCGAAGCCGTCTTCAACGAGCGCCATGCCAAGCTGATCAATGCCGCGGCAGAGGCGCCCGATACCAAGCACACGGCGCCGCGGCTCGAACTCGCGCGGTTCTATCTCGCGCGCGGCATGTATCCCGAAGCCAAAGGCGTACTCGATGTGGCGCTTAGCGAGGACAAGCCGACGGAAGATCCGGCCGGCCTCGTGATGCGGGCCTTTGCCGATATCATGATCGGGCACTCCGAGGACGCGCTGAAGGACCTTGCGCATCCGATCGTCGGCAGCCAGCACGATTCCCAGATCTGGCGCGCGCTCGCCTTTGCGCGGCAAGGGCATTGGAGCGAAGCGCACGAGAACTTCCGCAATGTCGAGTCGGTGATCTCCGCGCTTCCGATCGAGTTGCAGCGCCTGCTGCTGAAGGAGGCGGTGCGTGCCTCGATCGAAGTGCATGATTTTGCCGCGGCGGCCAACCAGATGCATGGATTCGAGACGCTCGGCACGACCAAGGAGATGGAGCCGGAGATTGCGGTGCTTGCCGGCCGCATCGCCGAAGGGCTCGGCCGCAGCGGCGATGCGCTCGTCGACTATCGCCTGGCCGCGGCCTCGCCTGTGCGCCCCGCCGCGGCGCAGGGGCGCCTGCGGGAAACCGCCTTGCGTTATCACCTCGGTGACCTCAAGCGCGCCGAAGTCATTGCCGATCTTGAGGAACTGACCACCATCTGGCGCGGCGATGACACTGAGATCGAGGCGCTGCAGATTCTGGCCCGCCTTTATACCGAGGAAGGGCGCTATCGTGACGCCTTTCACGTCATGCGGACGGCGATCACGGCGCATCCCAATTCCGACATGACCCGCCGCATCCAGGAAGAGGCGTCGAAAACCTTCGACTCGCTTTTTCTTACAAGCAGCGGCGATGCCATGCCGGTGATCGATGCGCTCGGCCTGTTCTACGATTTCCGCGAGCTGACGCCGATCGGCCGGCGCGGCGACGAAATGATCCGGCGGCTCTCCGATCGGCTCGTGTCCGTCGACCTGCTCGACCAGGCGGCGGAATTGCTGCAGCATCAGGTCGATCATCGTCTGCAGGGGGCGGCGCGCGCGCAGGTCGCGATCCGGCTTGCGGTCATCTATCTGATGAACCACAAGCCGGACCGCGCGCTGAAGACGCTGCAGGAAACGCAGAGCAGCAATCTCGCGACCGAACTGCGTCGGCAAAGGCTGCTGCTCGAGGCGCGAGCGCTCTCCGATACCGGTCGCACCGACCTCGCTCTCGAAGTGATCGCCAATATCGAGACGCGCGAAGCGATGCGGTTGCGTGCCGACATTCTGTGGGCTGCCAAGCGCTGGCGCGAATCCGCCGAGCAGATCGAGCTGCTGTTGGGGGATCGCTGGCGCGACTGGCAGCCGCTCACCGATGCCGATCGCTCCGATCTGCTGCGTGCCGCCGTCGGCTACGCCCTGGCACAGGATAAGCTTGGTCTCGGGCGTTTCCGCGAGCGCTATGCGGCGAAAATGACCTCCACTCCCGAGCGCCGCGCCTTCGAGGTTGCGACGAACCCGCTGCACGCGCGCTCGGCGGAATTCCGCACGCTCGCCCACGCAATCGCGACCGGCAATACGCTCGAAGACTTCCTGCGCGAACTGCGCGCCCGCTATCCGGAAACCGGCGCGTTCTCCGCATACTTGACGCATGCCCGGCATGCGTCGCTCGCTGAGCCGGAACCGATGGCGTCGATTGCGCCGCGGCGACCGGCAAAGGTGGTCCGCTGAAGGGTTGTGGCGACGTCGGCAGTCAAGGAGCGCGCCTCACGACGTGCCGTAGCTCTGCACCAGGCTGCCGGCGACCAGGCTCCAGCCGTCGACCAGCACGAAAAAGATCAGCTTGAAGGGCAGCGACACCACGACCGGCGGCAGCATCATCATGCCCATCGACATCAGGACCGAGGCGACCACGAGGTCGATGATGAGGAACGGCAGAAACAGCAGAAACCCGATCTCGAAGGCGCGCCTGAGCTCGGAAATCATGAAGGCCGGCACGAGAATGCGCAGCGAGAGGTCCTCGGGCGTCTTCGGGCGCGGCTGCTTCGCGATGTCGAGGAACAGCGACAGGTCCTTCTGCCGCACGTTCTTCAGCATGAAGCCGCGGAACGGCTCGCTCGACCGCTCGAATGCCTGCTCGGCAGTAATCTCGTTATTGGCAAGCGGACGCAAACCAACGTCATAGGCGCGCTGGAAAGCCGGGCCCATGACGAACATGGTGAGAAACAGCGCGAGCGAAATGATTACCGTATTGGGCGGCGCGGTCGCGGTGCCGAGGGCCGTCCGCAACAACGACAGCACCACGACGATCCGGGTGAACGAGGTCACCATGATCAGGATCGAGGGCGCGAGCGAGAGAACAGTGATCAGGGCGATGAGCTGGATCACCCGCTCAGTGAGGCCTGCACCGCCCTGACCAAAATTGACGCTGATATCCTGAGCGGCGGCGGGCGCCGCCCAAACCAGCAAGGTTCCTGCCAGAACCACGAACCCGGCCGCCACCGTCACAAGACGAACCCGGCGGCCGTGTTTCCCGCCGGTCACGTTCTCCCAGGCGAGCGTCCGAGCAGGTTCGCCATCTCCTCTTCGAGGCTCGGCGGCTTGGTCTCGGCGGGTTGTTCGGCGTGCTCAACCGGTCCCTGCGGCCCTTCGGGCGCGCTCGTCTCGGCAATCGGCTCCGAGGGAGGCGCGGCGTTGACCGGCGGCGGCAACGGCTCGTCCACCATTGCCAGGTCGGCCTCAACATTCTCCTTCTGGACAGGCGCGGGCTGCGGTTCAGCCGGGCGCGCCTCCCGGACATCGCGGGCCCGTGGCGTTGCCAGCGAGGCGGAGGAACGAGCCTGCTTGGCGCGTTCGATCAGCGAGTTGCGCTGCTGCTCGTGCGGTTCGGCGGGACGGCGCGCCGTCAACCCGGCGGCTCGCGGCTCGCCGACGCTGTCGCGCGCCGGGGCGGCCGGACCAGGGCGGCGCAAGGCCGCCTCGAGCTGCTGCGCCATCGAGGCAAGATGCTCGTCGCCGGCATGCGGGTCCTGGGCGGGACGCGGGGGAGGGGCACGCCGTGCTTCGATCGGGCGTCGCGCCGGCGGCTCCGGCCGCGCGACCTGCGGCTCGACCCGGCCGCCGCCGGCCCGGGCGAGTTCAGTGGTGAGGCCGGCCAAGCGGTCTCCGCCCGGCGCGCGCAGTGCCGGCTCGCGCAGTGCCGGCTCACGCGGTGCCGGCTCACGTGGTGCCGGCTCGGGATAGGGCTGCAATGGGAGGTCATCAGAGACGGCGGGCGGCGCAGTCCGTTCTGCGCCACGAATCGGGCGGAACGCCGGTTCTGGTGCGGCAGGCCATCCTTCATCGACCTGGGCCGGCCATCCGGTGGGCTCCGGCGCCCGCGGCGGCGGTGCTTCGCGGCCGGCGGCAGCATGCGCACGGACGATATTGGCCTCGACGACGAGATCGGTCGGGCCTCCCAGCATGATCAGATGCTCGACATTGTCGCGGCGCACGAGCACGAGGCGGCGCCGGCTGTCGACCGCCGTTGCCTCGATAACCCCAAGCCGCGCCTGCCGGCCGCGTCCGGCTGATGCGCCGAGCGCACCGCTGCCGAAGCGCCGCACCAGCCAGGCAACGCCGCCGATCAGGGCCAGCACCAAGACAAACGCGATGAAGAACTTTGCGGGAAGCGGCATGTCACCAAGCATTTTGATTGGGTCCTTTCTCCCGATCCGGCCATGTCGACGCGCCGATTCGCCGAAAGGTTAACGCTCTCGGCAAGAATTGCCGCACGAGCCGCTAAGGAATCGTTAACGCCAAAAACGCCCCGACGCCGATGAATTCGAATTTCCCCTTGACAATTAAGGCCTGGATTCATGGCGCGGCAATGGCAAATCATGGCGCACCAATGGCAAAGGACGAATTTACCCGGCATTAACCTTAAGCTGGGCAATATTTTCCCTGTGGCGGATTCGGTCGTGGAGCAGTTCCGCGCCGAGGTCGCCGACGCCGCAGATTTTTCGACACGGAGCAGGCACTCACGGCCCGTTCTCCGGCCTAGGATGGATCAGCGTAAGTTATGGCGATTTCCGAAATCCCGATCTTCTCCATGCTGCGCACGCGCCTGCACTGGCATCAGGAGCGTCAGCGCCTGCTCGCGGAGAATGTCGCCAATTCGGACACGCCGGGTTTCCGCGCCCAGGATCTCGCACCGCCGAGTTTCGGCAGGGAACTCGCGCAGGCGGGGGGCGTCAGGCTTGCGCAGACCAACCCCGCTCATTTCTCCGATGCCGGAGGCAACAACGAATCCTTCCGGGTGGAAAAGCAGCATTTCGCCGTCCGTCCCACCGGCAATGCCGTGCATCTCGAGGACGAGATGATGAAAGTCGCCGCCAACCAGATGGATTATCAGGCGGCCAGTGCGCTGTACGCGCGCAGCCTCGCGCTGATCAAGCTCGCGCTGGGCAAGAGTGGTTGAGGGTTGTCATGGATTTCGTCAAGTCGCTGGCCATCGCCGCTTCCGGACTTCGTGCCCAGGCCGGCCGCATGCGCGTGCTGTCGGAGAACATCGCCAATGCCGACTCGACCGCGCAACGCCAGGGTGCTGACCCCTATCGCCGGCGCATCCCGACCTTCCGCTCGGAGATGGACCGGGCGCTCGGCGCTCGCGTCGTCGAACTCGGTCCGGTGCGCACCGATCCGAGCGACTTCCGCATCAAGCACGAGCCCGGCCATCCGTCGGCCGATGCCAGCGGCAATGTGAAATATCCGAACATCAATCCGCTCATCGAAATGACCGACATGCGCGAGGCGCAGCGGTCCTATGAAGCCAATGTCAACGTCATCGGCGCGACGCGCCGCATGATCCAGCGCACGCTCGACATCCTGCGCGCCTGATCGAGAGGACTTTCGCCATGGCCATTCCCGGGATCACCGCTGCCAATGCTTATGCGAATATCGCCCGCCTCGGCCAGCAGGGCGCGGGCGGCGTCAACAAGACGATCGGTGACGACAATGCGGGCAGCGGCCCGGGCTTCGGCACCGTGCTGCGCGACGTCGTCAACAACATCACCGAAGCCGGTCACAAGTCCGATGCGCAGAGCAAGGCATTGGCCACCGGCAAAGCAAACATCGTCGACGTGGTCACCGCGGTGGCCGAAACCGAGACCGCGATCGCGGCGCTCGTGTCGGTGCGGGACAAGGTGATCCAGTCCTACGAAGAAATCATGCGGATGCCGATCTGAGGCGTTTTCACGGGGGAGACGTGGCGGGCGAAGGGTGAGAGGCGTGCTGCCGCTCGATAGCGCGGCAGCCTCTCACCCGGTTCCCATCGGCGGAAAGGATGCAGCGCCATGACCGGCAACGAAGTCCTCGATATTGCGCGCGATGCCGTGCTCACTCTGGTGCTGGTGGCGAGCCCGCTGATGCTGGTCGGGCTGATCGTCGGCGTCGTGATCTCGCTGTTTCAGGCGCTCACCCAGATTCAGGAAATGACGCTGGTGTTCGTGCCGAAGATCATCGCGATCTTCGCCGCCATGATCGTCGCGCTCCCGTTCATGGCTGATGTGCTGCAAAGCTATATGGCGCGGCTGGCCGCGAAGATCGCAGCCGGCTGAACGCGATAGGCCGTCGCCATGCGCGTGGACATTTCCTTCCTGCCGGCGCTGGCGACCGCCTTCCTGCTCATCTTCGCCCGCATCGGCATGATGGTGATGCTGCTGCCGGGGCTCGCCGAGCGCAGCGTGCCGATGCGCATGCGGCTGACCGTGGCGCTGGTGCTCACGCTGGTGATCCTGCCGCTGCGCCGTGCCGACTATCCGATCGATCTGCGCTCGTTCGGACCCGTGCTGTCGATGCTGGGCACCGAGATTCTCATCGGCACCATGCTGGGGATGACCGCGCGGCTTGCGCTTTCGGCGCTGGAGGTGACCGGCTCGATCGTCGCCCAGGAACTGGGGCTTGGCTTCGCCACCGCGGTCGATCCGACGCAGGGCCAGCAGGGCGTGCTGTTCGGGAATTTTCTCACGCTGCTTGCCGTCGCGCTCATATTCGCCACCGATCTGCATCACCTGGCGATCGCGGCGCTCGACGACAGCTATACGCTGTTCCACCCGGGCGAACTCCCGCTGACCGGCGACATGGCGGCGCTGACCGTCAAGCTCGTCGCCGGCTCGTTCCGCATCGGCGTTCAGCTTGCCGCGCCTTTCATCGTCTTCGGGCTCCTGTTCAATATCGGGCTCGGCGTGCTGTCACGGCTGATGCCGCAGATGCAGGTGTTCTTCGTGGCGACACCGCTGTCGATCTTTGCCGGCCTGCTCATCCTGTTCGCCGTGATCGCGGCGATGATGGGGACCTTCCTCGGCTATTTCGATGGCACGCTGCGGGCGATCGCGCCCAATGCGTGACCTGAGAGGGAAAGCCGATGGCGGAAGAACAGGACCAGAGCGAAAAAACAGAAGACCCCAGTCAGCGACGGCTCGACGAAGCGATCCGCCACGGCGATGTGGTCAAGAGCCAGGAGGTCAATACCTGGTTCATCATCGGCGCGGCGACGCTTGCGCTGCTCGCCTTTTCCGGCTCGGCCGGGGGGGCGCTGACCACCACCATGCGCGGCATCATCGCTCAGGCGCACGCCTTTCCGGCCGATGGCTATGCGCTGACGATCCTGCTGAAGCGGGTGACCCTGGACGTGCTGTCGGCCGTCGCCCTGCCGTTCCTGCTGCTGGTGCTCGCGGCCATCGGCGGCAATCTGATTCAGCATCGGCTGGTGTGGTCGACCGAAAGCCTGATGCCGAAGCTGTCGAAAATCTCCCCCGGCGCCGGCATGAAGCGGCTGTTTTCCAAGCAGGCGCTCGCCAACTTCATCAAGGGCATCGTCAAGCTCGCCGTGGTCGGCGGCGTGGGGACGGCGCTGATATTGCCGCAGCGGCATCGGCTGGAAGCGCTGGTGGCGACCGACGCCGACAGCATCCTGCCGGTGTCGCGCGCGCTTGCGCTTCAACTGCTCGGCGCCGTGGTGGCGATCCTCGCTTTCATCGCAGCGGCCGACTATCTGTTCCAATATTGGCAATGGTACCAGCGGCAGAAGATGTCGCTGCGCGAGTTGAAGGACGAATACAAGGAGACCGAAGGCGATCCCAAGATCAAAGCCCGGGTTCGCCAGTTGCGACAGGCGCGGGCGAAGAAGCGGATGATGGCGGCGGTGCCGAACGCCACCGTCGTCATCACCAACCCGACCCATTACGCCGTCGCCCTGAAATACGATGCCGGCATGAATGCGCCGCGCTGCGTCGCCAAGGGGGTCGATGCCATCGCGCTGAAGATCAGGGAAGTGGCGGGCAAGAACAGCGTGCCGATCGTGGAGAACCCGCCGCTCGCGCGGACCTTGCATGCAACCGTCGAGGTCGACGGCGAAATACCGCCCGAACATTACAAGGCGGTCGCCGAGGTCATCAGCTATGTGATGCGTCTGAGGCGCGCCTGGCGGTGATTTTCTCGTGGTTTTCCGGCGCTGATCTTAAAGACGCCGCCGCTTTGACTTGATAATAAATGAATTTGCGGCACAGGTGATTCGCCAGGTCGTTCGGGGCAGGACCGATGACGACGCAGGAACTGACCAGGCAGGCCATGGACGCGCTGACGATCGAACGGCGTGGGAGCATCCGGCTTGTCCTCTTTGTTGCGGTCGCGCTGATCACGGCCGCTTCCGTCCTCATGTTCCTCGGGCGCAGCCAGGCCGAGCCCTATGTGCTGGCGCTGCTGGCCGTTCTCGGCATGGTGGGGGTGTTCTCGCTGTTCGCGACCGCCGCCGGAATTCTGCGCGTCGCCGGCAAGAGTGAGGGCGATCCCGCCTACAAGCGCGTGGTCGATGATGCCTTCGACGGGATCGCGGTGACCGACGAGAGCGGCCGCGTCGTCTATGCCAATGCCGCCTATCGCCAGCTCGTCGATGCGCACGACGCCAGCGATGTCCGGCCGGTGGAGCGGGTGTTCATCGGTGACCCCGATCTGTCGGAAGCGGTCTACCGGCTGCTCAAGGCGGCGCGCGAGGGGCGCCGCTTGCAGGAAGAGGTGCGAATCGATGTGCTGCCCGGCCAGCCGGCGCGCTGGCTGCAGCTGCGCGTCCGCCCGCTCGGGGTCAGCGGGCCCGATGCCCGCCACGCCGTGTGGACCGTCGCTGACGTAACGCGCGAACGCGAGCGCCAGGAGAATGTCTTCCAGGAGTTGCAGGACGCGATCGACTATCTCGATCATGCGCCGGCCGGCTTCTTCTCGGTCGATGGCAACGGCCATATCAGCTACGTCAATGCGACGCTGGCCGAGTGGCTGCACTATGATCTTGCCGAGGTCGGCTCCGGCGGGCTCACCCTCACCGAGGTGTTCCAGGGTGACGGTGCTGCGCTGCTCCCCGTGCTCGGCCGCCCCGGCGAGGTCAAGACCGAGGTGCTCGACATCGACATGCGCACCCGCGAAGGCAAGACGCTGCCGGTGCGCATCTATCACAAGGTCGCCTTCGGGGCCGACGGCGTGCCCGGAACGTCGCGCACATTGGTGCTTAATCGTGCGCGCGACGTAGCCCACGATCCGCAGCGCGCCGCCGAAGTGCAATTCATGCGCTTCTTCCACAACACCCCGATGGCGATCGCGACGGTCGATCGGGCCGGGCGCATTGCCCGCAGCAATGCGCTGCTTGCGCGCATGTTCCAGACCGTGCCTCCCGCCGGGCGATCGCAGCCCGAGGGCGGGTCCATCCTCGCGATTGTGGCGGAGCGCGACCGCGGCGCGGTTGAGACTGCGATCAGCCAGGCGGCAGGCGGGCAGAGTGATGTTCTGCCGGTCGATGCCGCGCTTGCCGGTGAGGGCGAACGCTGGGCGCGCTTCTTCGTGACTGCGGTTGATGACGAGCTCGATCAGGAGCGGGTGATCGTCTACACGCTGGAGACGACCGAGCAGCGGGCGCTGCAGAAGCAGGTCGATCAGGCGCAGAAGATGGACTCGGTGGGAAAGCTCGCCGGCGGCATTGCGCACGATTTCAACAACGTGCTGTCCGCCATCATGATGGCGACCGACTTCCTGCTTAATGCGCACAAGCCGACCGACCCGTCGTTCCAGGACATCATCCAGAT
>CAZTTL010000017.1:0-23614 GCA_964616635.1 uncultured Rhodoplanes sp. | reverse complement strand
ACCTTGGGTCGCTGTGCGACTTCCGGCCGCATGACCGGCCGGTCCATTGCGTCGAATACTACCCCCTTGAGCATCGTTGAAGAACCGAGCCGGAGCTGCCGGCCATTGCTAGGGAGTTGATCAATGTGTGTGATTACAGCCTCGAACGCGTGGCCTCGCGAGCAGCGAAGGTGGGTGACCGGTTAGTGACGACCCAATTCGCGCTGGTGCAGAATGTCCTGCGGATCCGCCCCGGATCAAGTCCTGCACCAAACATTTTGCATCGCCTGAACCATGGGGGAAGAGCGAGTGTTGACTGTGACGACAAGAACACAGACTCGCCGATTATGGGTACACGCGACCCTATGGGAGCCGCGGCAGCAGCTATTGAACGGGTTCAACTGTGCTTGGAGCAGCAGCAGGCGATATAGCTCCAAAAGCGTCCGGTCTATTGGTTGCCTATATCGTGGCCGGATAAACTTGGCAAAAAGGACGGTTCGCTATGGCCCAGGAAAAAGCTCTTCGAGATATCAACATTACATCAAGCGAGATCAGAATCCGCAAGATTGACATAAAAGATCTCTGGCAAGCGCTGAAGGAGGGCTTTGACGACTTCAATGCTAAACCAAGCCACATCTTCTTCTTGTGCATAGTTTATCCGCTGTTCGCCCTGCTTCTGACGCTGTTTCTGATCGGCCAGAATCTGTTGCATCTCATCTTTCCGATGATCGCCGGCTTCACTCTTATCGGTCCCGTTGTCTCCGTTGGTCTTTTTGAAATAAGCCGGCGCCGCGAACTCGGGCTCGACGTTTCCTGGAGCTCGGCGTTCGGTCTTATCCACTCCTCGTCATTCGCTGGTATCGCCGCGCTTTCTATCGTCATGATGGTGCTCTATGTAGCCTGGCTGTATATGGCGCAACTCATCTATTTCGGCCTATTCGGAGCAAATCCGCCGGTTTCGATCCCAGACTTTGTGAACCAAGTACTCACAACCCGGCGGGGCGGCGCGCTGATCGCATATGGTACCCTCGTCGGCTTCATTTTCGCCGTCGTGGCGTTGGCGATTTCGGTGGTTGCCTTTCCTCTGCTCCTGGACAGAGAGGTGAGCGCCATAACGGCGGTCAAAACCTCGATTAAAGCCGTCATATCCAATCCGTTGATGATGGCGATCTGGGGCCTTATTGTTGTTGCGCTACTGACTGTCGGCGCAATTCTCTTTTTGATTGGCCTCGCCGTGGTCCTGCCAATATTGGGCCATGCAACTTGGCATCTTTACCGTAAGATTGTTGAGTCGTAAGAAGCGGAGCGAACATTCCGTGGCGCACCCTGATCCACGGCATCGTTCCAATGGGAGGCAGAGGGAGGCGGGTCATGGCGCCAGTAACGCGTGACGGGTTCATAATCAGAGAAGCGAATTAGAAGCGCGCCACATTCCCGCAGGAGGCTGGTTTCGGGCTTACCCCTACAGCAATCCCGATGACATTCTGCAAAGTTTGAACAGCTAGCGATCGGCGCACTGAAATCGCGGCCTGACCGAGCAAGTAGCCCGAGTGAAGCGCAGCGAAACCCGGGGCAGCCTGTCAATCGTTCCCGGATTTCGCTTCGCTCCATCCGGGCTACGGCTGCTACTACGGCTGCTGCGGCTACGCTGGCGACTTGCGGCATGAGGCGGCGGATCGCAATTGGCTGCGGAAAGCTCGCCGCGAACGACCTTGCTTTCATCGAGCTCCTATCAATCTGGGTATCGCTGGGTGCAAATGAGTTCACGCGCTGCGCCCTCCGGCGGGGCAAGAGTAACGATTTAGTAAGGAATCCTGGTTACCGATCTCTGAACAATCGGGCGCAATTTTTTGCCCAGGTTTTCAGGGCGGCATTGTCCGGCAAGAGATATTTGCGCCCGCCGGATCGTGCCTTGATCGGAGCGGGCCATGGCCAAGCGCAACAAGCCGGCGAGTGACGCGGACCAGAGCCAGAACGAACTCGATTTCGAACAGTCAGGTTACGATGGCACGATTGACGCGCCTGCCGACGCCGGCGCCTCTTCGGAGGCCGAGTGGCCGCGCCTCGAAAAGCGCCCCGGCCTGAACGACCGCAACCAGTCGGAGCGCGCCATCCCGCATATTGCCGTGCCGTCGCTGGAATTGAACGGCTCGTGGAATGCGGCAGGGGATATGCCGCCTGGCGCCGGCGCCACCATGCGCCGCTTTCGGATCAGGCGCATCGCGGCGCTCGCCGCGACCGTTGCGCTGTCCGCGGCGCTCGGCGCGCTCGCCGGCTCGATGATCACCAACAGCCTCGGCAGGTCGATGGCAGCCGGCACCAAAGGTGAGGCATCCACGCAGCTTGCGCTCGCGCGCATGGAGCAGGAAGTGACCGCGCTCCGCACGGCGGTGGAGACGGCGACACGCGACGCGCAGAGCAAGACCGCGCGCATTGCCGCGCGCCTCGATCGCAATGAGCGGGCGCAGGCCGAGCCGCTGGCCAAGCTTGCCAAGATCGGCGAAGCCGTGGCGCGTTTGGAGCGCCGCGGCGCCCGGACGACGGCCGCTGCGGCAACGGCAGCGGTTGCCGGCGACGTGACCGGGTCGATCGGCGCCCCGAAGGTCGCCGCTCCAAACACCAAGCCAGCAAACATCATCAAGGGCTGGACGCTGCAGGACGTTTATGACGGGGTGGCGCTGATCAAGGGGCGCGCCGGCCTGGTTGAAGTCTGGCCCGGCGATACGCTGCCGCAGGTCGGCCGCGTACAAGCGATCCGCAAGCAGGACGGCCATTGGATCGTCGTCACCTCGCGCGGGATCATCGTCGATCGGTAATTCGCTCCGGCGGAAGTTGCTGACCGACATCAGCGCCTGAACCTCAGGTTCGGGCGCCGTGCTTGTTCTTTCGATCATCCATTTGTGTTCATCGGCGTTGCGGCTCGAGCCAATCGGTTGCGCTATCATGCGGGGCCGGCCAAAGCGAACCGCTCGGAGCGCCGATGACTTTCGTTTTCCGTCTGTGTGGCCTGGTCGTCGCCGCCCTCGGCGCCATTGTCGTCATGGCGGGCAGCGCCTTCGCCCAAACACCGGCAATGCCGGCGCCGCCCGCACAGCATCCGGAGACGGCCGGCTGCCCCGGCATGATTTCCGCTGCGCCTCCCTTCGTTGTCCCGGCGGCTTACCGGCTGGCGGCGCTCGCCTCCGACCAGGTGCGGCTGACCTATATCGGCCATTCGACCTTCCTGATCGAGAGCCCGCAACTCGTGCGCATCGCGACCGATTACAACGACTATGTCCGGCCGCCGATCACGCCTGACATCGTGACGATGAACAAGGCGCACTCGACCCATTACACGCTGCATCCCGACCCCGGCATCAAGCTGGTGCTGCGCGGCTGGAACGACGATGGCACGCCGGCCGGACATAACGAGACGCTCGGCGATGTGCATGTGCGCAGCGTCGCCACCAATATCCGCACCTGGGGCGAGGGGACCGAGCGCCACGGCAATTCGATCTTCATCTTCGAGATCGCCGGCCTGTGCATCGCCCATCTCGGCCATCTGCATCACACGCTGAACCAGCAGCAGTTGAACGAGGTTGGCCGTGTCGACGTGGTGTTGGTTCCGGTCGACGGCACCTACACGCTCGACGTCGAAGGCATGGTCGAGGTGCTGAAGGCACTCAACGCGCCGCTGATGATCCCGATGCACTTTTTCAGTGACTACACACTCAACCGCTTCCTCGCCCGGGTGCGCAACGACTATGCGGTCGAGATTTCCGACACCCCCTCGGTGGTGCTGTCAAAAGCGACGTTGCCGACCAAGCCGAAATTCCTGGTGCTGCCGGGGCATTGACGATTTCGGGTCATCCTTGCGGCAGGTGCGCACGCCGTTTCATCCATCCTCCCCCGCGATTAGCGGGGGAGGGGGACCGCCGCATGGCGGTGGAGGGGGCGCGGGGGTGGACACACGGCTTGCTTGGTCAAGTGCGCCCTTCTACCCTGCAGCACGCAGCCAAGCCTGCGCAGGCTGCGCAAGCTTGCCTGCGACGCATGGTCCCCTCCCCCATTTCATGGGGGAGGATGAAACGGGCGGTGCCGCTGCGAGCTAGCGTTTTGCTCACGCCGGCGCGTGCTGCTTCTCTGCAATCTTGCGCGCGAGAAAGCTTGAGGCCGGCAGCTCGACATAAACGGTGTTGGAAGGCGCGCCGGGCTGGCCGCTCGCGGTGTAGGGGCGCACGTAATAGCGATAGCGCCGGCCGGCGAGCAAAGTCTTGTCCTCCCAGCGGGTGACCTTCACCGCATCCTCGAAGCTGACATTGCCGAGGTCGTCGCAGCGATGCACGTCGTAGCGGGCGGCTCCCGGCGCCTTGGTCCATTTCAACAGTACGGTGTCGTTCGTCGTGGTCGCCGTGAGGTCGGCGCCGGCCGCGCCCCATTCCGGGGCCACGTTGGCGCGATCGTCCGCCGGTGCCTGCAGCGCGCCCTGCGGCCACAGGCTGCAGATCACCTGACGGTGGGTGCCATCGAGATGCTTGCAGACATTGCAGTAGTCGCAGCGCACGATGCGCTCGCGCTCACCGGCGCGCACTTTCCTTGGCCAATCGGGATCGGCGAGCAGGCCGCGGGCGATGCCGACAATGTCGACCTTGCCCTCAGCGACCAGCGCCTCGGCGGCGTCGGGATCGGAAATCTTTCCCGTGGTCGCGACCGGCGTGTCGTAGCCGTGCGCCTTCACAAAAGCTTTGATCTCGGCGGAGAAATGCGCGTGCGGCACCATCGGATACCAGTCGCCGGGCATGCAGCGATCGCCGGAATAGCCGGTGTAAGGGTAGGGGACCTGGCCGGGCAGGTGCACCGCGTCCTCGAACTTGCCACCGACCGAAAGCGAAAGATAGGCGGCGCCGAGCTCGGCAAGCCGCAGCGCGATCACCTTGGCGTCATTGACGGTAAAACCGTCCTTGATGAACTCGTCGGCGAGAAAGCGGATGCCGACGGGAAAGTCAGTGCCGACTTTGTGGGCGATCGCCTCCATCACCCGGCCGATCAGACGCAGCCGCCCTTCCAGCGTGCCGCCATAGTCGTCGCGCCGCGGGTTCACCCGCGAGAGGAACGAGGCGAGCGTATAGGCGTGGGCGGAATGCAGCTCGGCGCCGTCGAAGCCGGCCTCGCGGGCGCGGGCGACGGCATTGGCGAATTCCTCGACGATCTGGTCGATGTCGGCGAGCGACAGCGTGTCGACCGTCTGGCGCCAGCCCGACTTTGCCACTTTGAGAAAATGGATGATCTGCGGCACCACCTTCGAATCGGAGGTGTCGTGAATGCGGCGCACCAGACCGGCCAGTCCCGGCACATATTTATCGTCACCGATGCGCAGCAGCGGACCTGATTTGGCGTGATGCACCGCCATCGCTTCGACGACGATGAGGCCGACGCCACCCTGCGCGTAGCGCACGTAGCGCTCAGTGATCGGCACGTTGACGAAGCCATCCTCGCCGGAGAGCCGCGTCACCATCGCCGGCACCATGATCCGGTTCGGCAGCACCATGCCCTGTACGTTCAGCGGCTCGAACAGCTTCATCGGACGACTCCCGCAATGCAGCTTTGTTATTCTGTTGAGCGGATGCGATGCGGCGGTGCTTACGAACGTCGCCCTACATCAGCTCGCCACCGTCGACCATGATGCTCTGCCCGTTAATTGCGGCAGCGACCGGCAGGCAAAGCCAGCCGACCGCCTCTGCCACCTCCTCGGGCGTGACCAGGCGTCCTTGCGGATTGTGCGCGACAAGCTCGGCGATGGCCTGTTCGCGCGTGCGCTTGGTCTTATCCATGATGTTGGTGATGGCGCTCTCGACGACGTCAGTGGCGGTGTAGCCGGGGCAAACCGCGTTGACGGTGACGCCGCTGCGCGCGATCTCGCGCGCGAGCGCGCGGGTGAGCCCGATCAGGCCGTGCTTCGCCGCGCAATACGCGGTGACATAGGGGTAGCCGGTATGACCGGCGGTCGAGGCAACGTTGATGATGCGCCCGCGCCCAGCCTTCACCATCGGCCCAACCACCTGACGGATGCACAGATATGGCCCGGTGAGGTCGACATCGAGCAGGTGCTGCCAGAAAGCACGGTCGGTCTTGCTGAACGGGGCTGCTTCGGCAATGCCCGCATTGTTGACGAGAATTTGCACCGGCCCAAAGGCGCCGACGGCGGCGGTAAAACCGGCAACGATGCGCGCTTCGTCGGATACGTCGACCGGAACCGCCTGCGCGCGACCCCCATAGGCTTGCGTGAGCTGGGCGACCTGGCTGGTGAGTGCCGCTTCGCTGCGGCTCATCAGGGTAAGGTTGGCGCCGAGCCGCGCCAGCGTTGCGGCAATTGCCGCGCCGATGCCGCGCGACGCGCCGGTGACGACGGCGTGCTGGCCTTGCAGCGAGCGCGCAGTGACGTCGATGTCGGGCCTGGTTTCGGTCACCGGGCGATCTCCTCCCCGCGCGGCTATTGACGGCGTCCCGCATATTGTTCAAACTTGAACAATCAATACTGTGCGTTTTCTGCCGCCTCCTTGATTCCGATCAATTGAGGCGTGTCGGTATCCGAGGAGATTTGGATTTTCTCCACTGCGCGATACTCTCTCACCGAACGCAGGATTCGCACGATCCTGGTAATTTGCGTGTGGGCGGCATCGCTATACCACCAGGATTTAGCGCTTCAGTCGACTTTGCCGAAAGGCTGCAATCGATGAACCGGCGAGACCCATCTCGGTCACCCGTGGGATGATATGGATGGACACGGAAACGCGCTCGCGCCCGGAAGGCTCCCTGGAAACTGGCGTTTGGCTGCGGCTGTTGAGCTGTGCCAACATCATCCATCGCTACATACGGCGCAACCTGAAGGAGTCTTTTTCTCTGACCATGCCCCGCTTTGACCTGCTGGCCCAGGTGGCACGGCCGCCGGTCGGCCCTTCGCTCGGCGAACTCTCCCGCCGGCTGCTGGTCACCAAGGGGAACATCACGGACATCGTTGCACGCCTGGAGGCCGTCGATCTGATCGAGCGCCGCCGCGATGACGCCGACGGTCGGGTGCAATATGTGTTTTTGACGGAAGCCGGCCGAGAGCTTTACGACCGCATTCTTCCTGAGCATTCCCGCTGGCTCAGCGAATTGATGCAGGAAGTGAGCGAGAGGGACCTCGCGACTCTGTTCGAAGCGCTCGGCATTCTGAAAGCGGCGCTCAAGCGCATGGATGAGCGCGAGGAAGGCGCCGCCGCCGCAGACGCGGCCGACAAGCACGGGGATCGGGCGCCGGCTTCTAATTAGACGGGCGTCGGGGTAGGCGGAGCCGGATCAGCTTGCTCCGCTCTGACGCCGGCCGCGAGCGCGGCATCGACCGCGCCGATGACCGCTGCCGGCGCCAGCTCGTCAAGGCAGCGGCTGTAGCTATCCAGCCTGTTTTGACAGCCGAGCCGGTCGCAAGGCATGCACGGCAACGGATTCTGGACGAGCCAGACATTTCCGCGATGCTGGATGGTTCCGGTGGCATGCCAAGTTCCGTCGAGTCCGCCAATCGGCCAAGGGCCCATCTGGATCGGACTCGCGGGTCCGTAAATCGCCACGGTTGGCGTGCCTGAGCCGGCGGCGAGATGTGTAACCGACGTATCCGGCCCAACAAAGACCGCAGCCTTCCGCAGCAGCGCGGCGAGGCTCGGCCAGTCGAGCCTGCCGTCGAGGCGTGTGACCGGCGGTGCGGCATTGCTCCAGACCCGGTCGAGGTAGGCACGCTCCGACTCGCCCGGTCCGCCGGTCGCAACGATGGCGAATCCGCGTTGGTCGAGCCCGTGGGCGAGCGCGCGCCAGCCATCGTCGGTCCAGCGGCGGAACGGGAACAGCGGGTTGGCGTGCAGCACGACATAGGGCTTCGCCGGGACTTCGGGAATCCGCACGATGCCGGCGGGGCAGACAAGGTCCGAATGCTCCATCGCGCCAACCGCGTGCGCCAATCGCAACAACTCGGCTACGCGGTGATGACTCGGATCGACTGCGACCATGACGGAACCGGCGTGCCGCTTCCACCAATAGCCCGACGTCCCTTTGTCGACGAGACCAACGCGCTGGCGTCCGGCGAGGATTGCGAAAGCCGACGGCCGGTCGCCCGACTGGGTCGAGACTGCGAGATCGTACCGGCGGAATAATTGGCGCGCGAGCGCAAGGCTCTGCGCTGTGGTCGGGCGGGCCGGCATGATCACCACATCGTCGAGATCGGGATTGCCAGAGAGAATGCCCTCGGTGCCGGCGAAGACCAGCGCCTCAATCCTGGCCTCGGGCCATGCCCGGCGCAGGCTGCGGATCAGCGGCGTCGTCAGCAGCACATCACCGAGCCGCCGCAGCACGACGACGAGGATGCGCGCGCGTGGCGGCAAATCCAGGCGGGTCGTGGTCATGGCGGTGGTGGCGGTTTCAGCGCGACGGGACAGCGCGATCCACGCCGCGCCAAGCCGCCCAAGACGCCGACGCCGAACGCATAGGTCCAGCCTTGGGTGAAATCCAGGAGGTGCGAATTGAACAGCGAAGAAACGATGTTCTGCACGACAATGATGAGGCCGAGCCAGCCGACCAGTCCGCCGCCGGAGAAGAGAAGAAGGTGTGCTGCCCACATGGCGATGAGGACGACGGCGCCGATCAGGCCGAGCTGCAGGCCGACCGCGAGCACCTGATTATGCGGATTGGACGTCATCACCGCATCAAGACCGGTCTCATCGGTGCGCGCCCGGGAGAAAATCGTGTCGATCGGCTCGGTCCCGTGTCCGACCAGCGGCGCCTGCTCGATCAGCGTGATCGAGCGCGTCCAGAATGCCAGCCGCTGCGCGCCTGAGGTTCGCACGCCGCCGCGCGCATGATCCGCCAGCTCGGTGGCGATATAATCGACGCGCCAACGCAGATAGGGCGATGACTGCCACACGGCGGTGATGACGAGGATGGCCGCCAAGGCGGCGACAAGCCGTGCCTTCCACCGCAGGCGGACGACGCCCAGCATGACGAGCAGCACCAGAATGACGACGAGACTGGTGCGGCTCGCCACCACGTAAATGATGTTGGCGAGCATTGCGAGCGCGACCGCGATGCTCAGGCCGGCAAGGCTGTGCCGGCGCGTCGCCCAAAACTCGCCAGCAAGATAGAGCAGCCCGAAAGCGCAGGCGACGAATTCGCCGCTCTGCGCAATGGAATCCCTGACAGGGATTCCGGGGATGGTCGGCAGTCCCGGGATCGGATTGCGCGGGCCGAGGGCCGGAAAGGCCGTGATGATCCACGACGCCAGCAGCAATGCGGTGATCGACGCGAGGTAGCCCGCGACGACCTGCCAGCCACGATCCGAACAGCGGAACTGGACCAGCAGCAGCGGAATGATCAGAAGCTTGACGTAGCCGTTGAGCGCATCAAATCGCTGCCCCCACTTCGCCTCGGCCCACAGCATGCCGAGTGCCGCCAAGAACCACAGCAGCACCGGAAGGCCGCCGGCCGGGGTTATGAGCTCGCGGCGCAGCGCCGCAGTGTCCAGCGTCGGCAACAGTGCGATCAGCCACAATCCAATGGCGATGCTGGTGATCGAGGTCGACCAGGGCAGCGCAACGACGGCGACGAGCGCGAGGCCGTCCGCGGCGCGGGCGAGCGCAGGGTTGCGCAAGGCGCGGGCCCAGGAAGCGTTGACTGCGTCGACCATGCTGATGCCGCAAGACGTGCTGCGCGCGGGATTGCGCGGGTTCGATCGGTTCGCCCCGACCTACCACGTTCGGCGCGCGGGAGGCGAGCCGGATGGTTGGCGAGGCCGCGGGTCGTTCAGGACGGAGCGAGCCGGACCGCAGCGCGGTCTTCGCCCAGCGCCAGCGCGGAGAGGCCTTGAAGCGCGCGAATGCGATCGCTGCCGATCACCGCGTCGAGACGCTGACGATTGTCCGGCAGTGCGCCGCGGTCGTTCTCCGGATGCCACAGGTGCAGCACGCCGGTCGCGAACCGCCCATCCTTGCGGCGGACGCCGGCATGGATCAGCCGGACGATAATGTCGGAATCTTCGAGGCCCCAGCCGTTGAACGCCGCGTCGAAGCCGTCGACGCGGTCGAGGTCGTGCCGCCAGACCGCGAGATTGCACGAGCGGGCCCCCTCCCAGTCGCGGTCGTTTCGCCGGCGCAGCAGCCCGAGCGGCAGGCGCAGCGCAGGGGCCAGCCGGTTGACGCCACCGGCCAGGCGCTCGCGCAGAAGGGCAGCCATGCCCCAGCGGTCCGCGTCGATGCCGTCGTGCAGGATGCGTTCGCTGAGCGAGGGTGACAGGAGAATGCGATTGCCGGTGACGAACCAGCCCGGCTCGGCGAGCGCCCGGTGGCGCGCGATGAAGTCTCGCCGCGGAATGCAGTCGCCATCGAGGAAGGTGCAGTAGGCGCCGCGGCTGCGCAGAATGGCGCGGTTGCGGCACTCGGCGGCACGAAATCCCTGATCCGGCTGCCACGCGTGCGTGATTGTGAGGCCCGTTGTCTTCGCCAGCTGCTCGATCGTGCGCGCTGTCTCTTGCTCTGAGCCGTCGTCCGCAATGACCACTTCGAAGCTGGAATCGGTTTGACGGGCGAGGCCGCGTAACACGGCCTCAAGCGCGTCGGGCCGGTTGTAGGTCGTCACGATCACGGAAATAAGGTCAGCCATGACCCCGTTCTTGAACCATGTTTCGCCACCCGGTTCCAGGCTGTCGCCAGATCTGATCACGGGTGGACCTTGCCGGAGCATAAAATTTTGCGCCATTAGCATTGCTTTTGGACGGACGCCGCGTCCACGATGATCTCCCTCCAGGAGCCTCATGAAGAAGATCACAGCCTATATTCTTGCCTTCAACGAAGCCGAGAAGATCGCGGCCGCGGTATCGAGCGTGCTCTGGGCCGACGAAATCGTCGTCGCGGATTCCGGCAGCACCGATAAGACCGCCGACATCGCCGCCGGGCTCGGAGCGCGTGTCGTCCAGATTCCGTTCGCCGGGTTTGGTGACCTGCGCAACCGCGCGGTTGCAGCGTGTAGCCATGATTGGATTTTCAGCCTCGATTCGGACGAGCGCTGCACCGCCGCGGTGCGCGACGAAATCCTCGCACTCCTTGCCGGAGAGCCTGCGCATGACGCCTATCTGGTGCCGCGCCGCAATTACATGATGGGGCGCTGGATCAAGGGCTCGGGCTGGTATCCGAATTACCGCCAGCCGCAGCTCTTCCGCAAAGGTGCGATGCGCTATCGCCTTGATCCGGTGCATGAGGGCTACGAGCTTCTCACCACGCGTCCGCTTGGGCGGCTGCAAAACGCGATCTGGCAGTTCCCGTTTCGCGGCCTGGACGAGATCATAGCTAAGATGAACCGCTATTCCACGCTGGGCGCGGAGAAGCTCAAAGCCTCGCAGGTTTCGATGGGGAGCGCGCTCGGCCACGGTGCCTGGGCTTTCATCAAGCATTACGTGTTCAAACGCGGCTATCGCGACGGCTGGGCCGGCTTTGTCATTGCCTTCGGCAATTTCGAAGGCACGTTCTATCGCTATGCAAAATGCTACGAGGCGGCGCAGGCCTGGGCGCCACCGCCAAGCGAGCCGCTGCGACGGCCGTCCGCCGCGGCCGAGAGCGACGACAGAGCCTGACGCAGCGTCACGGCCGCGGTGTCGCCCCGCGATAGCTCACGCGCCATACGGTATCGTTGCCGTCCTCGGTGAACAGCAGCGATCCATCCTTGGCGACGGCCACGCCGACCGGGCGGCCCCAGACGCGCCCATCCTCGGTGACGAAGCCGGTGACGAAGTCGACATATTCGCCGGTCGGCACACCGGCCTTTGTCGGTATCCGGATGATCTTGTAGCCGGTGCGCTTGGCCCGGTTCCACGAGCCGTGCAGGCCGACGAACGCGTTCCCGCGATAGTCGGGCGGGAATTGGTCGGCGTTATAGAAATCAATGCCGAGCGCCGCCGAATGCGCCTGGATCAGCACGTCGGGGACGGTGATCTTGTCCTTGAGGTCGGGGCGCGCGCCCTTGTGCCGGGGATCTTCGTTGGCGCCGATGTAGTACCACGGCCAGCCGTAGAAGGCGCCCTCGCGCACCCGGGTCACATAGTCCGGGGGCAAATTGTCGCCGATCCCGTCGCGTTCATTGGTCGCGCACCACAGGTCGTGAGTCGTCGGGTGGATCGCCATGCCGACGCAGTTGCGAATGCCGTTGGCAAAGTGGCGCTGATTTTTTCCCGATGGATCAGCCACGAGCACCGTCGCGCGGTTCGCCTCACTGCCCCAGCTCGCGCCCGTTCCGTACTTGGCCTCCCATTGGCGCAGCGCGAGGTCGCCGAGCTTGCCGCCGCCCTGGGAGATGTTGGAAAGCGAGCCCACCGAGACGAACATGCGCAGGCCGTCGGGCGAGAACACGACATCGCGCGTCGCGTGTCCGCCGGTCGGAAGCTTGGCGATGATGGTCTCAGGCTTCCCGCGCGCCTTGAGGTCGCCGTTGCGATAGGGGAACCGCACGACCTTGTCGGTTTCCCCGACATAGACCCATTCGGGATTGGGGCCGGGCGGATAGAAGGCGATGCCGAACGGATATTCGAGGCCTGAAGCAAATATCGTCGACTCACTCGGCGCGGTGCCCTGCACATTCGGACGCAGCACGCGAATGCGGCCGGCATTGCTTTCGGCGATGAACACGTCGCCATTCGGCGCAATGCGGATTTGCCGGGGATCAGAGAGGTCGCGCGCGAAGGGCTCGACCTTGAAACCCGGCGGCACTTTGAGCGCGGCGCCGGACGGTCGGGACACGACGCGGGCGGTGGCGCTTGTCGAGGCCCCGGGCGGGGGCAGGTCGGCGGGCTTGATCAGGCGCCGCACGCCCGGCGAATCTTTCTGCCAGTCCCCGAAGGCGGCTTGGCCACTGCGGACCGCGTCCCCGTCAGCGGCCGGTGTCTGCGCCGCAGTCGCATGCATGCCTGCGGCGGCTGCCATCACGAAAATAAGAGCGAACCACCGCGCGATCATCGAAGGAACTCCGCGTGCGGGCGCAGGCCTCGCTTTTACCGGCGCCAGTCAAGCTGCGCCGGTGCATATGGTTGCCTGTCGCGGTTCAGGCAACTGCGGCGCGGTCAAGAGCCGGGGGACTTGGCGGGGGCCTTGGCGAGGAATGCCACGACCGCTTCGCGGTGCTCGTCGGTGGTGTAACAGATCGCCTGCGCCTGCCGACCGAGCGCAAACACCTCTTCGTCGCCCAGCTCGAAGGTGCGATTGAGAATCTCCTTGGTCAGGGCGAGCGCCGTGAGCGAGCCGCCGCTCAGCTCGGCTGCCCAGGCGCGGGCATCCGCAAGGAGGGCTTGCGAAGAGGTCAGCCGATCGATCATGCCGATCGCGAGCGCCTCCTGCGGCTCGACGCGGCGGCCGGTGAAGATCAGCTCCTTTGCGCGCGCAAGCCCGACCCGGCGCGGCATGAAGTAGAGACCGCCGCCGTCGGGCACGAGGCCGCGGTAGAGAAAATTCATGGCGAAGCTCGCGCTTTCCGCCGCGATCACGAAGTCGCAGCACATTGCGAGATCGCAGCCGAGGCCGAAGGCGGGCCCATTGACGGCGGCAATCGTCGGCTTGGTGAGGCCGTGCAGGGCGGCAACCGCCTGATGCAGGCGGCGCTGGCGGCGCCAGCCATTGAAGCCGAGCTTGCCGGCGGGCGCCCCAGCGTTCTGCTGCATGGCTGCGATATCGCCGCCGGCGCAGAAGGCCGGGCCGTTGCCGGTGATCACCACGGCGCGCACCGCGTCATCGGCAGCGACGCGCTCGATCGCCGCGACAAGGTCGGCGCGCAATGTCTCATTGACGGCGTTGCGCACTTCGGGTCGATTGAGGGCGATGGTCGCGATACCGGCGTCGATCGCGACATCGATGGTCGATCGTGTCTCATTTTGGGACATTGACGTAACTCCCTGATCGCTGTGTCTTGAACGGATCGATCAGACCGGGGCAAGGAAGATTATCAAAAGAATTTGGTATCTTACGTGTGGGCAAGGGCTTTGCCGGGTTTCGTTGCACGCAATCTTCTGCTACCCAGAGTCTGGAAGCCTCTGGGCAGGAACGAAAGGAATTTGGTGATTAGATTGATATCGTCTGGTGAAGCGAGCGTTGGGGTCTAAACGATGCGCACACTGATTCTCTCGCTGTTTGCTTTGGCGCTCGTGCTGGGCGGGTGCGGAGAGGGGCAATTGCTGCCAAAAGGGGAGAAGGGCGATCCGGGTCCTGCCGGCCCCGCTGGACCGCCGGGCCCTGCTGGGCCAGCTGGGCCGCCCGGCCCGGGGGCGGCGCTTCGGTTTGCTGAGTTCACCTGCTCGCAGCCCGCGTGTTCGGCGACGTGCGAAGACAATGAGCGGCTGATCAATGCTTTCGCGTTGAATCCGGCCGGCAGCTTCTCGTTCGAATCTGAACGCAGCGTTATTTATACCGCGCCGAAGCGCGGCCCCTCTGGAAAGATCGTGCTCGTCTGCGTTGGCCAATAGACCACAAAGGCGGCGGCGACCGGATTGAGCCGGCTTGGCCTCGGCGCGCGAGCTGCGGGCGAGGGCAACATTGCGCGCATATTGCGACCGGCTTTGTGTCGGTCGCAGACGATGTCCGCCTCCCACCCCCGGATCAAATCTAACGGCGGGCTTTGCTGGAAAATGCTGAGCCGATCGGCTTCGCCTTATGCCGCGGGGGCACGCTGCGCCACCGTTTCCGCGTTCCCGAACTTGCTTTGGCGGGTGCCGAGCGGCGCTTGTATCATTGCAGGCCGGAATGCCTCGCTGACGAAGGTGGCGAGTTCATCGCGCGCGGGCGGTGCAGACTCGACGCGGGTGCAGACGCTGACGACGATGTCGGCGAGCTTCGGCAGCACGCCGCTTTCGCAGATCGGCACGTCGGCGGCGAGGGCGACATTGCGCGGCAATGCGGTGAAGCCAAGCCCGGCCGTCGCTGCTCCGGAGACGTCATCAATCTGCCCGAAGCTGAGCCCGGTCTCATGGCTCAACCCGATCGCTTCGAGTGCGGCCGTCATGGAGTCGCAGCAGATGCAATCATTGCCGTGCGACAGCAAGCGCACCGGCTGTGGCGGACGCGGAATCGGGGCGCTGCCAACCCACACCAATTCGTCGCGCCAATGGTATTTCGCCATTTGCTGCGGGGTGTCGTTCGACAGCGCGACCACGACGTCAAGATCACCCTGTTGCATGTCATTGAGAAGCGCGGGGGTGCTTGCAGTCTTCAGATGGAGACACCAATCCGGCCGCCGGCTGTGGAACAGGCCAAGGCTTTTCCACAGCGCTTTGCCGACGAATTCTCCGGGAAGGCCGAGCCGCAAAGTGCGCGCGCCTTCCGGCACCTGCGCGATCGCGACGATTTCGTCATTGATCGCGAGCAGGCGCCGCGCCTCCCGCACCACCCGTTCGCCCTTCTCGGTCACGCTGACTCCGGGTGCACTCTTATCGAACAGGTCGAATTCGAGCAGCGACTGAAGGCGCTTGATCTGCGCGCTCACAGCGGGCTGTGTCACTCCGAGAAGGCGAGCTGCCTTGGTGAAGCTGCGCACGTCGACGACTGCGAGCAACGTACGCAGGAGTTCAGTCGGGATATTAGTCATGCCCTGTCCGCTTCTGCGGGAGACCCGCCGCCCGCGGACCCTCCGCAGGTTCACCCAAGTTTGCAGGTTCACCCAAGTTTGACAGTGAACCGTGCCAAAAAATGCCAGCGATGATTTTGATCTAGGTCATGAATTTGCATTCTCGCAGTTGCGAAATTAGCGTGCCGTCCGGTGCGATGGGGCCATCCCCGCACTCTCTTGGCGACAAGACCGGGAGAGGCGGCGGAACAACGCCAAAATTGCGCCCTTTGCCTGCGGCAAGGTCAACACAAGAGCGAATTGCGGCGCGCGCGATCGATGCGCCTCAATTTGGCGTGAGGGCATCAGCGAGGGTTTCCGTTCCTTGTGATAAACGCCCGTTCGTGGCTGGCAGGGGCGCCTTTGCCTTCCTGTCCGGCTCAGGTTAAATGGCGAACCGACGACCGGGAATGAGAGGCCAGCCATCATGACTCATGGAACCGGACGTGTGGGCGGCATCGGCATGCGTCGCGCCGTGGCGGTCGCACTGGTGGCGGTGCTGGTCATTGGCGCAGCGATTGCGCCCGCGCGCGCGTCTGGTGAGTCGCTGCTGCTGATCGAAGCCGATACCGGCAAGGTCCTCAAGGCCGAGAACGCCACCTATCCGTGGTATCCAGCCTCCATCACCAAACTGATGACCGCCTATCTGACGCTCCGCGCGATCAAGGAAGGGCGGCTCACGCTGGATACGGTGCTCACCGTATCGCCCAATGCGGTGGCGCAGCAGCCGACCAAAATGGGCTTCCGCAGCGGAACGCAGCTTACCGTCGACAACGCGCTCAAGATGATGCTGGTGAGGTCGGCCAATGACATCGCGGTGGTGCTGGCCGAAGGTGTGGCCGGGTCGATCGAGCGCTTTGCCGATGAGATGAACGCCACCTCGCGGCGCCTCGGCATGACGCAGTCGAGCTGGGTCAACCCCAACGGGCTGCCGGCCGACAATCAGATCACCTCCGCCCGCGATATGGCGATCCTGGCGCGAAGGATCCTGTTGGAGTTTCCGGAATACAACAGCTATTGGGACATCCAGGCGATTCGGCTGGGCAAGCGGGTGATACGCAACACCAATGCGCTGATCGTCCACTATCCGGGCGCCGACGGCATGAAAACCGGCTTCATCTGCGCGTCCGGATTCAACGTTGTCGCCACGGCGACACGCGGCAACCGGCGGCTGATCGCGGTCGTGCTCGGAGCGCCGTCCTCGGCAGTCCGCTCGGCCAAAGCGGCCTATATGTTCGAAACGGCCTTCAATAATACCGGCCTCTCCTGGCTCACGCCCTCGTTCGGCAGGGTCGAGGATCTGCAGCCGATCAATGCCGCACCGCCCAATCTGCGTGACGAAATCTGCGGGAAGCGGCGCCGACGACCGGGTGCCGAGGCGGCGGACGATGACGAGGACGATGGCGCCAAGGGCTTCATCTCGCTGTTCACGCATGGACCAGGACCGAAGCCTTCGAGCCTGATCAGCAATACGGTCGAATTGGCGCCGCCGGTCCGGGTCTATGTCGGCCCGCCACGACCGTCGCGCGACAGCGCCGCCGCCAATTCCGAGGTGCCCGCGCTTGCGACGAAGCACAAACGGCGAATTCGTAAGAACGACCTTGTCGCCCTGCCCGGACGCGCCGAGGGGAACGGCGGTTCGGCGCCCGTGCCGAAGAAGCGGCCCGCCGCTGCCGCAAAGCGCACGCGCGCAACGGCGACGGCAAAACCGCGGCCGAGACCTGCCGTGCCGGCCGCGACCGCGCTGCCGGAAGCGAAGCCAAAGGCCAAGGCGAGGGTAAAGCCGAAAGCCAGCCAGTCGGCGGCGACGGCGAAGCCGCCAACGCAATGACCATGAGCGGTGAGAGCTCCGCTCTCGGTCCGGCAGCGCCTCTTCCCCTTACCGTGCTCACCGGCTTTCTCGGCGCCGGCAAGACGACGCTGCTGAACCGCCTGCTGCGCGATCCGGCCATCGCCGACACCGCCGTGCTCATCAACGAGTTCGGTGAGATCGGGCTTGACCATCTGCTGGTCGAGCAGGTGCGCGACGACGGTCTGGTGATGCTCACGACCGGCTGTTTGTGCTGCACCATGCGCGGCGACCTCGTCACGGCGCTGGAAAAGCTGCTGCGTGAGCTTGATAACGGCCGTGCCAGCTTTCGCCGTGTCGTGGTGGAGACGACCGGCCTCGCCGATCCGGCGCCGGTGATCCACACCACGATGGTGCATCCCTATCTGGTGCTGCGGTTCCGTCTCGACGGCGTCGTCACCGTCATCGATGTCGTCAACGGCATGGCGACGCTCGACGCGCATCCGGAAGCCGTCAAGCAGGCTGCCGTCGCCGACCGTCTGGTGCTGACCAAGACCGACCTGCTTAAGACCAAGGACGAGCGTGCCACGCTTGACCGCCTGCGCGCGCGACTGACCGCCATCAATCCGGCAGCCCCTCTCCTCGATGCCGCGGCAGGCGAGGCGACGCCGGCCCGGTTGTTCGACTGCGGGCTCTACGATCCGGCGACCAAGACTGCCGACGTGAAGCGTTGGCTCGCCGAGGAGGCCTATGCGGCGGCGAACGATCATCACCACGACCATCACCACCATGCCCACGCCCACGACGTGAACCGCCACGACGATGATATCCGCGCCTTCACGCTCGCGACCGACGCGGCGCTGCCGGCATCGGCTTTCGAGATGTTTCTCGAGCTTCTGCGTTCGGTGCACGGGCCGGACCTGCTCAGGCTGAAAGGGGTCGTGAAGATCGCCGAGGATCCGGACCGGCCTTTGGTCGTGCACGGGGTGCAGCATCTTCTGCATCCGGCGGCGCGGCTGCCCCGCTGGCCCGATGGCGACGAGCGCTCGCGCCTTGTCTTCATCGTGCGCGCTGCCGCCGAGCCGCAAGTGCGCGAGCTGTTCCAGGCTTTTCTGTCGGCCGCGGCGCCCGACCGCCCGGACCGCGCCGCCATTCTTGAAAATCCGCTGGTGCCGTTCGGCGGTGCCGACCGGTGAGGCGGAGAAGAAGGCCGGTCGGGCGAAAGGCCGACAAGTGAACGCGCGCGCGGCGACATCAGGCCAGGGCGTTGAAACTGTCGACAGCGTGCTCGCGTTCTGGCGCGCGCTCGGCCGCGACAAATGGTTTTCGCGTGATGACGCGGTCGATGCCGTGATTCGGCGTCGGTTTCTTCTCACCTACGACGCGGCCGTTGCCGGATCGCTCGCCGGATGGGAGGACACGCCGCAATCCGCGCTCGCGCTGCTGATCGTGCTCGACCAGTTTCCCCGCAACATGTTTCGCGGCAGCGCGCGGGCCTTTGCCGCCGACCCGCAGGCGCGCGAGGTCGCGGGACGGGCGCTCGCCCGCGGCTTCGATCAGGCGGTCGTACCCGGGGAGCGCGGGTTCTTCTATCTGCCTTTCATGCATTCGGAAGATTTGGCCGACCAGGAGCGCTGCGTCGCGCTCTACCAGGCCACCGAGGATGCGGATGGCTTGAAATTCGCGCTCATCCATGCGGACATTATCCGCCGCTTCGGCCGCTTCCCTCACCGTAATGCCGTGCTCGGTCGGGAGACGACGGCGGACGAGCAGGCCTTTCTCGCCGCCGGCGGCTTTGCCGGGTGAGCGCGTGACCGGAAGTTTCAAGGTCCGAAGGAGAATGCGATGAGCGTCGACAGCCAGGCCGAGCGGTTCTCGCGCATCCTCGGCGATGCGGTGATCGCATTATGGAGCACCCTGCCGCACAACGTGCAGCACGACCTGTTCGAGCGCGCGGTCCTGGTGGGCCATGAGGGCGAGCGGGACGAGAGCTTGCGTGAAGAGCTGGCCCAGCACCTCCATCATCATCATACGCGGACCGCGGGGACGTAAGGGGGCGGCCGCGCCGATGTGTCGATGAGAGGATATTTCAGTCGAGCACGTGGCTCACCATGCCGTCGGCGAGCTTCGGCTCGAACCAGGTCGACTTCGGCGGCATGATGCCGCCGGCATCCGCTACGGCCATCAGGTCGGTCATCTGCGTTGGATAGAGGGCGAAGGCGACCGCCATCTCGCCCGACGCCACCCGCCGCTCCAGCTCCTCAAGGCCGCGGGCGCCGCCGACAAAATCGATGCGCTTGTCGGTGCGCGGCTCGGTGATGCCGAACACCGGCTCGATGGCATGGCGCACCAGCAGCGTGATCGGCAGGCGTCCGATCGGATCGCTCTCCGGGATCAGCTCGGGTGGAAGTGTCAACCGGTACCAGCGGCCGGCGAGATACATGCCGAACTCGTTCTTCGCCCGCGGCCGTACCGGCTCATCGGTCGCTTCCACCGTGAAACGTTGCGCGAGCGCGGCGCGCACCTCGTCCGCGCTACGGCCATTCAAATCCTTGATGAGCCGGTTGTAGTCGAGAATGGTCATCTCGTGGTCGGGAAACAGCACCGCGAGGAAATAGGCGTAAGAGGCTTCCGGGTCGTTGCCGCGTGCATGCGCGATCCGCGCCGCGGCCGCGGAACGGTGATGGCCGTCGGCGATATAGAGAGCGGGAAGGGAATCGACCATGCGGGTCAGGGTATCGATCGCGCGTGGCTCGGTGATGACCCAGAGCTGATGGCGCACGCCGTCACTGCCGGCAACGTCGACCGTGGGCGCCGTGGTCGCGGACTCTGCCAGCGCCGCGTCGAGTGCCGGCGCGCCGGGATAGGCCAGCATCACCGGCCCGGTCTGGGCGTTGACCGCCTCGATCTGGCGGACACGGTCGTCTTCCTTGACCGGCGTCGTCAGCTCGTGCTTGCGGATGCAATTGGTTTCATAAGCGGCGATCGAGGCGACCGCCGCGAGGCCGGTTTGGCTGCGGCCGCGCCAGGTGAGGCGGTAGACGTAGTAACGCAGAGCGTCGTCGCGGATCAGCACGCCCGCGGCGATCATGCGCTCGAGGTTCTCCCGCGCCTTGGCATAAACTGCGTCATCATGAGGATCGATGCCGGGATCGAGGTCGATCTCGGGCTTGGAGACATGGAGAAAGCTCCACGGGCAGCCTTCGGTACGGGCGCGCGCCTCGGCGCTCGAGAGCACATCATAGGGCGGCGCAAGAACGTCGGCGGCGCGGCCCGGGGCCGTCCGCAGGGCGCGGAAAGGTCGGATGAGGGTCACGATGATCTCCGCGGGGGAGGGGATTTCCGCCTTGATGTAAACTAGCCGCAAGCGGATTGCACGAATCGGATTGCACGTCGTTGCAGAAGGACATCGCATGGCGGGTCTGATCGCGCTGACCGGGGCCACGGGGTTTATCGGGCAGTATCTGCTGCGCGAGCTGCCGAAGCGCGGCTATCGCTTGCGGGCGCTGCTGCGGCGTCCGACCGATGTGCCGATCGACGCCGCGAGCGCGGTGATCGGCGACATCGTGCGGCCGCGCAACATGGCGGCGGCCCTCGAAGAGGTCGACGCCGTAATTCACTCAGCGGGGCTCGCGCATGTGATGTCGGGCGCGCCGGCCGACGACTACCGAGTGCTCAATACCGAGGCGACCATCAACCTTGCTCAGGCGGCGCAGCGGGCGGGCGTACGACGCTTCATTTTTCTGTCGTCGATCCGGGCGCAATGCGGTCACAGCGCCGATGGGGTGGTGAGCGAGGCGCAGACACCGCACCCGACCAGCGCCTATGGCGAGTCCAAGCTCGCCGCCGAGCAGGGCCTGCAGGGACTTAATCTCGACTGGGTGGCGCTGCGGCCGGTGCTGGTCTATGGGCCGGGCGTGAAGGGAAACATGGCGGCGCTGCTGTGGCTCGCGCGGTCGCCTTATCCGCTGCCGTTCGGCGCGCTGCATAACCGGCGCTCGTTGCTGTCGCTCGATAATCTGGTCGCCGCGATCGATGCGGTGCTTGCCGCGCCGGGCCCCTTGCGCCGTCCCGTCATTGTCGCCGATCGCGAAGCGCTCACAGTAGCGGAGATGGTCGCTGCCCTACGGCGCGGACTGTCACGCAGGCCCGGGCTTGTGCCGGTGCCGGCGGCGCTGCTGCGCCTCCTGCTGGGTCTCGCGAGGCGCGGCGATGTCATGGCGCGCCTCGGCGGTGATCTTGTCGTCGACGTGTCGGCTCTCGCGGCGCTCGGCTGGGAGCCGGTGGTGACCACGCAGGAAGGGCTCGAACGCTTGGCGCGGGACGCCGCAGCAGCCGGCGAATAAGTATGCGAAAGAGCTTTAAGGTTGCCGGCAAACGGCTGGTAGGCCTGCCACGCCCTTATCAAGGCGTGTCGCAAAGGCTTGCCGTCTGACCAAGCTTTCTGGGAAAGAGAACGTCGGCGCTTAGCCCGAACCGCGAACCCGCATCCCAGCGCTGTCGCTGGGTGATGCGGGTTCCGTTACGCATCGCTTGTTCGCTGTTGCACCCGGTTCGTTGCCAGGCGCCAGGACAAGCGGCCATCAACTTCGCCGACGCCGTCTTCCGTCGATTGATCTTGCGCCATCGCCGGCATTGGCCGTCCTCTGATGCCAGTCGTCGATCGACGGAGGTTACGGAGTCCGCGAAGCTTGCTCCAAAGACCGTTACATCATTTCTTTTTCGCAGCCGGCTTGCGCTTGGCCGCGGTGGTCGTCTTCTTCGCAGTGGTCTTCTTGGCTGCAGGCTTAGTCTTCGCCTTCGCCTTCGTGGTGGTTGCCTTTTTCGCCATACCATCCTCCTGACCGTGAAAGGTGGCGATATCGTCAACGTGCCTGCGCGAATCACAGAGCACTGCAATTCGATTACTACAGCACAACAAAAAAACCAGCTTATCCTCAACGCGCTTGGCGTGGATGCGGGTGCCGAACTGGAGGTCCTCTGCGGTGCGCGGTCCGATCATCGGCGCGAAGGTTGAGCTTGCATCGCCATCGCGGCGCTCGCAGGTCGGTACCGGATGTTGATAAAACATCGATCAAATGGGCATTTCTTGCGATCCCCGGGCAACGCTATGCGTTCGCGCTCGTGCCACCCGCATCGTGTCCGCAGCGCGGCAGTGCGCATCGAGAATGGCTGTGGATGAACGCGACCGGCAAAAAAAATTTCTGCGGATTCTTCTGCCGGCGCGTCGCCGTCGCGGGTTCGCGGGAAAGAAATCGAGCGAATCAATCCGTACTGATTCGCGCCGCGTCGACCTTTGAGCCGGGCGTGCGGTGCGAAAGCGGCGCGTGAGGCAGGTACGCGCGGACGTGTCAGAGCCCGAGCTTCGCTTTGAGGAGCTCGTTGACCTTTTGCGGGTTGGCCTTGCCGCCGGATGCCTTCATCACCTGGCCGACGAACCATCCGATCACGGTCGGCTTGGCTTTGGCCTGGGCCACCTTGTCGGGGTTCTTGGCGATGATGTCGTCGATGACGGCCTCGATCGCGCCGACATCGGTGACCTGCTTGAGGCCGCGCGCGGCAACGATCGCACGCGGATCGGCGTCCGGCCCTTCGCTCCACACGATCTCGAAGAGATCCTTCGCGATCTTTCCCGAAATGGTGCCGTCGGCGATGAGGTCGAGCACGGCGCCGAGCTGCTGTGCGGAGACGGGAGAGGTGGCGATGCTCTTGCCTTCCTTGTTGAGGCGGCCGAACAGTTCGTTGATCACCCAATAGGCCGCGGCCTTGGCGTCGCTCACGGTTCCGTCGGGCCGCTTGACCACAGCCTCGAAGAAATCGGCACTTTCGCGCTCGCTGGTCAGCACATCCGCGTCATAGGCGGAAAGCCCGTAGTCGCGCATGAAACGCATCTTCTTCTCGTCGGGCAGCTCGGGCAGGTCGGCCTCGAGCGCATCGACATAGGCCTGGTCGAATTCGAGCGGCAACAGGTCGGGGTCGGGGAAGTAGCGGTAGTCGTGCGCCTCTTCCTTGTTGCGCATCGAGCGCGTCTCGCCCTTCACCGGATCGAACAGCCGCGTCTCCTGCTCGATCTTGCCGCCGTCCTCGAGAATGCCGATCTGCCGGCGCGCTTCGTACTCGATCGCCTGGCCCATGAAGCGCAGCGAGTTGACGTTCTTGATCTCGCAGCGGGTGCCGAGCGGCTCGCCCGGCCGGCGCACCGAGACATTGACG
>CAZTTL010000016.1:0-23716 GCA_964616635.1 uncultured Rhodoplanes sp. | reverse complement strand
CGCCGGGCGGCTTCCCCGGCCTCGGCGGCAAAGGGTTGCCGCCATTCCCCGGCCTCCCGGGCGGGGGGAAGAAGAAGTAAGCGCGGCTCCTCAGCTTTTCAGTCTCAGTCAGAAGATCGTCGAAAAGGACACCGACATGGCTACCGTTATCCGCCTCGCGCGCGCCGGCACCAAGAAGCGGCCATTCTATCACATCGTTGTTGCCGACTCGCGCAGCCCGCGCGATGGCCGTTTCATCGAACGGCTCGGCTATTTCAATCCGCTGTTGCCGAAGGACAAGGCCGAGCGGATCAAATTCGACCAAGAGAAGATGAAGGCCTGGCTCGCGAAAGGCGCGACGCCGTCCGACCGGGTGATGCGCTTCCTCGACGCCGCCGGCATCAAGAAGCGCGAGCCGCGCAACAATCCGGAAAAGGCGGTGCCGCGCAAGGAGCGCAAGGCGCGCGCCGAAGCCGCCGCCAAGGGCGAGGCGGCGCCCGCCTGAGCAGCCGCGTAGAGGGAACGCCACGAGTGCAGCTGTTCGTTTCCGATGGGGCGCGAGGAGGATCAACGGTTCCGTTTGTCGCATGACCTCCGCCGCGAGGAATCAGAACACGCGGGCGAAAATAAAAAGCCCCGGCTCCGCGGGGCCGGGGCAGGGCTTAGGAGGAAGAGTCACTTCCGAATCGAATCACCTGCAGATTGCAAATCTACCACAGCTGCAGGGAGTGGGGCCTGCGCCGCAGCCGTGCGGAGCTGGTGTGCACAGGTATTTCCTTTTAAGTTCGACGCAGGCGGTTTAATAACACCGGCGGATCGGTCCCGCCGCGATGCGCTGTGCGCTCAATCCGCTCACATCTCCACCACCTTGTTCGGCAGTTCGTCGCGGTTGATGGCGCCCGGCGGAAACTGGGCCGCCAGCACGGCGCCGCAGCGCCCGACCGCAGCGACAAGGCCGTCGCCCAGCCGGCCATCACGGATTGCGGTGATCGCCGCCGCGATCGCCTCCTGCCATACCGCGGCTGCGACCTTCGCATTGATCCCTTCGTCGGCGACAATCTCGGCATAGTGTTCCGCGACCGAGACGAAGATCAATACGCCGGTGCGCCGCTCGGTGAGGTGCAAGCCCTGGGCAAGGAACTGGCGCATCGCTTCGACATGGGCACGCTCCTGCATCGCCCGCCGCGGTACGATACGGAAGCGAATTGCCGGGATCGACATGACGCCAGCCGCGATGGCAAACGCGGCAAGCTGCGCGAGATAGATCACGCCGACCGGCAGCTTCGTTAAGTAGATCAGCGGCAGCGGCACGAGAAGCGCGAGCAGCGCCGCCCAGGCGATCGGCACCAGCCGGTAGCTGCTCGACGCATGCGCGATGACGCAGAAGATCTCGCCCGAGGTCTGCGTTTCCGCGATGCGGATCGCTTCGACCACGCGGGCTTTGTCGGCATCGGAGATCATCGCTCACCAGCTCCCCGAGGCGCCGCCACCACCGAACGAGCCACCACCGCCGGAAAATCCCCCCGAGGAGTCGGACCAGGACGAGCCGGATGATGAGGATGAGCCCGATCCCCAGTCGCCGGGCGGCGGGAAGATGATTGGCCCGCTCCACGGCCCACGGCGCCCGTCGCGCTGATAACGGCTCTGCCGCGATACGCTGCGCACGATCATGATGAACACGATCAGCAGCAGCACCACCATGAACAGGTCGACCGATGACGATTGATGGTCCGGGCGTTTTTGCGCACGCGAGCGCCATTCCTCCGGATTGACGGTCGCGGCCTGGATGATGTCGTCGACGCCGCGGGTGATGCCGCCGGCATAGTCGTTGACGCGAAAGCGCGGCAATATCGCGTTCTCAATGATCAGCCGCGACACCGCGTCGGTGAGATTGCCTTCCAGTCCGTAGCCGACCTCGATGCGAACCTTGTGCTCGTTCGGTGCGACGATCAGCAAAACGCCGCTGTTCTTGTCCTTCTGCCCGATCTGCCAATATCGGCCGAGCTGGTAGCCATAATCCTCGATCGAGGTGCCCTGCAGCGATTTCAGCGTGACAACGACGAACTGGCCTGTGGTCTTGGCTTCGAAATCGGCGAGCTTTTGCTCGAGCGCCTGTTTGGTGGCGGGATCGAGAATGCCGGCTTCATCAACGACGCGGCCGGTGAGCGGCGGAAAGGTGAGCGCGTGCGCATACAGCACCGAAAGCAGCACCGCACAGGCGGCGACGAGCAGGGTCGCCAGCCGCCTTGCGTCGATCGGGGGGACGATCCCGGATTTGCCCGTTGCCGCGATCATTCTGGGCCCGGCATTGCTGCGCCTTCTTGGCCGGTCAGAACTTCACGGTCGGTGCGCGTTGGGAATCCGGCGTTGCCGTGAAGGTCTCCATCGGCTTGTAGCTGCGGTAGAGCGTCGACGCCCAGATCAGGCCGGGCCAGGTCTTCAGCTCGGTGTTATAGACCCGCACCGCATCGATATAATCGCGCCGGGCGACCGCGATGCGATTCTCCGTCCCTTCGAGCTGCGACTGCAGCGCCAGGAAGTTCTGATTGGACTTGAGATCGGGATAGCGCTCGACCGTCACCAGCAGGCGACCGAGCGCACCGGTGAGGGCGTTCTGCGCGTCCTGATATTCCTTGAACTTTGATGGGTCGGTGATGGTCGAGGCATCGACCTTCACCTGCGTTGCCTTGGCGCGCGCCTCGATCACCTGGGTCAGCACCTCGCGCTCCTGCTGGGCGTAGCCCTTTACCGTCTCGACCAGGTTGGGAATGAGGTCGGCGCGCCGCTGATACTGGTTCTGCACATCCGACCATTTGGCCTTGGCCTGTTCCTCCACGGTCGGGATCGTGTTGATACCGCAGCCGGCGACCGTGAGACCCAGCAGCAGCACAATCCCCAGCCGTCGGACGGCGCGGACGCTTTCCATCAAGCGCGTCATGTCGGATGTTCTCCTAGGTGGACGATCGAGCCGATGTTCGTCCTCTGCATGCAACGCTGGCAGCGACACAGCAAGGACAATCAAAAATAGGCTAAACGGTTTCCTGCCCGTAACGTTACTGGGCCGCGCGTTTCCATGCCGCGAAAAAAAGCCCTGACGAACCAAGTCGGACGACGCCGGGGTCCAGACCAGCCCCGGGGCATCGTTTAGCGGCGAAGCACGGGCGCTGCCGCTCAGCCCGGCAACTCGACCAGATAGCTTGTTCCGAATCCCTGCGCGTAGTCGATCAGCGAGATCGCCACCGGCGTGATCTCGAAGACCGCGAGCTGCTTCGGATCCTCCGGAACAAACCGCCGCGATTGCGGAAGCGTGCGGAACAGGCGCAGCGTCAGTTCCTCGGCCCGGCGCTCATCCATGACGCGCGTGGCCTTGCCGGACATCGACAGGCCGCGCAGCTTATAGAAATTCTGCTCTTCGCTCGCGATCGCCACCGAGACCTTGTTGTTGAGCTTGATATTGCCGGCCTTCTGCGAGGCCAAATCCACGGCGAAATACAAGGTGAAGTCGTCGTGGATGTAGGTGACGGTCGTCGCCTGCGGATAGCCGTCAGGCCGCACAGTCGCCAGCACCATGGTGTGATGGCTCTGCAGAACGTCGAGGATCTTTGATTTCAGAGCTTGGTCCATTCGCCCCAAGCATACTCAAATAAACGCGTCATCAGGATTGGCCTGGATCAAATTTGCAGCTCGCGCCACCACCAGATTTTTGTTTGATCACATTCGGATCGATGGTGCAATCAAGGTGGGTCAGCGCCTCGAAGCTCGAGCCGGCGGCGCCGTCGGGCGGCACCCCGACCTCCAAGATCGTGGCATAGAGCTCGTGGGCCTGGCGGCCTTTCACCGTGACCTTCTTCTTGCCGAAGGTCAGCGCGCAGGACCATGCGGTAATATCGACATTTCCGGCGCGGCAGACGATCGATTCGGCCTTGACGGCGATCGTGCGGTTCGCCGGCCAGTTGAAGTTCAGCTTTCCGGCGAACAGGCGGTTCAGCGCGCCGCGGTCGCGTGCGGTAACCTGAGGAGAATAGCCGGCGACAATGGCAGCAAGGGCCAGGGCGCTGGAGCCAGACGCCGTCGCAGCCAAAGCGCTGCCCGGTGCGAGCAGCAGTGCAACTGCGCAAAATGCCAGTCTCTTCATCGTCGTTCTCGCTTTGCTGTCCACGCCGGTGACTTGTGGCTGCTTGCGCCCCATTCACCGGCGGTGGCATATCGGCAACTATTCTATCATGTGTTCGAGCGGTCGCTTCGCGAAGAAACAAGCCGCTCGCGCGGTTGTGTGTTCCCGCGAGTGCTAAGGTTGAGCTGGGGTAACCGCCAAGGTGCAAATTTTAGAAAATCCAGCCAGGTCGGTGGCGAAGAGTCTTGCCGGCGCGATAGCCGTTCTCGGCATGCTCCTCGATCCGTGGCACGCCGCGGCGATGGTCGGCGGTGCGCCGCATGCCGCCCCGTCGATCGCCCGCCATGTGGTGCTGATCGTCGGCTCGCGCGGCACCTCCTGCACCGGCGTCGCGATCGCTCGGGACCTGGTGCTCACGGCCGCGCACTGCCTGCTGCCGGGGGCCGACTACAAGCTGGTGCGGTTCGATCCGGGCGGCCCAGTGCTGCTCGACGCCGCCGCGACTGCGCGCCATCCACAATTCAATCTGAAGGCGCTACTGGCGCACCGCGTCACCGCCGACGTGGCGCTGCTCAAGCTCGCCGCGCCGCTGCCCGCCGCATTTGCGCCCGCGCCGCTGGCGCCAGCGCCGCCAACACCCACAGTAGGCGATGTCTTCGTGGTCGCGGGTTATGGCGTCGCCGTGCGGGGTGACGGCCGCACCGGCGGCACCATTCGCACGGCGCGACTGGTAGCGACCGGGCGGCCTGGCACCTTGCAATTGCGGCTGGTCGATCCGGCGACGAAGGGCGAGCGGCCGGGGCTTGGCGCCTGCACCGGTGATTCCGGGGCGCCGGTTTTTGCCATGGCGGATGGCATGCCTGCGGTCATCGGCGTCGTCAGCTGGTCGACCGGCGCCAAGCTTGCGGCCGGATGCGGCGGGCTGACCGGGGTGACCCCGCTCGCGCGCTACCAGGGCTGGGTGGTGGAAAAGGCCCGGCGGATGGGATCGCCGGTCGGGCGGTGATCTCTGTGGGACGCGATACTATAAGTTGAATCGCCTGTCCCTCATTCGTCACCCCCCCCCGAAGGCGGGGCATCCAGCAATCGACTGAAGGCACGGTGTGTACCACCCGCTTGCGCGGGTGATGACGGTGCAGGGCTATGTGAGCCGACCTGACCCGGCTTGCGCCGCTACGCCCCGGCCGGCGTGCCGTTCTGCTGCTCGGCTTCGCTGATCACGAGGCCCGACATCGGCTCGATCCAGGTGAGATGGCTGACCACCGCTTTGACGCCGGGAATATTCTCGGCGCAGACTTTCAGCGCCTCGCCCTGCTTCGCCTCGGTAATGCTGCCCCACAGTTCGACGACGCCATCCTTCACGAGAACGTCGATCAGCGCGATCGGCGCCCACGGCTGCCGCTCCAGCTCATCGAGCATACGCTGACGGATTGCGGCGTCGCTTTCGGCCGCCTCCGGCATGTCCTGACGCATGCTGGCGAGCGCACGCAGCAGATTGGCGCGGCTGACGATGCCGACCAGCGTTCGCCCGCGCATCACCGGCACGCGCTTGACGTGCCTGCGCTCCATGATCTCAACCACCTGATCGAGCGGCGTATCCTCGGTGACCGTCACCGGCTCGGTCGTCATCACTTCGGCGACCTTGCGGCCATGGGTGCGGATGTAGTCGGTCGCCAGGCTGTTCGGACCGAGGAAGAATTCGAGCCAGCGCGGCCGCTTGCGTTCGGTCCCGGTCTCGGCGCGGCGAAGAAAATCGCCTTCGGTGACGATCCCGACCAGCACCCCGGCCTCGTTGACGACCGGCAGGCCGCTGATGCGGTTCGCCAGCATGCGCTCGATCGCCTCGGTCACTGTCGCCTCGGGCGCGATCGCGACCACGCGCGTGGACATCACATCGCTCGCCTTCATCGTGGTCTCCGTCGTCATAGAATAAAGCGTAGCGCGGCGTCGCGGCGCTATTTTGATCGGCGTCAATCCGGGTGAAGCGCGACGGCCGGGGTCCACCGGCTGTGAGGCGCTACGGTGCGTAGCGCACCTTGCCGGCGACGGACACATCATAGCCGCCGGCGTCGCGGGCCCGTCCCAACAGGCCACCGGTGCGAATGAAGCCGAACAGCGCCTGCAGAGGCGGGCGGAAATAGTCGCGCTGGCACATCACGAGGTCGAAATTCTCCCACAGGATCGGCACGAAACCCAGGCCCGCTGCATTGGCCACCGAGCGGGTGGCGATTCCGCAATCGGCATGCCGGCTGCGGATCACTTGGGCGATATCGGTGCCGGTCGGGCAGACCGGTCCGGGAGCAAGCTTCTCCGGGCTCGCTTTGGCCCGGTGCAGCAGCGCGAGGAGCAGAAGCTGTGCCCCTGCGCCTTTTGGGCGCAGGGCAAGGCGCGCGCGCTTGGCAACCACGTCGCCGATGTCCCCGAGCGCCAAAGGGTTTCCCGGCGCGACCACGAGGCCCTGCTCGCGCCGTGCGAAGGCGATGAGCACCGACTCGCGCGCCTTGGAATGATTCCGCACGGCTTTGACATTCGCGTCGGGATCTTCGCGCTCCAGAGCATGCAGATGGATCGCCGCAGCCACGACCTCGCCGTCAGTAAAACGCTCGAGCCCGCGCTCGCTGCCCTCGGGCAGGGTCGCGAGCGACGAGCGGCTTTCGCGCAGCGCCCATTCGAGCAGCGGGTCATGGCTGCCGCCAATGATCGGAGCGGGTTCGACCGGGGGAAAGCCCTTCGGCTGCGCCAGCGTGTGCAGAATCCAGCGATCCAGCTCCGCGCGCGGAAAAAGCCAGCGGCCGGTCACTTTGGTGCAGGGAATGGCGCCATTCGCGACCAGCTCATAGAGCTTGCGCTCCCTTAGCCGGAGGTAATCCGCCGCCTCGCGACTGGTCAGGAATTCCATCTCTAGCCTGCGTAAAAATGCATCAATTCCATCCTTGATCCATTTACGGAAAAGAGCAACATCTCTGCGTTTCGGCTCAGGATGATTGATGACTGAAGGCTCCTCTGCGCTCGCGCTGGTGCTGGGCGGCGATCCCGGTCTTTACGCCATTGTATGGCTTTCGCTGATGGTGAGTCTGGCGGCGACAGCGCTCGCTGCGCTTATCGGCCTGCCGCTCGGCGCTTATGTTGCACTCGTCAGATTCCCAGGAAGAGCCTTCGTTATCGTGGCGCTCAACGCCTTCATGGGGCTGCCGCCGGTCGTCGTCGGGCTCGCGGCATTCCTGCTGTTGTCGCGCTCCGGGCCGCTTGGCTCTCTCGGACTCCTGTTCTCGCCGCGCGCGATGATTTTCGCCCAGGCCGTGCTGGTGGTGCCGATCATCGCCGCGCTCGCCCGGCAAACCATCGAAGATTTATGGAGCGAGTATCGCGACGAACTGACCGCGATGCGCGTCGGTCCGCTGGCGCGGGTGGCAACATTGATCCGCGACGCCCGCTTCAGCCTGGTCACCGTGATGCTCGCGGGGTTCGGACGGGCCGCCGCCGAGGTCGGCACCGTGATGATCGTCGGCGGCAATATCGACGGCTACACCCGGACCATGACCACGGCGATTGCGCTGGAAACCTCGAAAGGTGACATGCCGCTCGCGATCGGCCTCGGAATCGTCCTCATTTTCCTGATCATCATCGTCAACGCCGCGGCCTGGAGTGTGCGACGCGTCGGCGAAATGCATGCAGGCTGACGCATGCGCGCGCCGTCGACCGAACTGCCGATTCTGCTCGACACGGTCTCGGTGGATCGCAACGGCGTCGCTATCCTTTCCGCGGTGGCGCTGGCCGTGAATGCCGGTCCGCCCACGGTTCTGATCGGCCCCAACGGTTCCGGCAAGACGACGGTGTTGCGCCTTCTCATGGGGCTCATCACGCCGAACGCGGGACGAATCACCTGGGCCGGCCGCGCCAACACGGCTGGCCGACGGCTCGCCTTGGTCTCGCAGCGCCCGGTGATGCTGCGCCGCTCTGCCTTCGGCAATGTCACCTATGCGCTCGCGGCGGCGGGTGTCCCCTGGCGGCAACGGGGCAACCGCGCCGCTGAACTTCTGGCGCAGGTCGGGCTGGCGGAACGGGCCGCGCGGCCGGCACGGAAACTCTCCGGCGGCGAGCAGCAGCGGCTCGCGCTTGCCCGTGCACTCGCGCGTGACCCCGAGGTGCTGTGCCTCGACGAGCCGACGGCGAGCCTTGACCCCGCCAACACCAAAGCGACTGAGGAGATCATCACCGCGATCGCTGCAAGCGGCGTCAAGGTGGTGATGGCGACCCATGATCTTGGGCAGGCCCGCCGGCTTGCTGGCGATGTGGTGATGCTCGTCGGCGGCCGGGTGTGCGAGCGTGCGCCTGCGCCACGGTTTTTCTCAAGTCCGGCGACACTGCAAGCTGCCGCCTTCCTGCGCGGCGATCTCGTCATCTGAACCAAAGAGGAAAAAAGAATCGTGCTGACCCGCCGTCTCGTTGTTTTGCTTGCCGCCGGGCTGGCGGGCTTGTTCTGCGTGACCGCCTCGGCGCAGGACAAATCGATCCTCGTCGCCTCTACGACCTCGACCCGGGATTCCGGCCTGTTCAATTATCTGCTGCCGCTGTTCAAGGCGAAGACCGGGATCGAGGTGCGCGTGATCGCCCAAGGTACCGGCCAGGCGCTCGATACCGGTCGGCGCGGCGACGCCGATGTGCTGTTCGTTCACGCCAGGCCGCAGGAAGAAAAATTCGTCGCCGACGGTTACGGCGTGCGCCGCTATGACGTGATGTATAACGACTTCGTTCTTCTCGGACCCAAGGATGATCCCGCCGGCATCGCCGGCACCAAGGACATTGCTGCGGCGCTGCGCGCCATCAAGGACAAGCAGGCGCCCTTCGTCTCACGCGGCGACCGGTCCGGCACCCATCAGGCAGAACTTGCGCTGTGGAAGGCCGCCGGCATCGACATCGCCGCTGATCGCGGCCCTTGGTACCGCGAGATCGGGCAGGGGATGGGCGCTGCCCTCAACACCGCGTCAGCGATGAACGCTTACGTGCTCTCCGATCGCGGCACCTGGATCGCGTTCAAGAACCACGACGCGCTGAAGATTGCGGTGGAGGGCGATCGCCGCTTGTTCAATCAATATGGGATTATGCTTGTCAATCCGGAGAAATTTCCCCACGTCAAGAAGGGTTTGGGACAAACCTTGATCGACTGGGTGATCTCGCCGCAAGGCCAGAAGGCGATTGCCGATTTCCGCATTGGTGGCCAGCAACTGTTCTTTCCCAACGCGCGCAGCCCGAAGCGCTGAGTCGCCTTCGCCTTTCCCGAAGCTCCTGACGCAGGAGTCGCGCGACAAGCCGACGCATCAATTCGGCATCATCGATCCCTGCGCTATGTTGCACCGCAAATTCTCTGTGCTATCGATTTCCTTTCCGATGCTTCGGGTAGCCGAAGGGGGTCTCACCCATGGAGTCAGTCGTTGCGCCTCCGGTACCGCCGGGTGTTGCGCAGGTGTGCGTACCGTTTGCTGAGTCCGCCGAGGACCAAGCAATCCCGAGCTATCTCGATGTCTACTACTGGTGGGCTTATGTGCATCCCAATGCCGTGCGGGTGTTTGAGCGCCAGTGGCTTGCCAGCGCCATTCTACTCGGCAACTACGCGAGGCTTCGCGATGCCGCGCTGGTGGAGCTAGGCCCTCGCCTTCCGGGCAAGACCCTGCAGGTTGCCTGTGTCTACGGTGATCTCACCGCGCGGCTGTGCCGTCGCGTTGCCGCGGGCAAGGGCGAACTCGACATTGTCGACGTCCTGCCGGTGCAATTGGCCAATCTGCGCAACAAGCTACCGGACGACGCGCCGGCGCGGATGCTGCGGATGGACGCGGCCGAGCTCGACCTGCCCGATGCTGCCTATGACCGTGCGCTTATGTTCTTTCTGCTGCATGAACAGCCGCAGAGCTATCGCGAGCGTACCATCAGCGAATTGCTCCGGGTGGTGAAGCCGGGCGGGCGGATCGTCCTCATCGATTACGCCGGACCGCATTGGTGGAATCCGGTGCGCTACATGCTCGGCCCGCTCCTCACCGTGCTGGAGCCGTTTGCGCTCGATCTGTGGCGCGATGACATCCAGTCGTGGATGCCATCGCCATGGTCGGGCCGCGAATGGCCGCGTGAATCCTATTTCGGCGGCCTGTACCAGAAAATCGTTGTGACCCGCTGAGCCTCCGGCACGGCGTCCGCGGGCGCGCGCTTTTCTCGTCCTGGAGCATGATCTTAGAAAAGTTGCAGACTTTTCGGAAAAGATCATGCGGCAAAACAAGGATGTAAGATGTAAGGAGCGCGATCGATTCAACCTCAAGCGATCACGCTCTAAGAGCCTGGCTGGGTCGCTTTGGCGTGGAATCAATCGGCGTAGCGGACGGTGCGTGCGGTTCCGCTCGGAGATCGCCGGTGCCGCTGCGCAAGCGATCGACGACGGTCAGGGCCTGCCGCCGGATCAAGCCAATGTGAGCACGAAATTCCGCCACACCGGCGCGCGAGATTGCCTTAAAGCGGCACTCCCAGTACCAAATTAGCGTTGAACGGTTCGTGCCAGCCGGCCTGTAACGCGAGCGAGGATCATCGTGGACATTACCCGTCGTGATGCTGTCATCGGTGGTTCGACATTGCTGCTTTTTGCGGCTCTGGGCCCGCGGTCTGTCCGCGCCGACACTGTCGATATCGCCGAACTGATGCGCCCCAGCAAACTCGGTGACATCGCGATCGGGTCGGAAAAGGCCCCGGTCACCATCGTCGAATACGCTTCGATGACGTGCAGTCATTGCGCGGATTTCGCCATCCACACGTTTCCGAAGATCAAGGAACGCTACATCGATACCGGAAAGGCGCGCTTCATTTTGCGCGAATTCCCGCTCGACCCGCTGGCGGCAGGGGCGTTCATGCTGGCGCGCTGCGCCGGCAAGGACAAGTACTACCCGCTGGTCGATACGTTGTTCGAACAGCAACGCAAATGGGCGGTGCAGAATCCGCTGCCGCCATTGTTCGACATCGCCAAGCAGGCGGGATTCACCAAGGAGAGTTTTGACGCCTGCTTGAAGAATCAGGAGATTCTCAACGGCCTTGAAGAGGTGCGCAAGCGTGCCGCCGAAGAGTTCAAGGTCGACTCGACCCCGACCTTCTTCATCAATGGCGAGCGCCTGCGCGGCGACCAGCCCTTGGCCGAGTTCGAAAAGCTGATCGACAAGAATCTCAAGAGCTGACAAACACTTAACGTGTCCGGCAGGAGTGCGGCGGGGCACCGGCCGATCGGCTCCTGCGGCGGCCGACGAGGCCCGGACAGATGTCCAGACAAAGGCTTGGACAAATATGACCGCCTGTTGCCTTCCGCGCCTCGCCTGATTCATTGTTAACATAATGCGGCATGAAACGAGTCGCCCGGCCTTGGGCTCCTTTCGGATTCGTCTTGTGGCAGCGCCAGCGCTCATGGCGCGCGCCGGGTTCTGCTGTGCGCGGACGGGTCGCACGCCATGAAGCTCACCCGGCTGCGCCTCATCGGATTCAAGTCATTTGTCGAGCCGACCGATTTTCTCATCGAGCCGGGGCTGACCGGCGTCGTCGGTCCCAATGGCTGCGGCAAGTCCAATCTTGTTGAAGCGCTGCGCTGGGTCATGGGCGAAGCTTCGCACAAGGCGATGCGCGCCGCCGACATGAACGACGTGATCTTCTCCGGCAATCACAATCGGCCGGCGCGCAACACGGCGGAAGTGGCGATCTTCGTCGACAATCGCGACCGCACCGCACCGGCCCAGTTCAATGGCGAGGAATCGCTCGACGTCTCGCGCCGGATTACCCGCGACGAAGGCTCGACCTATCGCATCAATAGTCGCGAGGTGCGCGCGCGCGACGTGCAGATTCTGTTCGCCGATGCCTCGACCGGTGCGCGGTCGCCAGCCTTGGTGCATCAGGGCCGGATCGGCGAGATCGTGCAGGCCAAGCCCGAGCAGCGCCGCCGTGTACTCGAAGAGGCCGCCGGTATTTCCGGGCTGCATGCGCGCCGCCACGAGGCGGAATTGCGGCTGCGGGCCGCCGAACAGAATTTGCTGCGGCTTGAGGACGTGATCGGCCAGCTCGTGCAGCTGATCGATTCGCTCAAGCGGCAGGCACGCCAAGCGGTGCGTTACCGCACCGTCTCCCAGCAGGTGCGCAAGGCCGAGGCGACGCTGTTCTATCTGCGCCATCGCCGCGCGGTCGAGGAGGCGGCGGAGGCCGAACGCGCCCAGGAAGCAAGCGTGCGCGAAGTTGCCGCCCGCACCGGCGAGCAGGCGGAAGCGGCCAAGAACCAGGCGATCGCCGCCACGGCCTTGCCGGCGCTGCGTGAGGCGGAGGCCACCGCCGCAGCGGCGCTGCAGCGGCTCATCGCCGCGCGCGATGCGCTTGACCGCGAGGAAGCGCGGGCCAAGGAGCGCATTGCCGAACTGGAACGGCGCTGCGCGCAGGTCACGGCGGATCGGGATCGCGAAGCGGAATTGCTGGCGGATGCCGAGGCGACCTTGGTGCGGCTCGACGGCGAGCGCGACGTGCTGGCGCGAGAGGTGGCGGCGGCCTCGGAGCGCCGCACCGACGTCGACGAGCGCGTGAATGCGGCAGACGCCGTCGTGACCGCGAGCGAGGCCGAGCTCAGCGAACGCACCGCCGGGCTCGCCGAGCGCACGGCGCAGCGCGGCCAGTTCGAAGCCGCGATCCGCACCCAGCAGGAACGCCATCGCCGCGTTGAGGAGGAGCTTGCCGGCGTGGCCGCCGAGCTTAGCGGACTGATGGCCGATGCATCGGCTTCCGTTGATCTCGCCGGCCTTGCCGCTGCGGCCGAGGAGGCTGCCGCCGCGCTCGCCGAGGCCGAGCAGGCGACCCTGCGCGCCGAAGCCGCGCATTCGGGAGCACGCCAGGCGCTCGATGTGGCGCGCGGGCCGCTCACCGAGGCGGAGCGTAGCGCCAACCGGCTGGAGACCGAAGCCAAGACGCTCGCCAAGGTGCTGCGGGTCGATGCCAAGCAGCTGTGGCCGCCGGTGATCGATCTCCTTACCGTCGAGAAGGGCTACGAGACCGCGCTTGGCGCCGCCCTTGGCGATGATCTCGATGCACCGATCGAGTCGACCGCGCCGATGCATTGGAGCCTGGTGTCAGGCGATGATCCGCCCTTGCCGGAGGGCGTCGAGCCGCTGGCGCAGCACATCAGTGCCGCGCCGCCCGAATTGCAGCGCCGCCTCGCCCAGATCGGGGTGGTCGAGCGCGCCGATGGGCCAAGGTTTGCAACGCAGCTCAAGACCGGCCAACGGCTGATCTCGCGCGAGGGCGATCTGTGGCGGTGGGACGGCTTCGCCGTCGCCGCCCATGCCCCGACCGGCGCGGCGCGCCGTCTCGCCGAAGCGAACCGGCTCGCTGACATCGAGGCCGAGCTTGAACGCGCGCGCGCCGCGGTTTTGACCCGCCGCGAGGCCGTGGAGGCTGCCAAGGCCGAACTCGCCGCAACCGTCGACGCGGAGAGCGCGTGCCGCAATCGCTGGCGCGACCTGCAGCGCGAGGCCGATGCAGCGCGTGATCGCCATGCCGCGGCCGAGCGTGAAGTCAACCGCCTCACCGCGCGGCGCTCCGCGCTGGAAGAGGCGCAGTCGCGGCTGACCGCGACGCGCGACGAGGCGGCGGCCGCAGCCGCGGAGGCTATCGCTGCCCTCGCGGGCCTCGCGCCGACGGGCCAATTGGAGGCCGAGCTTGCCGAAGTCCGCGGCCGGGTGGCGCAACAGCGGGCGGAACTCGCCGAAGCGCGTGCCGCCGCGCAGGCGCTCGCGCGCGAGATCGAATTGACCGAACGGCGACTCGCCGCGATCAACACTGATGTCGAAGGCTGGCACACTCGCAAAGAGAATGCCGCTGGTCATATCGCAACACTCGGCACGCGCCTCGAAGAGGCGACGCTGGAGCGTGCGGCATTGGCCGATGCGCCCGACCGGTTCGCGGAAAAACGCCGGGCGCTGATCAGCGAGATCGAAGCCGCGGAAACCGAGCGCCGCAGCGCGGCCGACGCGCTTGCGAGCGGCGAGGCGGCGCTTGCCGAAGCCGACAAGGCCGCGCGTGCCGCGCTTGAAGCCATGGGCAATGCGCGCGCCGAAGCTGCCCGCGCCGAGGAGCGCCATGAGGGCGCCAAGCGCCGGCTCGCCGATGTGGTGCGCGAAATCGCCGACATGCTCGAAGTCGCACCGACCGAACTGCCGGGCCTGGCTGATCTCGCGCCCCAGGCCGCGCTTCCCGAGCTTTCCGAGGTCGAGGAACGGCTCGACCGCTTGCGGCGCGAGCGCGAGCGGTTGGGCAGCGTCAATCTGCGCGCGGACGAAGAGCTGCGCGAGGTCGAGACGCAGCACGCCGCGCTGACCGCGGAGCGCGGAGACCTCGTCGAGGCGATCAAGCGCTTGCGTCAGGGCATCCACAATCTCAACCGGGAGGCGCGCGAGCGCCTGCTGGCCTCTTTCGAAACCGTCAACAACCATTTCCAGCGGCTGTTCACCCAGCTGTTCGGCGGCGGTACCGCCGAATTGCAACTGATCGAGAGCGAAGACCCGCTCGACGCTGGCCTCGACATCCTCGCCAAGCCGCCGGGCAAGAAGCCGGCGACGCTGTCGCTGCTCTCCGGCGGCGAGCAGGCGCTAACGGCGATCGCGCTCATCTTTGCGGTGTTTCTCACCAATCCGGCGCCGATCTGCGTGCTCGACGAGGTCGACGCCCCGCTTGACGATCACAATGTCGACAGCTTCTGCGACCTGCTCGACGAGATGGCGCGGACGACCGAGACGCGCTTTCTCATCGTCACCCACAGCCCGATCACCATGGCGCGGATGAACCGGCTGTTCGGCGTCACCATGGCAGAACGAGGCGTCTCGCAGCTCGTCTCCGTCGACCTCGAAGGCGCGGTGACGTTCAAGGAAGCGGTGTGACATACGACGCATTGCGCACGCGGCGGCGCATGCGGAAGACACGCAAACTTGACCTGCAGCGGCTCCGGGCAGCCGTCCGGACTTTCTTGTCAGGACGCCGGGTCGGCGAAGCGGATAGTTGTCCGGCCGTCACATCGGCTATATTGAGAAGCGGTATCGCGTTTTGCGTCGCATTTCCCCTCCCGCATCTGGCAAGGAGCCTTAAATGTCCGCCGGCTGGGTCATCCTTGGACTGATCGTCGTCGCGGCCCTGTGGATCATGATGATCTACAATGGGCTGGTGTCGCTGCGCCAACGCGTGAATCAGGCTTTCGCCGATATCGACGTGCAGATGAAGCAGCGCCACGACCTCATCCCCAATCTCGTCGAAACCGTGAAAGGCTATGCCAGCCATGAGCGCGGCACGCTGGAAGCGGTCGTGCAGGCGCGCAACAGCGCGATCAGCGCCCAGGGACCTGCTGCCCAGGCTGCGGCGGAAAACCAGCTCAGCGGTGCGCTGCGCCAGCTCTTTGCCCTGTCGGAGGCCTATCCCGACCTCAAGGCCAACACCAATTTCCAGCAATTGCAGAGCGAATTGTCGGATATCGAAAACAAGCTCGCCGCGTCGCGCCGCTTCTACAACAACACGGTGAGCGAATATAACGCCGGTATTCAGCGGTTCCCGGCGGCGCTGTTCGCCGGTCCGCTCGGCTTCCACGAGAAGCAGTTCTTCGATGTCGGCGTCGAGGAGCGCAAGACGCTCGACCAGGCGCCGCAGGTGAAGTTTTGACCGCCCGTCGGGGACGTGATTGGGCTCATACTCTTCGACCTTGATGCCCGGCAGAATGCGGGTATCAGGCGTTGAGCAGGCATCGTGATGGCGGCCTACGGGCTTTACACCCATATCCAGTCGAACAAGCGCCGCTCGATTGCGCTGCTCTTCAGCTTGTTTCTGCTGGTCTATGTGCTCGTCTATGCCGGCGCGCTCGCCGGCGAGGCGCTGTCGGGCGATGCCTCGCTGCAATGGCTGATGCGGCAGGCCTGGCGCGATTTCCTCCAAGCGGCGCCGTGGGCGACCGTCGGCACGATCGTGTGGATCGTCATCGCCTATTATTTCCATCAAAGCATCATCGATGCCGTCACCGGCGGCCATGCGGTGACCCGCAAGGAGGAGCCGCGGCTCTATAATTTGCTGGAAAATCTGTGCATCTCGCGCGGCATTCCGATGCCGGCGCTGAAGGTGATGGACAGCTCCGCGCTCAATGCCTTCGCCACCGGCCTGAATGAGAAGCAGTACTCAATCACAGTGACGACGGGGCTGCTCAGTCGACTCGACGATGCCGAGGTCGAAGCCGTGCTCGGCCATGAGCTGACTCATATCCGCAATGGCGATGTCCGCATGATGGTGATCGCCGTCATCATTGCCGGCGTCGTCGCATTTTTTGCCGAGCTGCTGTTTCGCCTCTGGTTCAGCACCGGGTTCGGCTGGCGCAGCCGGCGCTCGGGCGATGGCGACAGCGGCGGTCGCGGCAAGGGCGGTGCCGCCCTCGCGCTGCTGATCGCGGCGGTGCTGATCGCGGTTGCCTGGCTCCTTTCGGCGATGATCCGCTTTGCGCTGTCGCGCTCGCGCGAGCTTCTTGCCGATGCCGGCTCGGTGGAGCTCACCAAAAATCCCGACGCGATGATCTCGGCGCTGCGCAAGATCGAAAATCGCGGCGAGCTGGAAGGCGCGACCTCCGCGGTGATGGAAATGTGTGTCGACAATCCGCGCTCGGGCTTTGTCGACCTGTTCGCCACCCATCCCTCGATCGACAGCCGCGTCGAGGCCTTGGTGAAATTCGCCGGCGGGCATGATCCTGGGCCGATCGCGCTGCCGCCGCTTGAGGACGAGGCCGCGCCGGACGCGCTGCCCGGACCCGATGGAACGCCGACCCCGGCCCCGCCGCCGCCCGGCCCATGGTCGAGTGGCGATCCGCCGGCCCCACCGCCGTCCGGACCATGGTCCAGCGGCGGGGACACGCCGCCCGGTCCGCCGTCGCCGCTGCCCGGTCCGTGGGGGCCCCATCGGTAAGCGCGAGGCGGCAAGGCGCCGGCGCAGAGCCGCTTTTCCCCAAATCATCCTGCCGGTTTGCCGGTTTGCGGTGGTTTTCCCGCGCGATCCAGTTTCCGCCGCGCCGGCAACGCTCTAACGTTTACAAAACTGATTCGCTCACCGGACAGTATCGCTATGGCAAGCCCAGCCGTCGTGCTTGTGGGAGCAGATAAAGGCGGCGTCGGCAAGACGACGGTCGCGCGGACGCTGCTCGACTACCTCACTATCCGTAAAATTCCGGCGCGGGCCTTCGATACCGAGTCGCCGCGGGGGACGCTCAAGCGTTTCCATCCCGCCATCACCGAGGTCGTCGACATCACCCGGGTCGGCGACCAGATGCGCATCTTCGATACCCTGTCGGACGCGCAGGTGACGGTGATCGACGTGCGCGCCGGCTTGTTATCGACCACGCTGCAGGCGCTGCACGAGATCGGCTTTACCGATGCGGCACGGCGCGGCCAGATCAATTTCATCCTGCTCCACATTCTCGGACCGTCGATCTCCTCGCTGGAGGAAATCGCGCGCACCGCCGAGCAGGTGGCCGGCACCCGCTATGCGCTGGTGAAGAACTTCATCAACAACACATCGTTCTTCGAGTGGGACGAGGCGACCTACAACGGCTATTTCCGCCGCATCGAGGGGGCCTCGGAAATCACGGTGCCGAAGCTCAACGAGATGGCGGCCGAGCAGGTCGACCTCGCGGCGGTGTCGTATCTTTCCTATGTCGCGAGCAAGGGTGCGCGCGGCGAGCCCGCCTCCTATTCCTTCGTGCTGCGCGGCTATGTCCGCCATTGGCTCGGGCAGGTGTGGGTGGAGTATGATCGCATCAAGCTCCCCGAAGCGCTGAACCCGCGCGAAGTGGTCCAACTCAAGGCGCGGGCGGCCGGCTGACATTTCGAGTGCCGCGTGACACGACTGACCATCTGTAAGCCCGACGACTGGCATCTGCATCTGCGCGACGGCGCCATGCTTGCTGCGGTGCTGCCGTTCACCGCCCGCCATTTTGGCCGCGCCATCATCATGCCGAACTTGGTGCCGCCGGTCGTTACCACCGCCGACGCCGAGGCCTATCGTGCGCGGGTGATGGCGGCGCTGCCGCTCGCGGAAGGGGCGCCGGCATTCACACCGCTGATGACCTGCTATCTCACCGATGACACCGATCCGGACGACCTCGAACGCGGGTTCCGTTCCGGCGTCTTCACCGCGGTGAAGCTTTACCCTGCGCACGCGACCACGAACTCGGCGGCGGGGGTCAGCGATATCAAGGCGGTCTATCCGGTCCTCGAACGGATGGAGATGATCGGCATGCCGCTATTGATGCACGGCGAGGATGTCGGTCACGAGGTCGACGTGTTCGACCGCGAGCGCGTGTTCATCGACCGCACGCTGCTACCGCTGCTGGAACGGTTTCCCGGCCTGCGCATGGTGCTGGAGCATCTGTCGACGGCGGAGGCGGTCGAGGTGGTGCGTAGCGCGGCGCCGCAAAAACTCGCCGGCACCATCACCCCGCACCATCTCATGCAGACGCGCACCGACATGCTGGGCGCGGGACTGCGGCCCGACCTCTATTGCATGCCGGTGATCAAGACCGAACGCGACCGCGCGGCGCTGCGCGAAGCCGCGACCTCGGGCGAAGCGTGCTTCTTCCTCGGCAGCGATTCGGCGCCGCACGAGGCGCGGCGCAAATACGCGCATGTCTGTTCGGCCGGCGTGTTCAACGCGCCGGTCGCGATCGAAAGTTATGCCCAGGTGTTCGAGGAAGACGGCGCGCTCGACCGCCTGGAGGCTTTCGCTTCGCTCAACGGCCCGGCGCATTACGGGCTGCCGCCGAACGAGGACACCATCACGCTCGAGCGCGTGCCGTGGACGGTGCCCGACCGTGTCGAGGTTGGGGCCGGGGAGGGCAGCATCACGCCCTACCGCGCCGGCGAAATTATTCCGTGGCGGGTGGTGGGGTGATCTGAATCGACCTTATTCCTCCCCCGTGGCGACGGGGGAGGGGAACCATGCGCAGCATGGTGGAGGGGGCGGGGGCGACGACTACAGCCCTCACGCCGCGCGCTTTTTCGCCTGGATCAGGTTGCGGTTGAGCAAGCACTCGGCGATCTGCACCGCGTTGAGGGCTGCGCCCTTGCGCAGGTTGTCGGACACGCACCACAGCACGAGGCCGTTCTCGACCGTCGCGTCCTCACGGATGCGGCTGATATAGGTCGCATCCTCGCCGACGCATTCATAGGGCGTGACGTAGCCGCCGGCCTCGTGCTTGTCGATCACAAGGCAGCCGGGCGCGTTGCGCAAAATCTCGCGCGCCTCGTCGGCCGTGATCGGCTCCTCGAACTCGATATTCACCGATTCGGAATGGCCGATGAAGACCGGCACGCGCACGCAGGTCGCGGTCAGCTTGATCTTGGGGTCGAGGATTTTCTTGGTCTCGGCCATCATCTTCCATTCTTCTTTGGTGTAGCCGTCCTCCATGAACACGTCGATATGCGGGATCAGGTTGAAGGCGATCCGCTTCGGGAACGTCTTGGTCTCGATCTCGCTCGCCGTGTAGACCGCCTTGGTCTGCGCGAACAGCTCGTCCATCGCCTCCTTGCCGGCGCCGGAGACAGACTGATAGGTCGAGACCACGACCCGCTTGATCTTGGCGCGGTCATGCAGCGGCTTCAGCGCCACCACGAGCTGCGCCGTCGAGCAGTTGGGATTGGCGATGATGCCCTTCTTGCGGAATCCGGCGACCGCCTCGGCATTCACCTCCGGCACGATCAGCGGCACTTCGGCATCGTAGCGCCAGGCCGAAGAGTTATCGATCACCACGGCGCCCGCCGCCGCGATCCGCGGCGACCATTCCTTGGACACGCTGCCGCCCGCCGACATCAGGCAGATATCGACGTCGGAGAAGTCGTAGTGGTCGAGCGCCTTCGTCTTGAGGATCTTGTCGCCGAAAGAGACCTCGACGCCGAGGCTGCGACGCGACGCGAGCGCCACCACCTCGTCGGCCGGGAACTGCCGCTCGGCCAGGATTCCAAGCATCTCGCGGCCCACATTGCCCGTGGCGCCGACCACCGCGACCTTGTATCCCATGCTTGATCCTCCAAAGCCCTCTGGTTCGACCTGAGTCGAACCAGCGCTTTTAGGCGTAATACCTCGGTGTTTCAACGCCAGGCTTGCCGGTGATCGGGTCAGCCGGCACATGACATCGTTGGCTCGCGCCGCCGCTCGCTGGATGCGGGAGCGCACCGCACCTCGATGGCAGGCCGGACCGGCAGAATAAGGGCGGCGTGTTCGAAAGCAGTGCCGCCCGCTCTGGTTCGTGGATTGCGCGGGTGTGTCGCGCGCGGTTGGCCGACGGCTCAGTCGTCGCCCTTGAGCTCGCCGATATGATGCTGTGAGTAGAGTTCGACGCCAATCTTCTCGATTAGTGAGAGCTGTGTCTCGAGGAAATCGATATGGTCTTCCTCGTCCTTCATCAGATCTTCGAACAGGTCTTTCGACACGTAATCCTTGACGCTGTGGCAGTAGCTCGCAGCCTCCTCATAGAGGGCGCGCGCCGAATATTCCGCCGCCAGGTCGCTTTCCAGGACTTCCTTGACGGTCTGGCCGATCCGCAGCGGGTCGACCATCTGCATGTTCGGGAAGCCCTCAAGAAAGAGAATGCGCGCGACGAATTTGTCGGCGTGCTGCATCTCCTCGATCGATTCCTCGCGCCACTGCTTGGCGAGATCCCGAAAGCCCCAGTCCTCTAAAATCCGATAATGCAGCCAATATTGATTGACCGCCGTCAGCTCGGAGCGCAGCCCCTTATTGAGGTACTCGATGACTTTCGCGTCGCCCTTCATCCCAAGCTCCATAGTCCTACGCTTCGCAGCACGCTGATCGCGCCACCAGCCCGTCCCTAAACTGATGGATGGCAACGGTTGTGGCAAGGGTAGCCGTTGCCTCAAGATTGGACAGGTGCAGATGGCTGGAGAACAGGCGGCGAGGTTTACGAACGGCAATGCTCGACGGGGCAGGCTTGCTCGCGCCGGGCGCCGGACGGGCTTAGGCGATCGCCGGCGATGCCAGCGGCTGCTCGTGATGCGAGACGCGGTGAGGATCGTGGTGATGGTGCGGGTGCTCGCGCGCATCGCGGGGATGGTGGTGGTCATGCGGCGCGATCTGAGCCGCATCCTCCGAGAGCGCGCGTGGGCAGCAGGCGCATTCGTTCGGACACTGCCCCATTGCTTGGTCCATGATGGCTCGGATCGTCCGTGCACAACGTCCACACTGCGCGCTGCAGCCGAGACAGCCATAGACCTGGCTGGTCATGCGCGGCGCATTGGCCTGGACCACGACACGAATCTGGTGGTCCGACAGGACGTTACAGGAGCAGACGATCATATCCGGCGGTTCTCGCTGCGATGCCAGCTGATTGCGCTGAACTTAGTGCAATCGCAATTCGTTTGCAAAAAGGAAATTCAGCTCTCGAATACGTATTTATACGCTTCAATCGGCGAGCACAATTCGGCGAGCACACCCACCGGCGGCCAGCGATAAAGCGCCGCAGCGCGCCCGATGAGGGCCGTCGCCAGCGTCGCCCCCGCGAAATCCTCCCCGGTCAACGCCTCGATCAGCGCCTGCACGATCTGGTAGCACACGCCGGAATATAAGCGTAGTGGCTGCCGGGCGCCGCTTCGACGCGCACTGGCGGCGAATTGGCGGGCGAATTCCGATTCCGTTAGAACGGAATTCCGTCCAGTTCCAGGACCAGTCAGATGCCAGTGACAGCGATCGACTCGACGATCCTCCATGCCCTGTTTGCGACCGAGCCGATGCGGCGGGTGTTTTCCGACGAAAACCGGGTGCAGAAATATCTCGATGTCGAGGCGGCGCTGGCGCGCGCGGAGGCGAGGCTCGGCGTCATTCCGCAAGCCGCGGCAGATGAAATCGGCCGCCATTGCCGGGCGGAGAAATTTGATTTCGCTGCGCTCGCGAAGGATACCGCCGCGATCGGTGCGCCGGTGCAGCCGGTGGTCAATCAGCTCGCAAAACTTTGCGCCGACGGCCACGGCGAGTGGTGCCATTTCGGCGCGACGACGCAGGACATTACCGACACCGCGACCGTGCTGCAGATGGCCGAGGGTTTGGCGCTGATTGAGGCCGATCTCGTCGCGATCACGGAGGGGCTTGCCGCGCTGGCGCGAACCTATCGCGACACGGTGATGGCCGGGCGCAGCTATCTGCAGCAGGCGATCCCGATCACCTTCGGCCACAAGATCGCGGTGCTGCTCGCGGCCTTCCTGCGCCATCGCGAGCGGCTCGCCGAGCTTAAGCCGCGCGCCCTGGTTGGCGAGTTCGGCGGCGCCGTCGGCACGCTGGCCTCGCTCGGCGAGCGCGGGCTCGCCGTCGAGGCGGCGCTGATGCAGGAGCTGGGCTTGGGCGTGCCGGATATCCCGTGGCACAGCGCGCGCGACCGTTTTGCCGAGGTCGGCGCGTTTCTGGGTCTCGTCACCGGCAGCTGCGCCAAGCTCGCGCTCGACGTGAAGCTGTTGATGCAGACCGAGGTCGAGGAGGCGGCCGAGCCCGCCCAGCCCGGCCGCGGCTCATCGAGCACCATGCCGCAGAAGCGCAATCCCGTCGCCTCGGCGCTGATCGGCGCGGCGGCGCCGGTGCTGCGCCAGCAGGTGGCGGCGCTGTTCGAGGCGATGGTCGTCGACCACGAGCGGGCGAGCGGCCCCTGGCAGATCGAATGGATCGCTTTGCCGGAGATTTTCTGCCTTGCCTCCGGCATTCTCGCGCATACGCGCCATCTCGCCACCGGCCTCACTGTCGACGCGGCGAAAATGCGGGCCAATCTCGATGTCACCCAGGGGCTGGTGATGGCGGAGGCGGTGGTGATGGGGCTCGCGCCAAAACTCGGCCGCCAGCACGCGCATCATCTCGTCACCGCGATCTGCCGCAAGGTGGTGGAGACCGGCCGCTCGCTCGCCGACCTGTTGGCCGAGAACGAGGAGATCGCCCGGCACCTCGACCGCGCGGCCGTGGCGCGGCTGACCGATCCGGCGAACTATACCGGCGTCGCCGGCGCGATGGTCGACCGCGTGCTGGCGCGGTACGAAAAGGCCGGGCGCGGCGAGGCGTGAGGCAGCCGCCTAGCCGAAACTTCGCAGGGGCTAAGCTCGCGTTTCCGACCGGCCATCGCCATCTGTGCTAAGAGGCAAAGCCGCATCACCCGTTGTGCCGTTGCTGCATTGACTGTCGAGCCGATGCCCTTGTCTGCCACTCCTGCTGCCGCTGCCGCGCCCGCCTTCGTCGAGAAGGCGGCGCTCACCACCTATGTCGCGCCGAACAAACCGTCGCTGGTTGGCCTGTCGCGCGCCGAGCTTGCGGAAGCCTTCGCGGGCATCGGCGTGCCGCCGGCGCAGCTCAAGATGCGGGTGCAGCAGCTTTGGCACTGGCTCTATGTGCGTGGGGCGCAAAACTTCGACGCCATGACCAGTATGTCGAAGGAGCTGCGCGCCGAGCTCGACCGGCACTTTACCTTGGCGCGGCCGGAGATCATGGCCGAGCAGATTTCCGCCGACGGCACCCGCAAGTGGCTGCTCCGGCTTACGGGCGATCACCCCGGCCTGCCGCCGCCTG
>CAZTTL010000015.1:16522-24813 GCA_964616635.1 uncultured Rhodoplanes sp. | reverse complement strand
TGCCGGCTCCGCCGGTGGGGCCATGAGGCGGCTCCCGCGCACCGGCCACTAGCTAAGCCTGTCATGTCACGAATTGATGAAATTGATTCAGAGCAAGTTGGGGCTTTGAAACGAGGAAAAGCGCTTCAAGCGCCTCTGAAAAGAAACTATCCTTTCACCAATCTCATCCGCTCGTTGGACGCCGTCCGTTTTGTGGTCAAAGGCTAGTCGCTGTGGGCTACTGCCCGACGACGCTAGCGCCGATGCAGGGAACCAATGATGGGAACCAGATTGCTGCCGCCGATTGCGCTATTGGGTCTAGCCGTCCTGCTGGTGCCGGTGCTACCTGCGCAGGCGCAGCAGGGCGAGCCACAAGGGGCGGTCGCCGTCGGCACGGTCTACGCCGAGCGCAAACCGATCGCGAAGACGGCTGATTTCGTCGGTCGCATCGAGGCGATCGAGCGGGTTGAGATCAGAGCGCGGGTGAAGGGCTTCCTCGAGGCGGTGCTGTTCAAGGAAGGCGATCTCGTCAAGGAAGGCCAGCCCTTGTACCGCATCGAGAAGGGGCAGTTCGAGGCCGCGGTCGAACGGGCGAAAGGCGCCTTGGAGCGCAGCAAGGCCGGGCTCACGCTTGCCGAGCTGCAGCGCAAACGCGCGGAAGAGCTGCTCGCGCGCAATTCCGGCACCGTTGTCGCCCGGGATCAGGCGGTCGCCGAGGAAGCCGGTGCCAAGGGCTCCATCACCACAGATGAGGCGAACCTACGCAACGCCGAGATCAATCTCGGCTACACTGACATTGTCTCTCCGATCGCCGGCAAGGTGGGCCGCACCAGCGTCACCAAGGGCAATGTTGTCGGGCCGGACAGCGGACCGCTGACTACAATTGTCAGCCAGGACCCGATGTATGTGACCTTTCCCGTCAGCCAGCGGGAGTTTCTGGAGACCACGGCCGACGCACAAAAGCGTGACGCCAAGAGCCTCAAGGTCCGCATCAAATTCTCTGACGGTTCGCTCTATGACCAGGTCGGCGTCATTAACTTCGTCGACGTGTCGGTCGACAAAACAACTGACACGGTGAGCGTCCGCGCCACCATTCCCAACCCGCGCGGCGTGCTGATCGACGGCCAGCTTGTCCGCGTTATCATCGAGAGCGGCGAGCCGGAGGAAAGCGTGGTCATTCCACAATCTGCGCTCATCGCGGACCAGCAGGGCGTCTACGTCTTTGTCGTCGAAGACGGCAAGGCAGTGGTGAAACGGCTGAAGCTCGGCGGTGAGAGCGGGTCCGACGTCGTCGTCGAAGACGGCCTGGCGGCGGGCGCGCAGGTGATCGTCGACGGCTTGCAGGGTGTGCGCCCCGGTGCCGAGGTACGTGCGACTCCCGTGCCGCAGAGCGTCGGCCGGACCTGACCGATGCTGTCAGCAATCTTCGTCGACCGCCCGCGTCTCGCCATTGTCATCGCGATCGTGACGACGATTGCCGGCCTGCTGGCGCTCTACGCGATTCCGTTCGCGCAATATCCCGACATCGTCCCACCGCAGGTCTCGGTGTCGACGCGCTATCCGGGCGCCTCGGCTTCGGTGGTCGACGCGACCATCGCCCAGCCGATCGAGGCGCAGGTCGTCGGCGTCGACAAGATGATCTACATGAAGAGCGTGAGCGGCGATGACGGCAGCTACACGCTGCAGGTTTCCTTCGAGCTCGGCACCAATCCCGACATTAACACTGTCAACGTCAACAACCGCGTCCAGGTCGCTCTCTCCAAGCTGCCACAGGACGTGCAGCGCCAGGGCGTGACGGTGAAGAAGCAATCCTCGGCCCTGCTCGGCGTGATTGCGGTCTATTCGCCGAAATCGACCCACGACGCGCTGTTCATCTCGAATTACGTCACCATCAATATTCTCGACCAGATCAAGAGCACGCCCGGGGTCGGCGATGCCACCCTGTGGGGTCCGCAGGATTATGCGATGCGGGCCTGGGTCCGCACCGACCGGCTGACCGGCCTCGGACTCACGACGGCCGACATTGTCAAAGCGATCCAATCGCAGAATGTCCAGGCGCCGGTCGGGCGCGTCGGCGCGCGGCCGATCTCGAACGACCAGCAATTGCAGCTGAACATCCAGACCAAGGGGCGGCTGAGTTCGGTCGCGGATTTCGAGAAGATCGTGGTCCGCACCAATCCGGACGGCTCGGTGCTGCGCCTTGGCGATGTCGCCCGCTTGGAACTGGGCGCGGCCAATCTCGACCGCGAGACGCGTTTCAACGGCGGACCGGCCGCGGTTCTCGCGATCTATCAGTCGCCGGGGGCGAACGCCATCTCGACGCTCAACGCGGTGAAGCAGAAGCTGACCGAGCTGCAGAACCGCTTCCCTGAGGATTTAACCTGGAAGGTCACCTACGACCCGACCACCTTCGTCAAGGACACGATCCACGAGGTACAGAAGACCTTGGTCGAGGCCTTCATCCTCGTCGTGCTGGTGGTGTTCCTGTTCCTCGGCAGCGTGCGGGCGACGTTGATTCCGACGCTGGCGGTGCCGGTCAGCCTCATCGGGACTTTCATCGCGCTGCTCGCGATCGGCTATTCGGCCAACACCGTCTCCCTGCTCGCCATCGTGCTCGCGATCGGCATCGTCGTCGACGACGCGATCGTCGTCGTGGAGAATGTCGAACGGGTGATGGAGGAACATCCGGAACTCTCACCCGCCGATGCCACCAAGAAGGCGATGCAGGAGATCACTGCGCCGATCATCGCGATCACGCTGGTGCTGATGTCGGTGTTCATCCCCGTCGCCTTCATTCCGGGAATTTCCGGCGAGCTGTTCCGGCAGTTCGCCATCACCGTCGCGGTGTCAATGTTCCTGTCGGCGATCAATGCGCTGACCTTGTCGCCGGCCTTGTGCGGGATTCTGCTTCGCCCGCATCACGGTCCGCGCCGCGGTATCATCGGCATCATCATGCGGGCGATCGATCGCGTGCGCGATGGTTATGGCAGCGCGGTCGCCCGCATCGTCCGCTTCTCGGTCATCGGCCTCGTTACCGTCGGCGTCGCCATCGCCGGCACGGCGGCCCTTTCCAAGATCACGCCGACCGGATTTTTGCCGGAGGACGACCAGGGCGCGCTATTCGTCGTCGTCCAGTTGCCGGGCGCGGCCTCGCTCGAGCGCACCGCTGAGGTCATCAAAAAGGCGGAGGCCATCCTGCGCGAGGAGAAAGCCGTCGAAGACTTCACCTCGGTCATCGGCCTGAATTTCATCGACAACTATTCGCAATCGAATTCCGCATTCATCGTGGTGACGCTGAAGCCATTCGAGGAGCGCAAGGATCGCTCGCTCGGCGCCACCGCGATCATCGCGCGGCTCGCACCGAAATTCCGGCAAATCCAGGGGGGCAACGTGGTGCCCCTGGCGCCACCGCCGATCATCGGCCTCGGCAGCGGCGGCGGCTTCACCTATGTGCTGCAGGATCTGCGCGGCGGCGATCCCAAGGCGCTGGCGCAGGTGGTGCGCGGTCTCGTCGTTGCCGCCAATCAGGACCCGAAACTGGCGCGCGTCTTCACCACCTTCTCCGCCACCAATCCTTCCATCTATCTCGATATCGATCGCGACAAAGCGCAGATTCTGGGCGTCGAGCTGAGCAGCGTCTTCCAGGCGCTGCAGGCATCGCTTGGCGGCTTTTATGTCAACGACATGAATCTTTACGGCCGGACCTGGCAGGTGCAGGTCCAGGCCGAGGCCTCCGACCGGGCGAGCGTCGACGATATCAGCCGCATCCATGTGAAAAATGCCGAAGGCAAGATGGTGCCGCTGCGCAGCCTGGTGGAGATTCGCGTCGTCGTCGGCCCGCCGGCGCTGATCCGTTTCAACAATCTGCGCGCGGTCACCGTTCAGGGCAGCCCGGCGCCCGGCGTGTCGTCCGGTCAGGCGCTGAACGCGATGGAACAGGTCGCCGCGCACACTTTGCCGCAAGGCTATGCCGGCACGTGGACGGATACGGCGTTCCAGGAAAAGCGCGCCGAGGGCAAGACCGCAATCATTCTCGGCTTTGCCGTTCTGTTCGCGTTCCTGTTCCTGGTCGCGCTTTATGAAAGCTGGACCATTCCGGTACCGGTGCTGTTGTCGGTCACGGTCGGCGTGCTCGGCGCGTTCGCGGCAATCCTGATCGGCGGCCTCACGCTCGACCTCTATGGTCAGATCGGCATGGTGGTGCTGATCGGCCTCGCCGCCAAGAACGGTATCCTGATCGTCGAATTTGCGAAGGAGCAGCGCGAGAAAGGCGTGCCGCTGCTCGAAGCCGCGACCGAGGGCGCGCGGCTGCGCTTCCGCCCGGTGATGATGACGTCGTTTGCCTTCATTCTTGGCCTGCTGCCGCTGGTGGTCGCGACCGGCGCCTCGCAGCTTGCCCGCCGCAATGTCGGCACGCCCGTGTTCGGCGGGATGATCTTCGCGTCGTTCCTCGGCATTTTTGTCATTCCGCCGCTCTACGTCGCCTTCCAGGCGCTGCGCGAGAAGCTGCGGCCGTCCACGCGACCTCACGCGAAGCACCCGGTGGTGGCGAAGGCGGAGGAAACAACAGAAGCGCCAGTTTCGGACGCGCCGGCACCCGCAGTGCCGCCAAAAACCTCCAAGGAGGTGCCGCCAGCGGCGGAATGAGGAGTGTCCGTGCATGGCCGAGCAATCGCCGAAGATGAAGTGGAAGGAATACAGCAAGGAGCTGAAGAAGCTTCAAACGGAGCTTTGCCATCTCCAGGAATGGGTCAAGAAAACCGGCCTGCGCGTCATCATCGTGTTCGAGGGGCGCGACGCCGCAGGCAAAGGCGGAACCATCAAGGCGATCACGGAACGTGTGAGCCCTCGCGTCTTCCGGGTCGTCGCGCTACCCGCTCCGTCGGATCGCGAAAAGACCCAGATGCACATACAGCGCTATATCCAGCATTTTCCCGCCGCAGGGGAGATCGTGATCTTTGATCGCAGCTGGTACAATCGCGCCGGCGTCGAATATGTCATGGGCTTTTGTACCGAAGAAGAACACCGGCGGTTCCTGGAACTGTGCCCCGAAGCCGAACGCTACATCACCGGCGCCGGCATCTGCCTGATCAAGATATGGCTTGAGGTGGGCAAAGACGAACAGGCGCGGCGCATGGCGGCGCGCATTGACGATCCGCTCCGCCAATGGAAGCTGAGCCCGATGGACGTCAAGTCATGGAGCCGCTGGTACGACTATTCGCGGGCGCGCGATATGATGTTCGAGGCGACCGACACGGAAGTGTCGCCCTGGCATATCCTGAGGTCCGACGACAAGCGGCGGGCGCGCCTCAATTGCATTTCGCACATTCTCGCATTGGTCCCCTACAAGAAAATCGCCCGGCCGAAGATCAAGCTGCCCAAACGCACGAGCAAGGCGGAATACGACGACGAAGCCTCGCTGCAGGGACGAAGGATTATCGAAGCGAGATATTGACCCTGTGCAGCTTGCTCGTCGGAACCAGCAGTTTTGCCATCTTCCCCGCGGATACGACGAGGGACAGCGATCAGACCCGGAACTCTGTGGTAATAGCAGCCGCTCCGATTCTGGGACTCGCGCCGACGTTCTCTTCTGCCCATGCGTTCGACCTTAACGGTGCCTGGGCGAGCGATACGAAATTTTGCATCTTCGAACGAAAAGGGAAGGCACTTTCGTTTCGACGCGAATCGGAGCTTCACGGCAGCGGATTCATTATTGACGGAAATACGATCAGAGGCAAAGCCGCGAAATGCGCCATCAAGGCCCGCAAGGATGCTGGTGAGATCATTAACCTCGTCGCCTCCTGCGCGACCGACATCATGTTGTCGGACGTACAGTTCAGCATGCGGATCATCAACGACAACAAGGTCTCCCGGATCTTTCCGGGAATGGAGGGTATGGAATTGACCTATGATCGCTGTCCGTTATGAACAGATACTCGTCGACAAGCGCAGCTCTCGCGCGCCGACCGACTGAACCCGTAACGTTCCGTTATCTCCGTCCGGAGCGATTGCTCGGTGCGGGATGGCGGACAGTCGGTTTCCAGTCCTTGAGACTCGCCTTCAATTCCGCGGCGGCGGCCTTGTCCATGTGAGGCCCGAGAAGATTCGAAACCGCATAGGCCACCTGTTTATATTCCTCTTCACACCCCTCGGCACGTTCTTTGGGCAAATATCCTTTCTCCACGACATCAGAGAACACCTTCGGTTTTGCGCCATAAGCGATGCAGACCAGATTGAAGAAGCGCTGGGCTGGCAGTCCGTGCTCGTTGGCGAACGCTTCACGATTGGCCCTGGTGCGTTTAGCCTCGGTCGCCAGATTATACGCGACGCCTCCGATTGTTCGACGTGCCGATTCATCTCCGAATTGAAGCAAGGTGTATGCCGCCACCTGGTCGGCCGCGTCCTCCTCTCGGCCAAGGATCGGGATCTTGTACACGTCAAACAGCGCGTGAGCGGCTTCGTGCACGAATGTCTCGACGACTGGCCCAATTGCGGCGTCATCCGGGGTGACGCCGGCGGACGTGACCCGCTTCGGGGCGAACCGCCGAGCTTCCTCGATATACTCGTAGCAAACCGTGATCATCCGATCGTCGGGGTCATACCAGGCGTTGGCCACACCGTCGCACCCCGCCAGCTTGAACCCGAAGGGCTTCGCCATGGGAAAGATGCGAAAAAGCTCCTGGAACTTCTCCAGGACACGATTCGATTTCATCGTTTCGTATATTGGCTGGTGGGCCGGATTGGCCGGAGCGACATATTCGATCGGGATCGGCTTCCCGTTTGCCGCGTCTTGCGCCTCGCAGGCGAAACCCAGCAAAGGCAGCAACAAAGCAGCGATGCAGGTTGAAACGATTGCGCGCATGGCTCAGCCCCATCGCAAGGTGACACCGATATCGCCGGGCATGCCGCCGGGCCAGTCGACGATCTGAAACTTGATCTTGTATCCGCGCGGACGCAGATAGTCATACCACAACTGATAGACTTCCTTTGGAATGCCGGTGAGCGTCTTTTCCCAGCCCGACTCCAGCTGATTGATCGCGCGTCCGTGGTCCGTGCACAGCTGGTTGGGAAAACGATAAACCAGCATCTCGGTACTGCCACTGGCCATTGCCCGCCCGATCACCTTGGCGGCGAGCTCGATTTTTTCCTCCTCCGACAGGCCTGAAGGTTTCGACAGGCGCTCCATCTCCGCCCTCTTCTGGGCTTCCTCCTGGGCATGCTTGCGGAAGGACTCGGCAGCCTTCTCGGCTTCTGCCATGGCGATCTGCTGCATGAGCTGGTCGGCAGAGGGTATTAGATCATCAAGGTTAGTAGCCATGTCGCGCTCCCATTACGATCTGCTGACATGCCATTAGAACTGCTGCAGCCGGATCATTATTGGCCCTGCGCAAGGAGTCCAGGCCCGGCGTGTATTTGGGTCATCACGAAATCCGCGGTGTCGCGAATGTGTGCTTCAACTGTTCTTCAGTCGGGGCAGCAAAAGACCTCGTAGGGTGAAATAAGTGGAGCGGCCGCCAAAGACCGACTCCGCAACTGTCGGCGGCGGCATCGTTGGTCAGCACCGCCGAGCAGAGCGCGGCAATCACGATGAGGACGAGCGGCACCAGGCCGGGATGGTGCATGGCGGCGATGCGCGCGCCGATCGCGTGCGAGATGCCGGAATCATAAAGCGTCGCGGCGATGACGAAAACGCCGAGCAGATCGGCGATCACGTTCCAGTCGATCGCCCGGAAGGCGGAGCCCGGCTTAATTTCTCCCAGCAGCAGCAGAATGACCGCGCCCGCCACCCTGATGTGCCAGATGCGTAAGCTCGACGGGAGCCATTGGCGGATCGCGATTAGAAAGAAGATCAAGCAGGAAACAACAAGGCTTGCTGTGATCATCGGGCCGAATTGAACGGTGCAAAAGTGTCAATCAAAAGCGCGCCTGATCGGTGTAATGCCACCGTATTTGCCAAATATTTCTTTATGCGGCGCCTTTCGAGCCGAATTGGTCGTGCTATCTTTATGTCTTGTTCATGCCGAGCTGCGAACCTGCGCGGCGCCCACATCGCCGCGCGCAGGAGGATGGATGGCATCGAAAACAACGCTGCAATGGCCGTTGCTCGGCACAAATTTTTTCGCCGGCGATGTGGTGTCTGGCCTCGGCCCCTATCTCGCGATCTATCTGCTTTCGGCCTATCACTGGAAACCAGGCGGCATCGGCATGGCGCTTGCCGCCGGTTCGATCACGACCGTGATCATACAGACGCCAGCGGGCGCCTTCATCGACGCGACCTACTGGAAGCGGACCGTGCTGGCGGTGTGCGCGAC
>CAZTTL010000015.1:0-16422 GCA_964616635.1 uncultured Rhodoplanes sp. | reverse complement strand
GCGATCAATCATGACGTCGCGCGCGGTGGGATCACCGAAACGCCCGCCGACAACGATGGCCAACCGTCGGGGCTCCTGACATTGCTCAGCGACCGTCGGCTGGTGGTTTTCGCGGTATCGGTGGTGCTGTTTCACTTCGCTAACGCGGCGATGCTGCCGCTGGTGAGCCAGAAGCTGGCGACCGGCAGCGATACCGGCCTTGGCTTTGCCTTCACCTCGGCCTGCATCGTGGCGGCGCAATTCTTCATGATCCCGATGGCGCTGCTATGCGGCGCGCGTGCCGACGTGTGGGGGCGCAAGCCGCTGTTTCTTGCCGCCTTTGCCATTCTGCCGATCCGCGGCGTGCTTTATACGCTGCACGACAACGCCTATTTCCTGGTCGGCGTGCAATCGCTTGACGGTCTCGCCAACGGCATTTTCGGCATGATCTTTCTGCTGATCCTGGCTGACGTCACCCAGGGCACCGGCCGCTTCAATGTGGCGCAAGGCGCACTGACCACGCTGATCGGCGTCGGCGCCTCGTTGAGCAACGTGATCGCGGGCTGGATCGTGCAATTCGGCGGCTATTCGGCGGGTTTCTTGTTCCTTGCCGCCGTGGCGATGATCGGCGCGCTGCTGTTCGGCCTGCTGATGCCGGAGACCGCGCCCACGCTGCAGCGCAAGGGCGACGCTGACCTTCGCAGCGATTCCGCCGGCGGTGGCGCGACCGCTGTTTCTTAGCGCGGTGGCCGCCGCACGGGACATGCCATTCCGCGGGCTTTACGTGGCGATGATGGGCTCGATTGCACCGATCCGTCGTTGAAAAAAGCACGCGCCAAAGGCGGAAATCGCCTTCTCCGCATCGCCCGATGTGGTCCATTCGCCGCTCCGTGACAGGATTCAGCAAAGCGCTACAATGCCGGCATGCGTCAGGCGCTGAAACGTCATCCGCACTCGCTCTGCTTCGCAGCAACGCACATCGAGGTGGAGATCGCGCGTCCGCGCGCCGATCGTCTTATCCTGTCCTACGTTGTCACGGGGACAGTCAGCGATATCCGCTTGCCGGCTGTCACAAAGCTTGTGCGCAGTGACGAGCTTTGGCGGCACACCTGCTTCGAGGCCTTTATCGGCGCTTTCGAGGGATCGGCGTATTACGAATTCAACTTCGCGCCGTCGACCCGATGGGCGGCCTATCGGTTCACCGGCTACCGGAATGGCATGGTCGTGGCACCCGAGATCGGCGCGCCCGAGATCGACATGCAATCAAGCCCCGATCGCTATACTTTACGGGCGACCCTTGCGCTGGGCTGCTTGTCGGCGCTGCCGCACGACGCGCCATGGCGTCTGGGCTTGTCGGTGGTGATCGAGGAGATGAGTGGCCGACTGTCATATTGGGCGCTGGCGCACCCGCCGGGCCCGCCGGACTTCCATCACGCCGATTGCTTTACGCATGAATTGCCCTCGGCGCAGAGCCTGTCCGCGAAAACCGCGAGCTGACTCCCGGGAACCATCATGCGCCAACAGAGGTTGGCATCGCGATGAAGCTTGGCATCGATCGGCTGATTGCAGAACCGGCTTTGCGTGCGCCTCTCAGGGCCAAGCGCGTCGCTTTGCTCGCCCATCCGGCGTCCGTCACCAAAGACCTGACGCATGCGCTCGATGCGCTCGCCGCTTGCGACGACGTGGCCATCGCCGCCGCTTTCGGTCCGCAGCACGGCCTGCGCGGCGATAAGCAGGACAACATGATCGAATCGCCGGATTTTTCCGATCCGGTGCACGGCATTCCGGTCTTCAGCCTCTATGGCGAGGTGCGCCGGCCGACCGACGCGATGATGGATACCTTCGATGTGCTGCTCGTCGATCTGCAGGACCTGGGGTGCCGCATCTATACCTTCATCACGACGCTGCGCTATGTGCTTGAGGCGGCATCACGGCATGGCAAGGCGGTGTGGGTGCTCGACCGGCCCAATCCGATTGGACGACCGGTCGAAGGCTTGATGCTGCGCCCCGGTTGGGAAAGCTTCGTCGGCGCTGGTCCCCTGCCGATGCGTCATGGGCTCACGCTTGGCGAGTTTGGCCTGTGGTTCGTCGACGCGCTCAAGCTCGATGTCGACTATCGCATGATTGCGATGGAGGGTTGGCAGCCCGAAGCCGCGCCGGGATTCGGTTGGCCGCTCGGCGAGCGCGCGTGGATCAATCCCAGTCCCAACGCGCCGAATCTGTGGATGGCGCGCGCCTATGCCGGCACGGTGCTGATCGAGGGCACGACGCTGTCGGAAGGGCGCGGCACCACGCGGCCGCTCGAAGGGTTCGGTGCGCCCGATATCGATGCGCGGACCCTGATGCGGGAGATGGCCTCACTTGCGCCGTCGTGGCTTCAAGGTTGTCGCTTGCGCGAGTGCTGGTTCGAGCCGACGTTTCACAAGCATGCGGGCATGCTCTGCCACGGCATGCAGATTCACACCGAAGGCCCGCACTACGACCACCAGGCGTTCAAGCCCTGGCGCCTGCAGGCGCTTGCCTTCAAGGCGATCCGCCGGCTGTATCCCGACTACCCGCTGTGGCGCGATTTCGCTTACGAATACGAGCTTGGCAGGCTCGCGATCGATGTCATCAATGGCAGCCCGCTGTTGCGCGAATGGGTCGACGATGCGTCAGCGACAGCGCACGACCTCGACGCGCTGGTGCTGGCGGATGAGCAGGCCTGGTCACGCGAGCGGCAAGACTACCTGCGGTACTGAGTTAATTCCGTTCCATTAAGAAAGCGTACGGCACGCGCGCCGAGAACTGCGTACGCTTCACGCCTTCGCATGCAGGAACGAATAGAGGCGCTCGACCGCGCCTCTGAATGCATCGGAGTCGCGCGCCAGGTTGATGCGGAAGCAGAAGCCGCTGCGCTCGTCAAAACCACTGCGAAATCCCGGAATCAATAGGCATCCCGTCGCTGCCAAAATCTCTTCGAGAAAATCGATCCGGTGCCGGAGCTCGGCGTCAAGGCGGGGCAAATAAGTCATGATGAAGTGCCCTTCGGAAGCGGAATCGATGGCCACGGTTCCATCGAATCCGCGAACCAGATCGATATGCCATTCCCTGGTCTTGCACAGCAGTCGCGCAAAGGCGGCCCGGCATTCGTCAAAGGACGTCGTGACGAAATGCTGAACGGCAATCGTCGCCGACAGGCTCAACCCGCCCGACAGCACGTCAGCCCAGTCCTCCAGCGTCGGCTGATGCCGCGGATGCGCGACGACGGCAGAGAATTTCATGCCGTTCATGCAGATCGATTTGTGTGGCGTATAGATCCCAACGAAGTTTTCGTGACCGCCAAGTGCTTGCGCGACGGCGGTCGGTCGCAGCGCCAGCGACTCGTCGGCGACGATGAACGTCCCGGCATCCGCGATCTGCCGCAGCACGTCGCAGTTTTGCTCGAGCGTATACAGGCCGGTGCTGTAGACCGGGTTGGTGAGCCATAAAGCCTCGCCGGGCTGCGCATCGAGCCCGGCGGGAAGCTGGTAGACGCCGTCGGCGCTGCGCTCGAGCGGCGCTTCTTTGACGACCATCCCTAATCGGCGCAGGCTGTGTGCGGTCGTAAAATAGGAGGGCGACAGCAGCGTGACTTCCGCAACTCCGTGCAGCTTGAGCCAGTTCGCGACGGTCGATATCGAGGTCGTCCCGTTTTCTGTGATCAGCGCGCCGACGTTTTGGCTTTCGAATCCCAATTTACGCAGGACAGCCTGGATCGCCGGCAGCCCCTGAGAATAACGATAAGGCATCGGATCGCAGGTCTGCAGACAGGTGAGCGGATCGAACAGCAACGCAGGCGCGACGACGGCATGCAGGCTGCATAAAAAATCGTCCGACGGATTCCAGTGTGAAATATTGACCGGCGGCCTGCCATGGCTCGCCTGCCATCGAGCCGCCATCGCCTCGATCTCGTCGATCAAGATCTTTTCGGGCAGACGCGGCACGGTCGGACCCAACGAGAACAGCAAGGACTTGCTCCAACCGTCGGCAACTGTGCCCGGCGCACAGAGACACTATCCGTTTGTACGTACGATCGGCCGGCATTGTTACACGCCGCCGTGACGTCGTTTCGAGGGTGAATCCGTTACCCGCGCGCGACCGTCGAGGACGCGCGCGCCCCGCCCGGATTGTACGGGGCACCCGGCTTGTCAGTTTCCTCATCAGGGCGACGCGTTCGACAACGCCTCAGGCGCCGGCAAGTTCGGCCATGCCCTGGCTGAAATCTACCTGCGGCTGCCAGTTCAGTTCGCGGCGCAATCGCGAAGAGTCGGCAGTGATGTGGCGGACGTCCCCGAGGCGATACTGCCCGGTCACCGTCGGCCGTGGTCCCTTCAAGGCCTGCGCCAGGGTCTCTGCCATTTCGCCCACCGTGCGCGGCGTGTCAGAACCCACGTTGAGGGCGCGAACGCCGTCGCGGTGCTGCTCGCAGGCCAGCACGGTTGCCGCCGCAACATCGCGGACATGGATGAAATCACGTCGCTGTCGGCCGTCCTCGAACACCCTGGGCGATTGCCCCCGCCGCAAGGCGGAGGTGAAGATTGCGGCCACCCCTGCATAGGGCGTGTCGCGCGGCATGCCCGGCCCATAGACATTGTGATAGCGCAGCGCCGCCACCGCGCCGCCGGTCGCGCGAGCCCAGGTCGTGGCATAGAGTTCTTGCGCCAGCTTGCTGATCGCATAAGCATTGCGCGGATCGGGCGGCGCGCTTTCGTCGATCAGTTCCGGCGCCAGCGGCTGGCCGCAGACCGGGCACGGCGGCTCGAATTGGCCCGCCGCCAGGGCCGCTTCGCTGCGCGGCAAAGGCCTGACGGCACCATGCTCGGCGCATCGACCCAAACCCTCGCCGTAAATCACCATCGAACTCGCGAGCGTCAGCCGTGTGACGCCGGCGCGCGCCATGCTGGCGAGCAGCACCGCCGTGCCCGCATCGTTCGACGACGCATAGTCGGGCAGATCGCCGACATCAACGCCGAGACCGACCTTCGCCGCGAGATGCAAGACGGCGTCCATGCCCTGCACCGCCTGATCAACGGCAGCGGTATCGCGGACATCGGCGACGGTCACATCCACGCCTTCGATCCTGCGCTCAGCGTCTTCGCCATGTACGTCGGAGCGCAGCGAATCGAGGACGCGCACGTCGTGCCCGCGGGCAAGAAGCTGGCGTAAAACATGTCGGCCGATAAATCCCGCGCCACCGGTCAGAAGAACGCGCATCGCTCAAATCACCTCCGAGTCGAATGAAAAGCTCAACGCTGCGTCCCTGTGCGTTGCGCGACGAACAGGCGCACAAAGGTGCTCGCAATCTTCCAGGCCGCCTGCAGCCCGGCAACGAGATTGCCCGACACTTTCGACATGCCGCCACGCCGCCGGCGATGGTCGACCGGAATCTCGAGGACGCGCAAACCGGCGGCGGCGACGCGCATCTGCATTTCAAGATTCCAGCCGTAGGTTTGCTCGGTCATGTTCAGGGCGCGAAGGCGATCGAGCCGCATGGCGCGGAATGGCGACATGTCGGTGAAGCGGACGCCGTAAGCGAGCCGCAGAAGAAACCCGGCTATCCCGCCGGCGATGATCTGCTGCATCGTCATGCTGCCCGGCTCACGTGTGCCACGCAGCCGCGACCCCATCACGAAGTCGGCGGTGTTTTCCGCAATCGGCCGAACCACCCTAGGAATAAAGGCGGGAACGTCGCTGCCGTCGCCGTCCATATAGCATACGATGTCGATATGCGGCGGCACGGCGGCAAGCCCGGCCGCACAGGCACGGCCATAACCGCGCTGCGGCTGAGAAACGACCTGCGCCCCCGCCGCACGCGCCCGCTCGGCAGTGCGATCCTTTGAGCCATTATCGACGACGATGACGATGTCTGCCTGCTGGTTGAAGATTTCGCGCACGAGGTCGGCGATGGCCTCCTCTTCGTCGAGGCACGGCAGGACGACGGCAACGCTTGCTTCGCCGACAGAAAGACGCATGGTCAGGCCGAGGTCGCGAGAGCGGCGCGTCGCTGGCGCATGAATTGCCGCGTTGCCAATGCCTCAGCACCGACGATATCGGCATCGGCGAAGGCCGGGCGGTCGCCAGCCAGTTCGGCTTCGAGCATGCGGAACGACGGCGCGTCATCAACGTCGTACCAGGCCGGCACATTGGCGACCGGCAAGCCGATTTCGCCGGCACGCGCGAGCGTCAGCCGATAGACATCCGACGTGCTCCAAGGGATATCTTCGAACAGCCGGACATGAAGCCGCGACAGTCCGATCAGCGTGTAGCCGCCGTCGATGGCGGGGCTCAAGGTGACGTTGTCGCCGCCGCGCACGGCGTCGACCGCCGCACGCAAAATCGACTTTGGCAAGGTCGGCGAATCGGAATTGACGAGGATCGCGCCGGCATGGCCCGCGTCCAACAGGTCGGCCACCCCCTGGATCAGGCGCAGGCCAAAGTCGCCGTCGCATTGCGGCACCTGACGAAAACGGAGGGGCAGCAGCGACCGCAAGGCTGCTTCCGATCCGCGCGGCGTATAAACGGCATAGCCGGTGACGTCGCCATCTGCCGCCAACAATGCAATGGTGCTTGACAGATCGCGGATGAAGCAGGCCGAGATGGCGGCGCATTCGTCCGGTCGCAACGGCGGCGACAGCCGGGTCTTGGACAAGCCGCTGATGGGCGTCTTGCACATGATGGCAACGGCGACCGTGCTCACGCGAGTTGGTCCCTGATGAGGATCATACCGAACAAGCCTAAAGTCAGACAGCGTCTGACGCGTCAACGTTGGAATACAACCGATCTATGACACTGGCGCGGATCGACGCGCGATCGCGCGGGCTGTCGCGTCACGTATCGTATCGTTCATTGCTCAATACTCCTCTCATACCGCCTGCGCCGCGCTCGCCAGGCTGCATACATGCAGGCAGCCAAGAAGCCGGAATAAAGAACCGTCTTGCGAAGCAAGATCGGCACGCTCGGATCCCAGTCAACCTCATCTTGCAGGACCACGGCCCCCACCGTTAACGCCCACACCGGAGCGCCGCCGACGAGCGCGACAAAGGGTGTCAACGCAAGAAAGTACCATGGGTAGTTCGGTGACAGCAGAAACAAAAAAGCCATCAGCAATCGGCTGACATCCGTGAGCATTGTCGAGGTTGAGTGCTCCTCACGAAATGCCACGCGGACAGCCAAAGCTGCGAGCGCGATTCCTGAAATCACGAGATAGAGGTGATTCCAGCCGTGAATGCCGAAGACCCATTGGATGGCGGCAAGCGGCCAGAACGCTTCACCTGTGTTAAAGTGTTCTTCTGTCAGATAGCCGCGCGTGAGGAAGCCGAGCACACCTGATCCGACTGACAGATAAGGCGCGTAGCACAGCGACGCGACGGCGAGGACGACGAGTGGCAGCTTCCAATCCCATCGTCGCCAGATCGCCGGGAGCGCAAGCACGGCAAATGGCTTTGCAAGCGCGCCCAGCGTGATCGCGGCGGCTGCGCGCAGTGGCCGGTGCGTCGCTGCGAGCCAGAGGCCGAGCATCAGGAAGGTCACCATCAGCGCGTCGATGTGCCCGCTATTCGCGATCTCCCAGAGCGGCAAAGGATGCCAAGCATAAGCCACGATACGGGTGGCAGGCCGGCTGAGCCGGCGCAGCAGCAGGACGATCATCAAAACCGTCACCGCTTCGCAGCCAAGCAGCGCAAGTTTCATCATCACGACGTTCGCGCCCAGTCGCGTCGCCAGGAAAAAGAACATCTGCGCGACCGGGGGATAAATGGTGACTGCGTAACTGGCGCGATTGATGTTGGGATAGACCGGATTATCGCGCAGGAAGGAAAGCGCCTCGTGGGCGGGAAAATATCGATAAGGATTGATCCCGGCGCCCTGGACAATGCCGTCCCAGACATAACGATAAATGTCCGTCGACAGCAGCGGCTCGGTGAATAGCAGATAGACTCGCAGCAGAATCGCGACGACCGCGATTGTCCACAGGGCGGTTCGTTCCGGCGTGCGCTCAGCGACCGCCGTCGCGGCGAGGGCGACGAGGCCGGTCAGGAGCGCCAACACGATGTAGGCGTTGTCGCCGTTGGCGCGAAACGCGAACGGTGCTGCTACGGTGAGGGTGACGACGGCACCGCCGAGGGCCCACAGAAGATAAGGAGTCGCGACGTCGCCCGGCTCTATTCGAGCGACCGCAGTCGCGGCGTCGATGGAGTCCGGTTCGGCGCTCACGGCGCAGCTCCGTCCATGGCGGCAAGACAAGCGTGTGCCGCCGCCGCAACGCCGGCTGCCGTGATCCCCGCCGCAAGGCCGCTAACGCCGCGCCCCGAAACGGGCGCCTTGTGCATGATTCCGATCACCGCCCCCGTCACTACGCGCAAATTCAAGGTCCCGGCGCCTGCCGACCGAGCGCCAGCATGACATCCACGCGACCGAATACGTTGGGCCGCGCCCGATATTACGGGCCAACCAGGCCAAAGAGATCACGTTTGCGTCAGCGAACTTGCGCGGACCCGCCGCCAGCTTTGTCGCAATGGGCCGTGATCTCGACGCAGGGTGCGTTTGTGCCCAGGCAAGGTCCGGACCGACCCTGCTGAGCGGCGCAATCCGCGCCCGGGCGGGTCAAGCGACAATCCTAATCATCGGCGGCCCTGCTTGGGCATAACCGATCTTGCGGGCGGCCGGGCAGCCGGCCTGCGTGATTGTCTGCAGGATCGCGTCGGCGCGCTCGGCCGCGCAGGAGACGAGCAGCCCGCCCGAGGTCTGCGGGTCGGTGAGGAGGTCGCGCTGCCAATTGGCAAATCCGGCCGGCAATTCGACGCTATCGCCGAAGCTCGCCCAGTTGCGTCCGGATGCGCCAGTGACGATGCCCTGCTGCGCGAACGAGACCGCGTCGCGTAACAATGGCAGGTTATCCGCGTGAATGTCGATTGAGAGATTCGAGCCGCGCGCGAGTTCGAGCGCGTGCCCGGTGAGACCGAAGCCGGTCACATCGGTGATTGCGTGAACGGTCTCGTCTTCGGCAAGCTTGGTGCCAATACGATTAAGGAGCGTGGTCGTCGCGACCATCTCGGCATAGCCATCCCCTGAAAGCATGCCTTTCTTGAGCGCCGCCGAATAGATTCCAACGCCGAGCGGTTTTGTCAGGATAATTGCGTCGCCGGGTTTGGCGTCGGCGTTGCGGCGCAGGTTTTCCTTGCGGCAAGTACCGATGACCGCGAGCCCGTAGATCGGCTCGGGGGTATCGATCGAGTGACCACCGGCAACCGGAATCCCCGCTGCCGCACAGACAGACGCCCCTCCCGCGAGAATTGCCCGTACAGTTTCGAGCGGCAATTTGTCGAGCGGTATGCCGAGGATCGCAAGTGCCATGATCGGCTGACCGCCCATCGCGTAAATGTCCGAGATGGCGTTGGTCGCCGCAATCCGCCCGAAATCGTGCGGGTCGTCCACGATCGGCATGAAGAAATCCGTCGTGGCAATGATGCAGTTGTGATCGTCAAGCTGCCATACCGCGGCGTCGTCGCCGGTCTCAACCCCGACGAGGAGCCGCGCATAGGGTCCCGCCGCGGCTTGCCCGGCGAGAAGCTGCTGCAGCACGGAGGGAGCGAGCTTGCAGCCGCAGCCGCCGCCATGGGCAAGGCTCGTCAGTTTGATGTTCTGAATGGTCATGGTCTTGCCTCGAATGCACTCTGCCAGGCTTCGTCATTCCCCTGCTTGCACCACCTTAACGCATTTTTTCCGCGAAGAGAGCACGGCCTCGGCGTCAATAATGCGGCTGCGCAAGATGATCCGAAACGAATTTCGTTGCCGAGAGAAAAGACGTTACGCCAAGTACGCACGATTATTTCCAGCGCCACCTTTCCATCAGCTCATCCTCCGCGCGCGCTTGCCATCGGACCCATCACAAGCGGCTGACGGGTCACCGGGAACGCGCCGTGACAATCGTCGTACAGGCACTTTCGAGTTTCGGCAGCTCACGGCTCGTCGCCATGCGAATGGAGAGCCTGCGATCTTCTCCGCGGATGACCGGGCAGTAGGGATCGGGGTCATCGAGAGCTTCGAGCAGCCGCCGCCGACCGGCGCAGCCGCCTCCGCAGGTGACGACATGCCGGCAATCCCTGCAGGCCGGGGGCGTCGACCGCGCAGCGACGAACGGCTCGGTATCGACAATGCCCGGCCCGAGGTCGACAAGAAGATCGAGCGGTGCGCCACCGCCCGGCCAGTACACGCAAGGCTGGACGGTCGCGCGCGGCGTGACCCGCACGGTCGCGACGCCGCAGCCACCCCGACGCGGCGGCAGACCGGCCATCGCCCGCACCAGCGGCTCGCCGACGGCGATCGCATCGGTGCGTGCGAACAACGTCTCAAAACCTTGCCAATATTCGTCATAGGTCAGTGCGAAAGTGTCGGACCGCACCGACTGATAGACGTTGATACGCAGTGGAGCGTCATAGACCCTGACGAGCTCGGCGATGTCGGCGAGGCGATCGAAGTTCGAACGCATCATCACCGCGATGAAGGTGACGGACATGCCGAGCTCGCGGCATCGGGCGGCCTGCTCATGCAGCAGTCGCCAGTTGCCGGGGCCGCGTTGGGCGTCCTGCTCCGCCTCGGTCGGGTAATCGAGCGAGAACTCGACATCTTTGAAGGCTCTGACCTGGGTATCGTCGAGCACCGCGGTCGAATAGCCGTTCGAAGTGATCGTGAGATTGATCGGTTGGCGCCGCAATTCGTCAAGGATCGCACCGAAGTCGGGATGCATGCCATTCTCGCCGGTGCCGAGATTGACTGAGCGTACGGGCAGCCGCCGCATCACCGCGCGAACCTGGTCGACACTGAGGCGGTCGAGCCGGTTCGGATCGCGATAGCAGAACGCGCAGGCGAGATTGCACTCATTGGTGAGGCCGAGACCGAGCGCGAAAGTGCGCTCCGCCCGCGCCGCCTGCTCTCTTGTTTGTGAAACCGTTGTCGTCATCCGCAGTCCGGATTCTCGTGCTACGTTGGACAGATAATACGGTGGACCAATTAAGCGTCTTATCTTGCACAAGGGGCCATGACGGCAAGCCTTGAACTGCAGCCGGACCAGCAGCCGGCGCGCTGGGATCATCACGTTGGCGTGTACGAGGCAGTATTCGAGCCTCTGACCAACGCTTTCGCACGCGCCGCCCTCGAGGGGCTGAATTTGCGTCCCGGCGAAAAGCTGATCGACATCGGCGCCGGCAGCGGCGGCGCCGCCCTGATCGCGGCGGCAGAGTGCGGCGCCGACGTTCTCGCCATCGACGGCTCGCGAGCAATGGTCGCCCGTATCAACGCCCGTGCGCGACAGCGGCCAGACGCGCGCCTTCGTGCCGAGATCATGGACGGAATGGCGCTGTCGCTCCCGGATGCGCAATTCGATGCGGCAATCTCGGTCTTCGGCGTCATCCTGTTCCCTGATGCCGTCGGTGGCATGCGAGAGATCGCGCGCGTTCTGAAACCGGGCGGCCGCGTCGCCGTTGTCACCTGGACCGACACGGAGCGCTACGAGCTTGCGACGCGGCTGATCAATGCCATCGCATCGGTGCGCGGGACGCAACCGCCGCCTTCATCGCTGCCGGCGCAATTGCGCTTCTGCGAAAAGGCGGCGTTTCACAAGCTGCTGAGCGCTGCCGGGCTGACGGTTGAGTCCATCATCCGGGCGGAACAGCAATGGCGGTTGCCGTCGGCGCGCTGGATCGCCGAGCGCATTGCGTTCGCGCCCGGCCTGTCCGCGCTGGTCGCAGCGCTCGGGTCGGATTGCGACGCCATCATGACGGCGTTCGTGGCCGGGCTCGAGCGCGATCAGGGGCGCGGCGCGGTGAGCTTGTCCGCCGTCGCACAAATCGGGACGGCGACAAAGCCACCGATCACAAACGAATGATCACTGTAACGTGCAACTCCTTACGATCGAAGCCGTAATAGGCTCGGAACGCCTTATCGGGTCGGATTAGAGCCGATCTTGTCATGAACCACGGGGACATTCCATGAACCGAATTTTGGCGGCCCTTACGATCGCTTTGTCACTTGCGACAAGCGCGGCGCATGCCGAGGATAAGCCGACCTTCGTATTCACGGCGATCCCGGACTCCGACGAAACGCGGCTGGTCGAGCGCTTCACGCGCGTTGCCGACTATTTGCAGAGCAAGCTCGGCATTCCGGTGAAATATCTGCCGGTCAAGAGCTATCCGGCCTCCGTCACCGCCTTTACCAACAATCAAGTGCAGATGGCTTGGTTCGGCGGCTTCACCGGTGTGCAGGCTCGCCGTCGGGTCCCGGGCTCGGAGGCGATCGCTCAGGGTGCTGAGGATGTCTCCTTCAAGAGCTATTTCATCGCCAACACGAAAACAGGCCTGAAGCGCTCGAAGGATTTTCCCAAGGAGATCGCAGGCAAGTCCTTTACGTTCGGCTCGCGCGCCTCGACCTCCGGCCGGTTGATGCCAGAATATTTCCTGCGCCAGCATTTCGGCGGGAAATCGCCGGACGAAATCTTCTCGCGGGTCGGATTCTCGGGTGACCATAGCCGCACCATCCAACTCGTCCAGTCCGGCGCCTACGACGTCGGCGCACTCGATTACACCGTCTGGGACCTCGATAAAAAAGCGGGCAAAGTGAACGAGGGGCAGGTACAGGTTATTTGGGAGAGCCCGACCTTTCCGGATTATAACTGGACGGTGCGCGGCGACGTGGATGCGGTCTACGGCGCGGGATTCAAGGACAAGCTGAAGGCGGCGCTGCTTGCGATCGACGATCCGGCGATCCTCAAACAGTTCGCCCGCTCGAAATTCATCCCGGCCAAGAACTCCGACTACGCCCCGGTCGAGGAAGTGGGCAAGGCCACCAACCTCCTCAACTGATCCTCGTGATGGCCGCCTTGCTCGAGCTGATGGGAGCGTCCGCCGGCTATGGCGGGCAAGCGGTCTTGCACGATCTCGATCTCAAGATCGAGACCGGCGAGCGGATCGCCGTCATGGGGCGATCCGGCGCCGGTAAATCAACTTTGCTCAACCTGCTTTACGACAGGCTGGACGACCAGGTCGCGCTGATCCCGCAGGCGGCAGCTTTGGTGAAGACCTTGTCGGTCTACCATAATGTCTACATGGGCCGGCTCGATCGCCGCTCGACCTGGCACAACCTGCGCAATCTGGTGTGGCCGGCGCGCGAAGACGTGAGCGACGTCAAGCACACGCTCGACCTCGTCGGCATGACCGACAAGTTGTTTGCCAAGGCGGGTGCGCTGTCCGGGGGCCAGCAGCAGCGCACCTCGGTCGCGCGCGCGCTTTACAACGGCCGGCCGGTCATCATCGGCGACGAGCCGGTCTCCGCACTCGACCGCGTGCAGGCCACCGAAATCCTCGGCGCATTATGCCGGCGCTCGGAGACCAGCATCCTGGCGATGCACGACATTCCGCTTGCGCTCGCCCATAGCGACCGGGTGATCGTGCTGGATGAGGGTCGCATGGTGCTCGACGCACCCGCGCGTGCGCTGACCTCGGCCGACCTCGTTCCCTATTATGGCGGGTGACGCTGCCATGTCGAGCCGCACGCCAGCCCTGCCGAAGCTCGGCTACGCGTCGGTAAGCTATCTTTTCCTGCTGATTGCCCTGCTCGCGCTCACGATAGCCGATCTGGCGGTCAGCACGCTTAACCCGTGGGCGGAGATGCGTCGCCTCCTGGCGGGCCTGCTGCGGCCAGATCTGTTGTCCATCGACGCGATGAGCGTCGTATGGACGGTCGCCTTCGCCGTATTGGGCGTTGCACTCGGCGCGACCACCGGATTTCTGCTGGCGCTCGTCTTCGCGCAATTGCGCGTGGTGCGTTTGCTATGCGCGTTTCTGCGATCGGTTCATGAACTGTTCTGGGCGCTCTTGCTGATTCAGATATCCGGACTGTCGCCGACAACCGGGATTCTCGCCGTCGCAATCCCTTATGCCGGCATCTTTGCCAAGGTCTTCGCGGAAATGATCGAGGAGGCCGATCTGTCCGCCGAGCGGGTTTTGCCGGGCCAGACTTCGATCATTGCGCGATTTGCCTACGCCCGTATTCCGGAACTCGCACCCCAGTTCTGGACCTATACGCTGTACCGGCTTGAATGCGGTATGCGTTCGACCTTGGTGCTCGGCTTCATCGGGCTGCCGACCATCGGCTTTCATCTCGACTCCTATTTCAAGGAAGGCTATTACGCGGAAGCTGCGGCACTGCTGTTGTCCTTTTATGCGCTGATCGGAACGCGGCGCCTGTGGGCGCGACCGGCGACGGTTCCGCTGTTGATCGTCGCGAGCCTGCTGGTTCTGCCCGAGGCGGTCGGCTCGAATGCGACGCTGACCAATCTCATTCGGTTCATAACCCACGACATCGTGCCGACACCATTGCGTGGCGCCGATCTCCTGGCGACTGCGACCTGGACGCACTTTCTCAGCTGGCTGGATCCGATCGTCATCCGGCAAGTCATTCCCGGCGTCGTTCAGACCCTAATACTGTCGCAGATCGCACTGGTAGCGATGTCCATCATCGCGCTCGTGTTGTTTCCATTCATTTGTGAAAGGTTCGTCGGCCGAATCGGCAAGCCGCTCGGGAGGATCGCGCTCGTTATCGTGCGGTCAACCCCCGAGTTCATGGTGGTTTATGTGCTCTTGCAGATGCTTGGTCCCTCGATGCTGCCAGCGATTATCGCGTTGTCGCTACACAATGGCGCCATTGTCGGCTATCTCATGGGCCGACATGCTGATGCGCTCGATTATCGGCGGGACGCGCCGAAAGGGCTGAATCTGTATTTGTACGAAACGGTGCCGCGGCTATACGGTCAGTTCCTCGCTTATGCGCTCTATCGCTGGGAAATCATTCTGCGTGAAAGCGCAATCTTCGGCATATTGGGGATTACGACCCTTGGCTATTATGTCGATGCAGCGATCTCTGAATTCAAGCTCGATGTCGCCGTGGTGCTGATCGTCGCCACCGCGTTATTATCGATGATTGTCGATGCGTTCTCGCGTGGTCTGCGCCGCCGTCTGCGAATCCACACCGTGCCGACGCGGCTGTCGGAAGCACCGAGCGAAATACGAATTGCCGGCGAGAATCTGGCATGCAGCGCTTGATGGAGAGCAACCGTGCCAAAAAACCCAATCAATGACCTCTTTATGCGCACGGCCAGCGTAGCGCCGAATCCGTCACATAGCCTCTCAGCATCGAACCAATGCCAACTCGGTATTTCATTCTCTGGCGTGATCTTGCGACAAAGGCTGCAGTTGTTCCGCCCGGATCAACGTGACCCGACAACTGGAGAAATACCATGTCGCTGTCCAAGATCGCTCTCTTCGCCTTCGGTCTCGCTGCCGTCTTCGTCGCTGGCTTTCAGCACGCTGACGCCGCTCCGCGCTGGGTCAATGGCTATTCCTCGACCATCAGCTCCGGCGAGGCGCTGTTCCAGCGCGCAAAGGGCAATCCCGAGGGGTATTGATCGGCAACGCCGTTCAATGCACCCGCCCGAAATCGGGCGGCTGGCAATGTGATGGCCGTCCGATTTACTTGTGCGGCGCGGCATGTGATCGGCCTGTCAAAACACTCGACAACCGCGGACCGCCGCCAGTTGCGTCATGCGATGACGTCGTTGGCCGACGAATCCGTTTACTTGAGTCCTTTTGATGCGAATCCGCACCCTACCGACGCGTCTGTCGGAAGCACCGAGCGAAATACGAAGCGAGATACGAATTGCCAGCGAGAGTCTGGCATGCAGGGCTTGATGGAGAGCAACCATGCCAAATAACCCAATCAATGACGCCTTTTTGTTTTTTACCGGCGCAACCGACGATTATCTCGCCCTCGGCCCTTGGCGCTTCCTCCTGGTCGCCCTGTACTGGGCGCTGCTCTTGGGCGGCATTTACCTTGCGTTCCGCAATTGGCAGGAGGATCCGGCCCAGCGCACCGGAACGCACCTCGGAACCGCAATCGTGCGCATCATGATCGGCACGATGTGGTTTGAAGGCATGCTGTGGAAATTGCCGCTGCCGCTCTCGAGCGGTCTGGAATATTGGACCCAACAGGAAGCGACGCGCGCCGCCTTCGAGATTCACCGCGAATTGGTGACCAGCTTCTTGTTGCCCAATCTCCGCTTGTTCGGACCCTTCGTCTTCTTAACCGAACTCATGTTCTCGGTCTCGCTGATGCTGGGATTCGCGGTTCGCTTCGTCGGGGTGATCGGCATCTTCTTCGTCCTGCAGCTATGGCTCGGAATCTATCGGCCGGGCAACCCCGCGGAATGGCCATGGTCATACCTCTTCCTCGCGAGTTTGATGTTCCTCTTTTCCCTCTATGCAGCGGGTCGTAGTCTTGGCTTGGACGCCTGGCTGCGCCGTAACGTCGAGGCGGTCCGAGAGCGCAAGGGGTTGATCGGCTGGATTCTCAATCGCGCCACGTGATCTCGCCCTT
>CAZTTL010000014.1:18867-25113 GCA_964616635.1 uncultured Rhodoplanes sp. | reverse complement strand
TCTCTATGATGGCCGAAGCGTTACGGCTTTGATCGGCCTCTTAATAGCTTATGTCGGATGGGGCCGGGTACCGGGCCCGCTACCAAGAAGTTCTGCAGCGACTGTAGGATCTGGTTACGAGAGAGCCCATTAAACCGAAAGGAGGAAGGAACTCGTGGGAAGTGAAATCTTGCTGTTCTCCCAGCGCCAGATCGCCGACCTAGTTGCGTACAGCCTCGCTTACGAGTTCGAAGACACGATTGCGGAAGTTACCGGCGCTAAGCGTCTCGACGCTACCGACCGAACGAGCCTTGAGTTTTCCCGGCGCGCGTACAAGCTTACACGGTTGGCGTCCGGGTCGCGCGGGTTTGCGCGCCGCGTCGCGCCTCTCCCGAAGAATATGATTTCCTTGGAGCACGACGTTGAGCTGTTCTTTCCAGTGTTCAACCACCCCATCGAGCTATATTCGCTCACAGCAATCCGCAACTGGCGCCGCCGCTCGCGCAAGGCAGCGTGCTTCATCACCGAAGCCTGGTCCAATCAACTGCCGGAATATCTATTCGAACTGCTTTCCGAGTTCGACTATATCTTCCTTGGTGTTTACCACGCTGTGCCGGAGGTGGCGCGTATCACTGGCCGGCCTTGCATGCACCTTCCGCTCGCGACTGACGTCCTGCGGTTCACCCCAAAGTCGCCTGATCAGCCGCGGCCGATCGTCGTCTGCAACATCGGCCGGCGCTCGCAGGTTACGCACGAGGCCCTGCTGAACGAGACCGAGCGGCTGCAGTGGTTCTATTTTTACGACACGGTGGCCGCGAGCGGCTGCGATCTAAAGCAACGCACTTTCCGCGTCGACAACCCGCGCGAACATCGCATGATGCTGGCGACGTTGCTCAAGCACAGCTGCTTCTTCATCGCAAATCGTGGCTACATCAACGATCCCGCGCTAACTTTGGGCTATGAAGAAGAGTCCGCGCGATTCTACGAGGGGGCCGCGGCGGGAACAGTGATGATCGGCGAGGCACCCCGGACAGAGGAATTCAGGCGGCAATTCAATTGGCCTGATGCGGTGATCCACGTGCCGTTCGATTGTCCCGAGATCGGCCGCACCATCGCGGACCTGAGCAGTGATCTGAAGCGACTTCGGGACGCGCGGCGCAGGAACGCGCGAGAAGCAGCCCTCAGACACGACTGGCTTCATCGCATCCGGGTCGTGTTCGAGATCCTCGGCTTGCCCGAAACCGAGGGAATGCAAGATCGCGCGCATCGCCTCGAACAGATCGCGACACGGGCTTAGAGCGAATTCCATTCAGGGAATCGGAATTCGCTCTATTTCTTCTTACCGGATCGCATTTTCTGCGGCGAACCGGTGTTCACTTCGCCGGAAAATGCTCTAGGCGGATGCTCGCCCGCCACGTGACCGACCGATCGTCGCCGGTGGCCCTCGGCGCCCGCGTTCGTTGCCTGGTGGTAACCCGAGATGGGTAGTCGCGATCTTCCCGAGCAGTTTCCTGCGCTCAGTTTGAATTCGTAGTTGCTTTCGTGCCGAGCGCGCGCCGTTGCGCGGCGCTGACCCGCTGCCAGACGATCAGTCCCGCGCAACCGCCGATCAGACAGAACAACGTGACGACGAAAACCCCGTTTCCCGCGCCGCCGCTGGCTATTGAATAAGGCAACATGCCGAGCCCAATCCAGAATAGCTTCCGCCATTGGTAAGAGTCGTAATGTCTGGAAATGCTCCGCCGCTCCGCCCAGATGTCTTTCGCTTCTGCCGAGAACGGCAGAATCCGCCGAATGACAGCAGGAACCCCGCGCACCGCGAGCAACGTTCCGATGAACAGGCCGATGACGCTCGCAAGCTCGTGGGGTTTATCGGAGAAGGCGCTTAATGCAGGAGCGAGGATCAAGCCGAGGGCCACGCGAAAGACGTAAAATGGCGGGCTGTCGATACTGACGAGGAATTTCTCAATAGGATGCATCGCTCGCTCGCGTTCGGGGTCAGGCACACCGGATCATCCTTGCCGTCACGCGCCCCGGTCCGCGCGGGTCGGCCGATCCGACGTACGTTCCAGCCAAATCTCACGCCAATAGGGGTAGATCGCGCGCGGGCAGAAGCGGCGGCAGACGGCGTACCGGGCCTCGCAGACGACGCCCTTCAGGACGATTGCGTCGGTCTTGAACCGGATCATCTTGCCGGTCCCTTCATCGATAATCTTGGTCTGCCGACGATCAACCTCGTAGGTCCGTTCGGTGAACGGCACCATCTCCGCATCGAAATACAGCCCGCGGTTCCGGTAATTCGAATCCAGCGTCTTTAGGATCTCTTTGTACGGCTTGACGCGGACACTTTCGCCCGGCTCGAGATCGAGTCGCGCGCTTGGCACGGGGGCGCCCTTGGGAACGCCGAATGGCCGCAGCGGATATGGCGTGCCATCCCGGGTGCGCTGGAACATGTCGTAGATCGAACGCATCACCGACCCAAAGCCCACCCCCGCTTCCGCAATGGTTCGCCACAGGAAGTACACGGCCCCGGCGCCCAACTGCGAAAGGCTGACGTTGCCCGACGTATAGTCCTCCACATACTGGCGGACATCCCACCATCCCAGGGGTTGCGTCGCGAACTTGATCTGCGTGTTCTGGCAGATATAGGTCGGTTCGTTTTCGCCGGGAGCTGGAGGAACCTTGCTGCTCGATCGGAGCGTGTCCTCCGTGCATCGTATGCGAGCGGAGTCGTCCTCGGATGACGGGCCTTCGCTCGGCGGCACCCATTCGGGCCCGACTCTCCTGAGCCACGCCTCCTTCCAGAAGATAAGGCATCCGGCCTCGCATCCATCATGGGCCGATCCGTTGCAGCGAATGTCCTCCAAGTGAACCGTATTCGTCATCTTTCGGCCGCCGATTCCCACACTCGGATCGCAGGTTTTGTGGGCGCGCTTGCGGACCCGAATCGTCTTTCCGCAGTACTCCAGCATCTCCGGCATGAAGGGCAGCTCGTCCAGCCGGCCGTTCGCGTCCAAGGTCTCGAGGATCTCCTCCTTCGTACGTACCTGCACCAATTCACCGGCGCGAAGCCGCAGCGCAAATGTGTCACTCATGGCAGGGGTCTTCCGCGAAGATTGTTCCGTCTAGGGGAGAATTGTTGCTCGGCAACTTCGGGTACGGCTTGGTGAAAGGTCCGTCGGGCCATTACGCCAGAACGAGCTTGCGTCCGAAAAAGGCTTCGGCGTACCGCTCCTGCGCCCGGCATTCCATTCCGCGGAGCCGCGCCAAGCCGCGAAACGTCTCGGCATCAAACCATTGCTTGGACCGCTGGCTGCCGAAATGGGAGAGCAGCAGCTCGATCTTCCGTTCCAGAACTTCTGTGGAAACGGGCAGGTAGACGTTGGGCTGCCCGATGTCCCCATCCCATTTTGGGATTTCGTATTCCAGGATGCTGTGGGCCCGAAACGTGTTCCACGTCAGTCGGCATACTTGGCGATGGTCCTGGTGCGCATCGTCACGCCGATGCGTCAGAACGAGATCCGGCTCGACCCGCTGCTTCAAAGATTCGAACCATTCCTTTATGGCCTCGCCTTGCTCGGGGAAGAAACCGTCGCGAAACGACATCACCTCGATCTGTCGGCTAGCGGCCTTTGCAAGAAAGTCTTCGGCCGACCTCTTGGTCTCCACGTCTCTGATCCCACCGCCGCTCAGCACGCACCAATGGACGTCGAGAACGATCCCGCGCTCCGACAAGCTAAGCAGCGTGGCGCCGGCGCCGATTTCAATGTCGTCTGAATGTGCGCCCAAACAAAGGACCGACAGTCGCTCTCCCGGTCTAGCCAACTGCAACGGCTTCATCATGCAGCCCTGACGCCGGGTTGAGGAAGACGCCAGGGCATTTCACCGCGCTCCACCATGTCCTCGAGGAGCTGCCTGTCTCGCAGGGTGTCCATCGCCCGCCAGAATCCATCGTACTTGTAGGCCATCAGGTGGCCGCCCTTTATCAGGCGATTAAACGGTTCAAATACGAGTTCTTCACCCTCCTTGATGAAGTCAAAGATCTCGCTACGGAAAATGAAAAACCCGCCGTTGATCCAGATGTCCGATTCCTGACTCGAGCGGATCCGCTGCACCGAGCCGCTCGCATCGAATTCGGCGATGTGGAAGCTGATCGGAGGATGGATCGCGATGAAGCATGCGATTTTCCTGCTCTCTTTGAACCGGCGGATCATATCCGGCAACGGGGCGTCGGTCAGGCCATCGCTGTAGTTGGCGAGAAACATCTCGTCGTCCTTGACGAGATGCCGAACCGCCATCAGACGCTCGCCGATGTTTCGCCACGTCTCGGTGTCCACGAGCGAGACGCGCCAGTCCGGCGGTTCTTCGCCGAGAATCTCGACGGTCCGCCCGAAATTCGAAATAACGCAGTCGGAACTGGTCGTTTGCTTGTAGTTTAAGAAATAATCCTTGATGACGTTTGCCTTGTATCCGAGGCAAAGGATAAAATCGTTATGACCGTACTGGCTATAGTACTGCATAACGTGCCACAGGATCGGCTGATGGCCGATTGGCACCATGGGTTTCGGGATGCTTTCCGAGTACTCGCGAATCCGGGTCCCGAGACCCCCGCAGAACAAAACGACCTTCATGACGTGAGCTCCCGCGGGTCGATGACCGTAACGCTTGGAATCGGCACGACGAACTTGCACCCCCAGTTGCCGACGTGACGCATCTGGCTGACAATCTCGTTCTTTAGATTCCACGGCAGGATGAGCAGATAGTCCGGCCGCGCTTGGTCGATCGCCGCGACCGGATGGATCGGAATGTGCATTCCCGGCGTGTAGCGGCCGTGCTTGTAGGGATTGCGATCCACCGTGAAGTCAAGGAAATCGGTGCCGATCCCGCAGAAATTGAGCAGCGTATTCCCCTTGCCCGGGGCGCCGTAGCCGCACAGACGGGCGCCGCTCTCCTTGCACGCGATCAGGAAGGACAGCAATTGACGCTTGGTGTGGTGAACGCGCGCGGCGAACTTTGCGTAGCTGCCGATATCCTCGAAACCGATGTCGCGTTCGTGAGCCAGCAGCGCCGTGACGCTCGGCGTCACCGTGTGCTGCGCATCGGCGCGGCAGAGATAGACCCGCAGCGACCCGCCATGCGTAACGAGCTGTTCGACGTCGAAGACCTTGAGGCCATGCCGCTGCGCGAGTCGGTCGATCGTGACGAGCGAGAAATATGAAAAGTGCTCGTGATAGATAGTATCAAACTGGTTCTCGTCGATCAGACGCTCGAGATGCGGAAATTCGAGCGTGATCACGCCGTCGGGCGCTAACAGATGCGCCATGCCTGCGGTGAAGTCATTGAGGTCCGGCACCTGGGCCAGCACGTTGTTGCCGATGATGAGGTCGGCCGGTTTGCCTTCTGACACGAGGCGCTGGGCAACGTTGAGGCTGAAGAACTCAACCAGGGTGGGAATGTTCTTCTGCCGCGCCACCTCGGCCACGTTGGCGGCTGGCTCGATGCCGATGACGGGCACGCCGAGCGGCAGAAAATGTTGTAGCAGATATCCGTCGTTGCTCGCGATCTCATACACGCGGCTGTGCGGCCCGAGGCCGAATCGATCCTTGATCTTTTCGCAATATTGCCGTGCGTGCTCGACCCAGGAGGTCGAATAGGACGAAAAGTAAGCGTATTCGGTAAAAATGTGTTCTGGCTTAACATATTCTCGCAACTGGACGAGAAAACATCCGCCGCATACCATGGCGTGCAACGGGTAATAAGCCTCCATCTCATCGATCTGGTCGGCGGTCCGGATGCTTTCGCAAAGCGGAGACATCCCGAGGTCGACAAAAGTCGTCGTGAGCGCCCTATCGCAGAGCCGGCAACGCCCGCGGGCCGATTTCGCGACCGTTGACTGTGGAAAGGAGCGTGCGTTCATTGGCTTGGATTAGGTCGCGTCGTGTTGGGGTTCATTTATCGCGAACGGCGCGACGTTATCGAAATGCAAAGTAACGCACAACGAAAAATAATTTGAAGCAAAGACAGAGAATATAGTGAATGTAATACCATGCGCGCTTCGTGATCTACGTGTTGCGGAGTCGTATCTCGACCCGACGCTGTCAGAACGCTGCGTCCCGTGCGCAGATGTTCGGAACAGACGGTTTCGCCATGCGGAGTTCGGGACGCGCGGGTGTTTACCGAGCTTTGAGTTAACTTCGCAAGGGAGCGTCGCTCTGATCATGCGGTTCGAAGCAACCGGCCTCGACGATGCCTGGCTTGTTCGGCTTG
>CAZTTL010000014.1:8098-18767 GCA_964616635.1 uncultured Rhodoplanes sp. | reverse complement strand
TTCCAGACGCTGCGCGACGACGCGCGCGTCAACTACCTGATCTCGGAATTCTACACGCCGGCCGCCGCGCGCGGCGTCCGCTACGACGATCCCGCATTCGGCGTCACCTGGCCGCTACCTGTCGCGGATATTTCGGAGAAAGACTTGCTCTGGCCCGATTTCACCAGCTAACGCGATCGGCCCGCTGTTGCTGAACAGAACCGAGCGGCTTCAACAGGCCGTGCTGCCGCAGCAGATCGGCCGTCTTTCGAACGACCGCAAAAGGCAGCTCCGCCCGTTCGGCAATGTCGAGCAAGGAATGCTGTCCATCGGAGAGGTTCAGGATCCACAGCATCGCCATGTTGGCGGCCGCTGCGTCCTTGTCGCCCCCGATCGCGCCATAGAGGCCCCGCCTGCCGAGCTGCGGCTCCCCTTTTGAAACGGTGTTGACGTAGACCCTGTCGGCGTCGATCAGGTCTACTGCTTCTGCAATCAGCCGGTATGATTCACCGAGATGCGCGGGCCTGATGAAGTCGAGATCGTCGGCCGAGGTGTGGTACTGCGGAATGGTGCCGAACTGGCTGCGCTGAAACAGCCCGACCGGCAGGTCGAATCCCGGCGAGCAGTATTGGCGCTCGTCATAGCCGTAGGGGGAGAAATCCAGGATCGTCGGCGACAATCCCGAGTGGCGCAGGATGTGGATCATCGCGCGGTCAATGTCCGCATTCCCCTGCCGGCTCTTCTTGTAGGTCGGGCCTCCTGCGTCCCCGACCATCGACACCACGAGTCCGTGCTTGATGCGGTGGACGTGATCCTCGTTGCGCGCGAGCCAGGCGATCGCGCCGATCGTCCCGGGAGCGAACAAAAAACGGTAGCTGTAACGCGTGCGCGATCGCGCGATATGCTCGGCGAGAAGAGTGAGAAGGGCGATGCCCGAACAGTTGTCGTTCGCGAGAGAGGGATGGCAGACATGGGCGGACAGGATGAACTCGTCCTCGGTTTCCCCCTTGTGCAAGAACTCGCCATAGGTCAGGTGGCCATCGGTCAGGGTCGAGTCGATAAAGACGTCATAGGATTCATCGCGCAGGGCTTCGAACTGGCGATGGGACATGCAGAACGCCCAATTCTCTGCATAATAAGACGTCCGATAAGGAATGAGATCGGGCTGATCCGGCAAAGTGTAGATGTGCCGCTTGAGCTCTTCGAGTGACATGCGCCGGCGCACCGGCACGCTGTAGCTCATGACGTGCAGATTCGACCGATCGAAGTCTACGACCGTTTCCCCGCGCTCGTTCTTTATGCAGGCTGCGCGGATATTCCATTCGCGCGGAATGATCCAGTCCAGGACCGGAGTCCCGGTCGGAACTTCGTGGATAGCCAGGTCGATGTGCGCGGCGACCTCGCGCAATGTTCGCCTCACGCCGTCGCCGGTGATGCTGCGGCAGAACGGGAAGATCGTCTTGGCCAGCGCGAAGATTTCCTCGCCAACGTCGTCGATGATCGGTCGATCCAAATAAGCCCCAGCACGTTCAAGCGGTGGGGTGAGTTTGGGGTCCACTCGACCTCAGTCCTCCGCCAGGTGGTACGCCGCCTCGGAGGATCGAGCGGGTCTGACGCTTCGCGGCCGCGCGGGCCGTAAATCCGCGTCTAAAATGCCTTCAGCCAACAGCTTTTTGATGTGGCCGATGCGCTGGTAGCGCGGCCCTTCGAATTCCTCGAGCGTGATTCCCGACGAGCGATAGGCCTCGTAGAGCTGCACGGCCCCCTTTTTCGCATCCCATTGCGGCTTGAACTGGGGCAGCTTTTGTCGGCTTTTCTCAAAGCTCACGCGATATGAACGCTTGTCCGGGCCCGCATCGTCGGCATAGGCGATCCTGCAACCGGGCACGACCTCGGCGACGATCTCCGCGAGGTCGCGAATCTGATAGTTGTGGGCCGTCAGACCAATATTGAATGCCTCGTTGAACACCGCGTCCGACGGCGCCTCGAGAGCGGCGACGAAAGCACGCGAAAGGTCCTCGACGTGGACGATGGGGCGCCACGGGGTCCCGTCCGATTTCAAGAAAATTTTGCCGGTCGTGATCGCCCAGGCGACCAGGTTGTTCAGCACGACGTCGAAGCGCAACCGCGGCGACACACCGTAGGCTGTGGCGGGCCGCAGGTAGACCGGGCAAAAACCGTCGCCGGCGAGCTGAGCTATGTCGCGTTCAGACGCGACCTTCGATTCGCCATACGCCGTCACGGGACTGAGCGTGCCGGTTTCGTCGATGATGTCCTCTCCCGCATTGCCGTAATTGCTGCAGGACGAAGCGAACACGAAGCGGTGCACGCCGGCCTGTTTGGCGAGCTTCGCGATGCGAACGCTGGCGCGGTGATTGATGTTGTCGGTCAGGTCCGGCTTGAGGTCGCCGAGCGGATCGTTGGAGAGGGCGGCGAGATGCACCACGCCGTCAAATCCCGTCAGGTCGCTCACCTCGACGTCGCGCGTATCCTTGCGGATGGTCGGGACGTCGGCGATGGCGCCCCCCTGCGGGAAGGTGCAACGCGCGTAAAAATCAGCGTCGAGACCAACCACGTCGTGGCCGGCATCGAGCAGCCTGGGCGTAAGCACCATACCGACATAGCCGAGATGTCCGGTTACCAACACACGCATTATTAACGTACCTTGTTGAACGAAGTTCGACGACTTGGATAAGCGTATACACGATATCCCATTGGACCTCATGCGCCCGATTGAAGCGTAGTTAATCTTGACACATCAGTCATTTTCTTGCGCGACGCCGATCAGCGCGACCACGGGCCGATTCATGGCGAGGCCTGACTGTCTCGCCACAGGACATAGGCCAGGGCTTCTGGAATCATCGCGTGGCGCGTATATTCCACCACACCATTAATGACTTTCGGCTCCTGAGCATAGCGCAGAATTCTCTTAAACTCTTCTTCGAAGTTGTCAAAGAGCGGCGCGGAGACGCTCGGCCATCGCGAATCGATCCAGGCCGGCTTCGAAACAGTGCTCGCTAAGGAAATGCCGCCAACGGTCATATTGTAGACCTTGCACCAGTAAGGTTGCGCGATGAGCGCGACGATTTGCAGGAAACATCGCAGCTGATGGTGAGGAAGCGACGAGACGACAAGATTCTGCCATCCCCTGACTCGGGCCATTTTGAGAAAATTGTCTGATTCTGCCGCTGTATGGCGCGATGGCGGCAAAACTTCGATCGATTGTTCTGGAACACCGAAGCCGATCAAAATGTCTCGGTATATCTCAAAGCCACGATATCCTTGATTTTGCCGCGTGCATTCCTCGACCGACAGGCCGTTGAGAACAACGGCATCGACCGTACCCGTATGATAGTGATCAGCCACCGCTTGGAGCAGCTTTCGGTAAAGATGCTCTTCAGCCGCGGGAGCGCCATGGACCAAATGAGCGTGACAGCGCGTTGGCGTCAGATCGCCGAGCGAAACGTACATCGCGCGCATCATGTCGAGCGCCGAAGGTTCTGCCGGTGCAGGCATTGATCTTCTCTTTTCAGACTTATGCGGATTTATTTGATTGCATGATTGGCCCACAGGGGGCTTTCGGCATAGTCGAGCACCGTCGACAACAGGCGCACGATTATGCGTGACGCCGCGCTCATTGCTAAGCGATCCCCCAAAGAAAAACACGGCGAATTCCGCTTCTGTCAGATCGGAAATTCGCTCTCGTCACCTTGTCACGGAACACCTGTCGCGGCGGTTTGCTTGTCGAGTTGACTTGGCCGTTAGAAAGATCACGTTATAAGCGGAGCGAAAAAGTGCTGACGGTTACCTCTGCGGCAGGGACCGGGGACCCGTGGGCCTCGATTTTCGCCGGTGGCAGCCCACACGGTGTCCCCCAGAAAGAGAAAACACTTGTCCGTCACCAATAAGCCGCATCGACGAAGCTATTGGGGCGCCAACTCATCACGAAGATCGGCGATTGCGAATTCGGGTTCATGTCTTCGCCGCCGACAAAAAAACCATGCTTCTCGTAGAACCGGATGGCGCGCAAATTGTCCTTGTTGACATGCAGGTCGATCCCGTAGGGCGCCACCATCTTGGCTTCGTCGAGCAGGGCCGCGGCGACGGTCGAGCCCCAAATTTCCGGCGCGACCACGATCTGATCGAGATAGCCGTTTTCCTCGATGGTGACGAAGCCAACCATCTTGCCATCGGCTTCGGCAACGATGATGGCCGAATTCGGCACGAGCTCGCCCCGCCAGCGCTCGCGCCACCATGCGAGACGCGCCTTGAAGTCAGCGCCCGGATAGGCGACCTGCCAGGTTCGCTGCCATAGCTCGATCGCCGGATCTTCGTCATCGCGCTCGTAAGCGCGAATGGTGAAGTGTCTGAGCATTGCGGCCCCCCAGCAGCGCCGACGCCTTGTAAGACAAGCCGTGCGAGCAACTGGTCCTGCCCCGAGCTCGCAACCCGGCTCACGCTAAAGCGACTGCCGTTTCCACCTGCACGGACTTCAGCTTAGCGCTCGGTCAATTTCAACTCGAGGCGGCGGTTGCGACGAAACGCCTCCTCGGTGTGGTCGGGATCGAGCGGCTGAAACTCGCCGAAGCCAGCGGCAACCAGATGCTGGGGCGGAACGCCCTTGCTGGCGAGATATTCGACGACGGAGATGGCACGGGCCGCCGACAGCTCCCAGTTCGACGGAAATTGTGGGCTTGCGATCGGGCGGATATCGGTGTGTCCATCGACGCGCAGAACCCATGGAATGTCGCGTGGAATTTTCTTCTCGAGATCAACGAGCGCCGAAGCAATCTTGTTGAGTTCTTCTTGACCTTCCGGCCGCAACACAGCCTGGCCGGTGTCGAAAAAGATTTCCGACTGAAACACAAACCGATCGCCGACGATGCGGATGTCGGGCCGGTTGCCGAGGATCGCGCGCAGCCGGCCGAAGAAATCCGAGCGATAGCGCGACAGTTCCTGCACGCGCTGCGCCAGTGCCACATTGAGACGCTGGCCGAGATCGGCGATCCGGCTTTGCGAATCTTTCTCCTTGGCTTCGGAGGCCTCAAGCGCCGATTCGAGCGCCGTGAGCTGCCGGCGCAACGCCGCGATCTGCTGATTGAGCAATTCCACCTGCGCCAGCGCGCGTGCGGTCGAACGCTTTTCGACATCGAGTTCGCCGGTGAGCGTCGTGACCTTGCCATGGGCGGCGCTGAGCTGACTTTCCAACTCGGTGGGGCTCGCGCCGCTCTTGAGCCGGCCGAGTTCACCCTCGGTCCCGGCAAGGCTCGCGCGCAGGCGCGCCACATCGTCTTCCAGGCTCGCCTTTCCGACCTTTTCCAGCGAGAGCAGCTCGGTGAGTTGCGCAATTTGCGCATTAAGACGCGCCAGTGCGGTGTCCTTGCCGGCGACCTCCTGCGACAGGAAGAACTGCACGACGACAAATACGGTCAGCAGGAAGATGATGCCGAGGACCAGCGTCGACAGCGCGTCGACAAAGCCCGGCCAGTAATCAACGCCGCGGTCGCGGCGAGAGCGGGCGAGCGCCATATCACCTCCCTTGCGCCTGTTCGCGCGCAAGAACCTGCAACAGCCGCCGCACTTCGTTCTGCTGCTCGGCCTGCGCCTCGACCCAATCGCGCAGCAATTGCTGCTCGCCGCGCATATGCTGGACCAGCCCCTGGATCGCTTCCGCGAGATTGGCCATCGCGTTGGTCGCGGCCTTGTTCGAGCTTGTTTCGCCGATCGCATCGCGCAGGCGGTCGAGGGCGTTGCGGACCTCGCTCCCCATCGGCGCGCCCTGATACGCCGCAACGCCTTCGCCTCCCATGTCACGGACGGTGGTCGCCAGCCAGTCCTCGAGCTCGGTATAGAACCGGTTCTGCGCCTGACTGGTCTGCAGGTCGAGGAAGCCGAGAATGAGCGACCCGGCGAGGCCGAACAGCGACGACGAGAACGAAATGCCCATGCCGCCAAGCGGGGCCGACAAGCCCTCTTTGAGCGAATCGAACATGGCCGCGGCATCGCCGCCCACCCGCAGGCTCTCGATCACCTTGCCGACCGAGCCGACCGTTTCGATCAGCCCCCAGAAAGTGCCGAGCAGACCGAGAAAGACCAGAAGGCCGGTCATGTAGCGCGAGGTGTCGCGCGCCTCGTCGAGCCGCGAGGCGATCGAATCGAGGATGCCGCGCATCGCCGGGGTCGACAGCGCCATCGGGCCGCGCCGATCGCCGAGAATGACCGCCATGGGCGCGAGCAGGCTCGGCTGCCGTCCGACCGCGATGCCAGGATCGGCCAGCCGGAATCCGTTCACCCAGGCGACTTCGGGGAACAGCCGCACCACCTGGCGGAACGACAGGAGGATACCAATGAGAAGCACGCCGATGATCAGGCCATTGAGGCCGGGATTGGCGAGGAACGCAATCCAGATCTGGCGATGCAGGATGATGACCAGAAGCGCGCCGAGCACGAGAAAGATCAGCATCCGAAACAAATAGATGCGGGGCGAGGAAACCTTGAACGGGTCGATGTCGTGTGCGGCCGGCATGGAGTGGGTTTTCCGCGGGGTTCGAATGCAGCCAATATGCCACAGGCAGGGTGTAAAATTGCAGTGTTTTTACAGGGCGCCCGATTTGTAATGACTTTCCGTCAGGCGTCCGCTCTTTCCGGCGCGGCATTAGCCTGCCAGCCGCATTCTCGCTGCATTTCTCCGCCGAAACGGGGCAATGGCGCCGTGTCTTCGCGGCGCGGCTGAGGTCAAACAAGTCAACCCGGATCCGCTGTCCATGACAACGAGCTCCATCCAAGAACGAACGCCGCCCGTTACTGCGATGGGTCGCGAGGGTTCCGGGTTGCGGTCGCCCGCGGTCGCCGCCGCCCTCATTGTCGCTGTCGCTTCCGCCGGGGCGATCATTGGCGCCTACTTCTTCGAATATGTCGTTGATGTCCCGCCCTGTCCCCTCTGCCTCGATCAGCGCATTCCGCATTACATTGCGGTGCCGCTCGGGCTTGCGGTGGCCGGGGCGGCGGCCAAAAACGCGCCGCGCTGGTTGGTCGCGACCGGGCTCGCGGCACTCGCGCTTGCTTTGCTGACCACCGCCGGCATCGGCGCCTATCATGCCGGCGTCGAATGGAGATTCTGGCCCGGGCCGTCCGATTGCACGGGCCCGATCACGGGCTTCGGCAACGCCGGTACGCTGCTGGAGCAGATCCAACAAACGTCGGTCGTCCGCTGCGACGAGGTGCGCTTCCGCTTCCTCGGCCTGTCGCTCGCCGGCTATAACGCGATTTTCTCAGCGATCCTGGCCGGCCTTGCTGGCTGGGCTTTGTCGCGCACGTTGCGGCGACCGGCGTGACCGCGGGCTGCGCGTTCTGTATTATCCGGTCAGTGTCCCTCGAATGACAGCAGCGTGCGCACTGGCACGTCGAGCCTGCGCAGCTTATCGGCCCCACCGAGATCGGGCAGGTCGATCACGAAGCAGGCGGCTAGCACCTCGGCGCCGAGTTGGCGCAGGAGCTTCACCGCGCCCTCGGCGGTGCCACCGGTCGCGATCAGGTCATCGACGAGGATCACGCGCTCATGCGCGGCGATCGCATCCTCGTGGACCTCGATCTCGTCAAGCCCATATTCGAGCGAATAGGCGATGCTGACCCGCTTATGCGGCAGCTTGCCCTTCTTGCGGATCGGGACGAAGCCGGCGGACACCTGATGCGCCACCGCGCCACCCAGAATAAATCCGCGCGCCTCGATCCCTGCGACCTTGTCGATCTTCATTCCCGCCCAGGGCTGCACCATCTCGTCGACGGCGCGGCGGAAGGCCCGCGCATCGCCGAGCAGCGTGGTGATGTCGCGGAACATGATGCCCGGCTTGGGATAGTCCGGAATGGTACGAATTGTTTGCTTGAGATCGTAGTCGAAGGCGGGAGGGTTCATCGGTATCTCTGGAGCGGAACGGCAAGAGACGAAGCTGCGACGGGCGCCGCGGCGGTGATATCAAAGGGATCGAAGATGGCCACTCTCGCAAAGAGTGACCACAATCGCAACGGAGCGTCAGATCATGGATACCCCGTCCCAACCGGCCCAGCCACTGGTCATCACCGATATCCGCATCCCGTTTTTTCGCCTGGTCCTGTTCCTGGTCAAGCTGTCGCTTGCCGCGATTCCCGCTGCCATCATCCTTGCGCTCGCCTCGGTGCTCATCTCCGCCATTCTTGCCGGGCTGTTCGGCCTGCATATGGATTTCATGATGCGGCGGGGAACGGTGTGAGCCTCACCAATAGTTCGCCATCAGCTCGTTCACCCAGGCAGGCTCGCGGATCGTCCCGTGCGGGGCGAACCCGGTAATATACGGCTTGATGTCGAGAACCGGCGTGCCATCGATCGCGTCGAGCCCACGCACGCGCAGCGTCAAGCCGTCGACGGCGAGCAATACGACCGCGGTGATGCCGATCCGGTTGGGCCGCGATCGCGCGGGCTGGGCAAGAATACCGACCTTCGGCCAATCGGCCCGCTCGCGTGGGTGACGCGCGCCGGTCTCCACCTTCTCCTCGGCCACCCGGTGCATGTGAAAGACGACGACGATGTGGCTGAACGCGTCAAGCCCGCGCGTCGCCTCGGGCGACAGCCGGGCCGGATCAAGGATGATCTCCGCCTCGATGGCATCCCAGCCGTCGTCCAGGGCTTCCGTGCGACCCCCGCGCACGACACCGATCGGTTCGAGGCGGATCACCGTTTCAGCACCCGCCCCGCGACGGCATCGAGCTTCTTCAAAAGCTCCGGATCACGGGCGGAATTCGCGGTGATGAGTGCATTATCGAGCGCGCGGTCGGAACCGATCGGGCAAGGCTCGTGCTCGCGCGGGAAACTTTGCGCGAGCCGGCCGACCAGGCGCTTCGCCTTGTCGGCATTGGCATTCACCATGCGGATGATGTCCTGCACGGTGACCGCGTCATGGTCGGGATGCCAGCAATCGAAGTCGGTCACCATGGCGATCGTCGCGTAGCAAATCTCCGCTTCGCGGGCGAGCTTCGCCTCGGGCATGTTGGTCATGCCGATCACGGCGTAGCCGAGCTTCTTGTAGGTGAGGCTTTCGGCGAGGGTCGAGAACTGCGGGCCCTCGATGCACACATAGGTGCCGTCGCGCACGAGCGGGATGTCTTCCGCCATCGCCGCTTCGGCGAGGTGGATGCGCAGCCGCGGCGAGACCGGATGTGCCATCGACACATGGGCGACGCAGCCGGTGCCGAAGAAGGAGCTGGCGCGGTTATAGGTGCGGTCGAAGAACTGATCGACCAGAACGAAAGTGCCGGGCGGCAGCTCCTCCTTGAACGAGCCGCAGGCCGAGAGCGAGATCAGGTCGGTCACACCGGCGCGCTTGAGCACGTCGATATTAGCGCGATAGTTGATGTCGGAAGGCGACAACCGGTGCCCGGGACCGTGGCGGGACAAGAAGACGATCGGCAGCCCGGCGATCTCACCGGTGATCAGCGCCGCCGACGGTTTTCCCCACGGGCTCTCGATCTGTCGCTCGGTGACCTTTTCCAGCCCCGGCAGGTCGTAGATGCCCGATCCGCCGATGATGCCCAACACGGCTTTCGTCATATTTGCCTCAACCATTTCCGCGACATGACTCGGTGCAAGCTTGTGAACGAGCGGTGAATGGCCGGTCAATGGGGCTTGCTCGATTTCTATCGCGCGGGGGCCCTGCCATGCCGAAGGATCAAGAAAACGCAACCGCAAACGCGGACGCCATGCGGCGATCATCGCTGCGAGACGTGGCCGGCCCCATTCTCCTGGTCGGGGCGGGTAAGATGGGGAGCGCGCTGCTCGACGGCTGGCTCGCCCTTGGGCTCGCCCCGCACAAGGTCGCGATAATCGAGCCGCATGCATCGCCTGAGCTCGCGGCGCAGGCGATCGGCGGGTTGCGGCTCAACCCGGCCGACCCTGCTACCTTGCGGCCGGCTGCGATCGTGCTTGCGGTGAAGCCGCAAGTGGCCCCCGACGCCGTGCCGCCGCTTGCGAAGGCAGCGGCCAGTGCGGTGGTCATTTCGATCATGGCGGGACGCACGCTTGGTTTTCTCAAGGGGGTGCTGGGCGAAGGAACCGCCGTGGTGCGGGCGATGCCGAACACACCCGCGTCAATAGGCCGCGGGATGACCGTCGCGGTCGCCAATGCCAACACCTCGCCGGCCCAGCGCGAACTGGCCCACCGGCTCCTCGCAGCGGCCGGCGCGATAGAATGGATCACAGACGAAGCGCTGCTTGACGCGGTGACCGCCGTATCGGGGTCCGGCCCGGCCTATGTCTTCCTGCTCGCGGAATGCCTCGCCCGCGCCGGCGTTGCCGTCGGGCTGCCGCCGAAGCTTGCCGCCAAGCTCGCCCGCGAAACGATCGCTGGCGCCGGCGAACTGATGCACCGCTCCCCGCTCGAGCCGGCGACGCTGCGCCAGAACGTGACCTCGCCCGGCGGCACGACAGCCGCCGCACTCGAGATTCTGATGGGTCCCGGCGGCCTCGATGCCCTCATGGAAAAAGCAATCGCCACAGCCACCAGTCGGTCGCGCGAGCTTGACCGCTAGAAGAGCGAATTCCCTTCAGGCAGAATCAGAACTCGCTTTCGCCCGGGCTAACGTGCCCGTCTCATCCTCCCCCATGAAATGATGGAGGGGATACGCGATCGAGCGGTGCAACCTGCCGCCCTGCCGCCCTGCC
>CAZTTL010000014.1:0-7998 GCA_964616635.1 uncultured Rhodoplanes sp. | reverse complement strand
ATGATGGAGGGGATACGCGATCGAGCGGTGCAACCTGCCGCCCTGCCGCCCTGCCCCCCGCCATTCGGCGGTCCCCCTTCCCCGCAAAACGGGGGAGGATGAGGCGAGAAGGCTACCGCTTTGAGCAATTCCCGATTTTTTGTCAGATCGGAATTCGTCCTTGCGGCATTTGCAATTTTGGCGTGCCCTGGTGCCGGCGCGCGTTAAGACCTAAATGGATAGAGAATCCGACAGCGACAGGAGCCATCCCATGGCGCGTAGACCTCGCGAGCGATCCCATAAACAGAGAGCGGCTGAGAGCAACGGCCCTGGGGCCGACAATGCCGGGATGAACGGCGAGGCGCCAGGCAGCCGCCGGCTGGCGCGGATGGAAACCGAGCGCGGCAAGATCATCGAAGCGTTCATGGTTCTCTTGGCGGAGCAATCGATCGAGGAAATCGACTATACCGACATTGCCGAGCGCGCGGGGGTATCGCTCGCCGACCTGCGCGGCGAATTCGGCTCGCGGCTCGCGATGCTCGCCGCCCATGTCAAGGATATCGACCGCGAGGTGCTCGCGGCGGAGACCACCGACATGGCGGAAGAGGGGCCGCGCGAGCGTTTGTTCGACGTGCTGATGCGCCGGCTGGACGCGCAGGAGCCCTACAAGGAGGCAATGCGCTCGCTGCTGCACTCGGCGCGGCGTAATCCCGGCCTCGCCTGCGCGCTCAACAGCCTCGCCATGCGCTCGCAGCGCTGGATGCTGGCGGCGGCCGATATTCCGTGCTCAGGGCCCGTCGGTGCCGCCCGCGCGCAGGGCTTGGCGCTGCTCTATGGCCGTGTGCTGACGACCTTCATCGACGACGACGAACCGGGCCATCCGCGCACCATGGCCGCGCTCGACCGGGCGCTGGCGCGTGGCCAGTGGTGGATCGGCCTGTTCGATCGGCTTTGCCGGCTGGTGCCGAGCTGCCGGCCGCGGCCGCAGCGTCATGCCGAGCTGCATGAAGACGGCGGCGAGCCGGCCGCGATCTGATGTTTCGGCGCGGTTGACGCAAGTCATTATCAACCCCTCCCCCTGAAAAGGGGGAGGGTCGGCGTTGGGCGCGCTACCCCCTCCTTAATCCTCCCCCTTTCAGGGGGAGGAGACGACACAATCCGACCGAGATCAGCTCAAATCTCCCGGGCAAGGTCGGCGTGCGCACGGTCAGGCGGCGCTTGCCAGAATGGCGGCCTCGGCGGCGGCGATCGCCTCCGGCGTGCCGACATGCATCCAGACGCCTTCAAGTCGCAGCCCGTGGAGGCGCCCCGCCTCCTCGGCCCGATGAAAAAGCTCGGTCAGCGGAAAAACGCCCGCCGGAGCATCGACGAACAATGCCGGGCTCAGGATCGCGACGCCGGCATAGACGAACGGCACCACTTCGCGCTCGGCGCGGCGGCGTAATCTGCCATCCGGTGCCATGCTAAAATCGCCGCGGCCGGTATAGCCGACGCTGGTCGCCGTCGGCGCCAGCAGCAGCAGCGCATCCATTGCGCGCGTGTCGAACGCTTTGGCGAGCCGCATCAAATTCGGCGTGACGCCATCGATCCAGACCGTATCCGAATTGACATGATAGAATGGGGCGTCGCCGAGATGCGGCAGCGCCTTCAGCACACCGCCGCCGGTGCCAAGTAGCTCCTTGCGCTCATCCGAGATCACGATGCGCGGCGCTTGACGGGGAGCGACGTGCTGTTCGATCTGGTCAGCGAAATAGTGGACATTGAGCACCGCTGTCTCGACACCCGCCCCCGCGAGCTTGTCGAGGACGTGGTCGAGCAGCGGCTTGCCACCGACGGCGACGAGCGGCTTTGGCCGCGCCTCGGTCAGCGAGCGCATGCGCGTGCCGAGCCCGGCGGCGAGCACCATGGCACGACAGGGAGGACGGAGCGACAAGGCGTCATTCATCGGCAACCTCTTGCGCGGCAATCATGCGCATGATTCGTGAGCTCCGCTCAACTGATCGTGTTCGGCTGCTGTACCGCAGGGAAGGCAGAACAGAACTATGCCGCCCCGTCTGACGGCTTTATGACCATGCGCGAAACCCCGGGCACCCGCTCTCGGCACGATAGCGCCGTCGCCCTGATGCTGCCAGCGCCCGCGGCGCCCCTGCCCGGCGTGACCGGCAAGGCAATGGGAAACGGGGCGCTATGCATCCCTTGGTCCCCAGGGCATCGATCACGACAAGGTAGAGCATTTTCCGGCGAAGTGGACGCCGGTTCGCCGCAGAAAATGCGACCACTCAAAGAGAAATAGAGCGAATTGCGATTCCGTCAGGTCGGATTTTGCTCTAGAGATCGAACTTCGGCCGTTTGCGCTCGCGCCGTGGCTTGCGCTCGGCGTGCTTGAGGAAGCGCACGCCGATCTGGTCGCCATTGAGCCAGACGCGTTCGCAACGCCGGTGGGCATGGCCCCAGGTCGAGAGGACAAGAAAGAATTCGTCGAGGTTGAGATCGCCGACCGAGCCGAAGACCGTCAGCTTAGCTTCACCGTCGGAGACCTCTTCCAGCAGCACTTCGCGCTGCCAAGTGCCGTCGATTCCCATGATTCGAGCAGCATAGCCGTGCTCGAACTCGACACGGTCGCCGGCGCTCCGTTCAGTATCCATTAAGGCTTACTCCACGCATACATAGGCGAAGCATATTTGTGTGCCGGAAGGTTGAATAAGGTCTTACGGCAACGGTAATATTGCAACACGGCGATGAAAAGCCGAGACGGATTTAGTACGACACAAGGTATTTGTTAACGAACTTCACAATAAGTATGGCCGACCCGATATCGGCGTTTGCGATTCAAGGATAAGTTAATAACCACGAGCGCTTTGCGGACCCGCCTCGCCTTCATTCAAATGGACGAGACGGCGCGCAATCGCTTGCGCGAGCTCAGTCCGTTGATCAAGCAGGTGCTGCCGGGCGTGTTCGATGCCTTTTACGCGCATGTCGAGAAGTTTCCCGATACCGCGCGCCTGTTTCGTGACAAGACCCATATGCGCCACGCCCGCTAGAGCGAAATCCGACCTAACGGAATCGGATTTCGCTCTATTTCTCTTTGAGTGGTCGCATTTTCTGCGGCGAACCGGCGTCCACTTCGCCGGAAAATGCTCTAGCCCAGCACAAGCAATGGGAGCTGATCGTAGCGGCGGACTTCGATGAGGCCTATGTCGACTCGGTCACTCGGGGGGAAAGGCGCATCAGCGCCTGGGGCTTGAGCCACGGCCAGCTTCTCGTCGCGGCGCGGTCGTTGGCCGGAGAAAGCCCGCATCTTAAATCAGCGCTCGACGAGTTCGTCGCCTCCGTGCGCGTCGCTGAAACGGTCTGCGCGACGGTCAATCCAGCGGCCCCGCAGCGAGCCGGCTGGGGTCGAAGCGGTCGATGTCGTGCAACAAGGCAATGAACGCGCGCGCGCCATGGGCGAGGGCGGCCTCGCCCTTAGCAGCGCTCGCCGCGCGCGCATCGCCGACTGCCCCCGAGGGATGCAGGTCCTGGGTCATCCACCCGACTGCCGCCGGGCCATGCGCGCCGAGCCAAGTGAAATCTTTCTCCATTGCAAGGCTTGCAGGGGTCGCGTTAGGGGCAGCCGCCATCACCACCAGATCCGGGCGGTAGGCTAGCATCAGCGACGTCTCGACATCGCCCCCGTGAATGCCGTGCTTCACCTCGTCGTCGGCAAACAGGTCCTCTGGATAGCCGAAGCGGCTCCACCCGCACGTGACGACCACCATGCGGAAGCGGGCGCGCAGGTCGCGGGCGACGAGGTCGCTGATTTCGACATTGCCGCCGTGACTGGTCATGATCACAAGCTTCCTGACGCCGGCGCGGTGGACGCAGACGCCGATCTCGCTCAGCGCGCTGATGGCGGTCGTGGCCGAGAATGACAGCGTGCCGGGAAATGCCTGATGCTCGGTCGAGAGTCCGATCGTCAGCGGCGGCAGGACCGTGACCGGCAGTTCGGGCGATGCCATGCTGAGCGCATGCGAAAGGTAAGCTTCGCCGATCAAAGCGTCCGTCGCCAGCGGCAGATGCGGGCCGTGCTGCTCGACCGCGGCGACCGGAACGACGGCAATCCAACGCCCCGTATCGGCTGCGGCGATCTCAGCCCAGCTCATATCGGCCCACTGCCGCTTCGGTATCATGTCCGGTTTGGCCGACCCCGGCCGGCCCCATGTGGAAAATCAGTCAGGCGCGGCCGCCGAGCCGGTTTCTAAAGCGAATTCCTTCGCAAATAAAATGGAATTCGCTCGACCGGGGTCAATAGTCGACAAGCAATAGACGCCAAAGGCAGCCGGCTTGCGAATTGTCGCCTTGCTGTCCGTGATCTTTTACAACCCGCCGACCGGATTGGAGGATTTCCTCGCCAGTTCGCATGAACCGGCTATGGGCACTTGAATGATGAGCCCGCGCGCGCGGGCATCTGCGATGCCGAGACCCCGAAAGGCAAACAGAGCCGCTGCCAGCACCGACTCACGGCGTCCGACGGCATCGCCCGCCGGGCGCGCCAGCGGACCGACCATACACTCGGCCAGCGCGCCGAGCATGCAGCCGGCGCTATTCGAAGCGTCTTGCTCGGGAAGATGGCCTGCGCTGATTGCGGCGCCGATCCGCGCGCCGAACTCCCCCGCAATCGCGTCCCGGAAGTCGCCGGTTGGCCCGGCCGGCACGAATTCGGCTGACGGCGCCAGTGCGGCTGCGATCAGTCCCGGTTGCTCAATAGCGCGCGCCGCAAAGATCACGACCGCGGCCGCGAGCGCCGACAGCGGCCCGGGCGCTCGCTCCGCTGCGGCCCTGATGGCCGTCAGTTCTGTCTCCTGGATGTGGGTGAGAACCGCGGCGACCAGATCGGACTTGCCGGGGAAATAGCGGTAAACCGTTCCGGCCGCGATGCCCGCACGTTCAGCGACCGGCGCGATCTGCACGGCGGCAAGCCCTTTCTCCGCCACAGCATCACGCGCCGCCAGGATAATGTCCGAGCGGCGAGCCGCCAGCCGCTGGTTAATGCGCTCCGTTCGTCGGTAGGCCATCAGCGAATCAATCCACTAAAATAGTGAACTAGGATTCACTGTTATACAATGACCGCGCTGCCGAAAACAAAACCGGACACGGGGGCAGCCCCGTGTCCGGTTTCAGTCAGATCAGTTTCGCGAGCGGACGATCAGACCGTTCGCGATTCGCTGCCGCCGAGCGCCGCCTGCGCTGCGGCCAACCGCGCGATTGGCACGCGGAACGGCGAGCAGGAGACATAGTTGAGGCCGGCATTGTGGCAAAACACCACCGACGCCGGATCGCCCCCATGCTCGCCGCAGATGCCGAGCTTGAGATCCTTGCGGGTCTTGCGGCCACGCTCGGCTGCGATCTTCACCAGTTCGCCGACGCCGTCCTGATCGAGTGACACGAACGGATCGACCGCGAAGATCTTCTTGTCGAGATAGAAGCCAAGGAAGGTTGCGGAGTCGTCGCGGCTGATGCCGAACGTCGTCTGCGTCAGGTCGTTGGTGCCGAACGAGAAGAACTCGGCGCCTTCGGCAATCACGCCGGCCTGCAGCGCAGCGCGCGGCAGCTCGATCATGGTGCCGACCTGATAGTCGAGCTTCGCCTTGCTCTCGTCCTGGACCTCCTTGGCGACCGCATCGATCCGCTCTTTGACCATATCGAACTCGGCCTTGGTGGCGACGAGCGGGATCATCACTTCCGGCACCACCGGCGCGCCGGTCTTCTTGCCAGCCACGATGGCCGCCTCGAAGACCGCCCGGGCCTGCATCTCGGCGATTTCCGGATAGGCGACCGCAAGGCGGCAGCCGCGGAAGCCGAGCATCGGGTTGAACTCGTGGAGCTCGCGGGCCCGGTCGTGCAGCTTCTTCGGATCCGCCCCCATCGCATGCGCCACCTCGGCGATTTCCGCGTCGGTATGCGGCAAGAACTCATGAAGCGGCGGATCGAGCAGGCGGATCGTGACGGGCAAACCCTTCATGATCTCGAACAGCTCGACGAAGTCCTCCCGCTGCATCGGCAGGATCTTTGCGAGCGCCGCCCGGCGTTGCTTCTCGTCGTCGGCGAGGATCATCTCGCGCACGGCGCGGATGCGGTCGGCCTGGAAGAACATGTGCTCGGTACGGCACAGGCCGATGCCTTCGGCGCCGAACTTGACGGCGACGCGGGCGTCTTCCGGCGTCTCCGCATTGGCGCGGACTTTGAGCTTGCGCACCTTGTCGGCCCAGGCCATGAGCGTGCCGAAGTCATCCGACAGCGATGGCTCCTGCATTTTGACCTTGCCGGCAAGCACCTGGCCGGTCGAACCGTCGAGGGTGATGACGTCGCCCTTCTTCAGGGTCATGCCGCTCGCGGTCAGCGTCTCGGTACTGTAGTCGACGCGGATGCCGCCGGCGCCGGCGACGCAGGGCTTGCCCATGCCGCGGGCAACCACCGCGGCGTGCGAGGTCATGCCGCCGCGCGTCGTCAGGATGCCTTCGGCGGCGTGCATGCCGTGAATGTCCTCCGGGCTCGTCTCGACGCGCACCAGCACCACGTTGTGGCCCTGGCCCTTGAGCTGCTCGGCTTCGTCGGAATCGAAGACGATCTCCCCGCTGGCCGCGCCGGGTGACGCCGGCAGGCCGGTGCCGATGATGTTCCGATCCGCCTTGGGGTCGATGGTCGGATGCAGGAGCTGATCGAGCGACGCCGGCTCGACGCGCGTCACCGCCTCCTCCTTGGTGATCGTGCCTTCATCGGCGAGTCCGACGGCGATCTTCAGAGCCGCTTTTGCTGTGCGCTTGCCATTGCGGGTCTGCAGCATCCACAGCTTGCCCTGCTCCACCGTGAATTCCATGTCCTGCATGTCACGGTAGTGCTTCTCGAGCTTGGTGTAATATTTGACCAGGTCCTGGTAGGGAACCGGCATCGCCTTTTCCATCGATGGCTTGTCGGACGCGGCCTCCTTGCGCGCAGCTTCGGTGATTTCCTGCGGCGTACGGATGCCCGCCACCACGTCTTCGCCCTGCGCATTGATGAGGAATTCGCCGTACAGCCGCCTGTCGCCGGTCGAGGGGTTGCGGCTGAAGGCGACGCCCGTCGCCGAGGTCTCGCCGAGATTGCCGAACACCATGGCCTGCACACTGACCGCGGTGCCCCACCAATCCGGCACGCCGTTGAGCTTGCGATAAGTGATGGCGCGCTGGTTCATCCAGCTGCCGAACACGGCGCCGATGGCACCCCACAGCTGATCGTGCGGGTCCTGCGGGAACTGCGTGTTCTCGCGCTCCACGCGCTTCTTGTAGCGCTCGACGATCTCCTCCCAGTCATTGGCATTGAGATCGGTGTCGAGCTTGTAGCCGTGCTCTTCTTTGAAGGCCTCGAGGATTTCCTCGAAATTGTGATGCCCGATGCCGAGCACGACATTCGAATACATGTTGACGAAGCGGCGATAGGAATCGAAGGCGAAACGGCGATCGCCCGACTTTTTCGCCAGCGCCTCGACGGTCTGGTCGTTGAGGCCGAGATTGAGCACGGTGTCCATCATTCCCGGCATCGAGGCGCGCGCGCCCGATCGCACCGACAGCAGGAGCGGATCGTTCGGATCGCCGAACTTCTTGCCCATCACCTTGCCGACAGACTCCAGCGCCTTGTCGACTTGCTCCTTGAGGTCCTTCGGGTAGGTCTCTTTGTTCTGGTAGAAATAGGTGCACACCTCGGTGGTGATGCTGAACCCGGGCGGAACCGGCAGGCCGAGATTGGCCATTTCCGCGAGATTGGCGCCCTTGCCGCCGAGCAGATTCTTCATGTCGGCGCGGCCTTCAGCACTGCCGCCGCCGAACGTGTAGACCCACTTTCCCTTGACCGGCGCTGCCGCGGCAGGCGTCGAGCGTTTCGCGGTTGCTGCCGTGGTTGACGCGGCGGCGGCACGCTTCGGCGCAACCGCGCGCTTCGCGGTGGAGGCAGTGGCGCGCTTCGAGGGGGTTGCCGTGGCGCGCTTCGAGGGGGTCGCGGCAGCGC
>CAZTTL010000013.1:0-25847 GCA_964616635.1 uncultured Rhodoplanes sp. | reverse complement strand
CGCGCCAGTTGGAGCGCGTGCTGTCCCATGCCGCCGAGGCCGGTGCGAAAGTGGTACTGGTCGGCGATCCGCAACAGCTGCAATCCATCGAGGCGGGCGCGGCGTTCCGCTCGATCTTTGAGCGCCACGGCGGAGCGGAGATCGGCGAAGTGCGCCGCCAGCGGGAGGACTGGCAGCGCGACGCCACGCGCGATCTGGCGACCCGCCGAACGCTGGCATCAGACGCTCAAGAACCTTCTGGAAAACTATTGCTTTCCGGGTGATCTCGAAGCCAGCATCGGCAGCTTCGTCGATCGCTACAACCACCAGCGCTATCACGAGAGTCTGGACAATCTGGCGCCGACCGATGTGTGCTTCGGACGCGGCCAGACAATCTTGCTTGAAAGGAACGGGATCCAAACGCAACACCAACCAAAGCCGACGCTTGCAGCACCAAAAGAAAGCCGCCTAAACTAAAATCAGATGAGCCGGTATCTCCTGTGAATCACTCAGCCATCCGTCTCAATTTTTCTGACGACGGACAGCCGATCGTTCGAAAAATCAATACTACCGGGAAGGCGACATATGAGACTGTGCCGGTTTGACACAGAGCATCTGGGCGTATGGATGGGCGAAGAAATCGCGGACGTTACTGAGGTGCTGAACGATCTGCCCCGTTTCAGTTGGGCGCGAGGATTGAGCGATCCGGTTGTCGAAAATCTGGATGATCTCCGGCCACGGGTCGAAAAAATCCTGCCCTTCGCCAAGCGGGTCGCATCGGCTTCGGTTTTGATCGAGGCGCCGGTGGCCATGCCATCGAAGATTATCGGGGCGCCCGTAAACTATGACTCGCATGTTGAAGAAGCCCAGCAGTATCATAGCCTGCACCAAGGCAGGAAGGTTTTCCCGATCGATGAGATCGGATGTTTCCTAAAGGCCGGCTCGGCCTTGTGCGGGCATAATGCGACAATCGAGCTGCCGCGCTGGGCCGAGCGGGTCGACCACGAGGCCGAAGTCGCCGTGATCATCGGCAAGTCGGCAAAGGATGTAATGGCCGTCAAGGCAATGTCCTATGTCGCAGGTTATTCCCTCGCCTTCGACATGACCGTACGCGGCAGGCAGGACCGGTCGATGCGCAAGAGCTGCGATGGCTTTGCGGTCCTGGGGCCCGCGCTGGTGACCGCGGACGAGGTCGCGGACTCGGCCTCGATTGCCTTCGAACTGACGGTGAATGGCGAGGCGAGGCAAGCAGCGGACACGGGGTTGCTTATTCGCTCGATACCGGAACTGATAGAGATGTGCTCGGCGTTTTATACGCTGTTGCCCGGCGACGTCATTATGACCGGCACACCGGCCGGCGTTGGCCCGGTTGTTCCCGGAGACCGCCTTGATCTGGCCTCTCCGCAACTGGGCGAATTATCCATTTCCATCGGATACCGGTAGCGAACTGGCCATCCTTTGATTGCGCCAGCATGCATAGCGACAATAGCTGTACGATGCTCGGTGATCGTTGCCTAGAAATGGAATCCGGCCGGCAGATCCGCCATGCGGGCACTATTGCCTAAATCGACGACGCGGCGCGCGAGAACGAAGCTTCGTCGCCCAAGGTAACCTCGCCGCCCCGGTGCTCGGGGTTGAGGGCCCGGAATTCGACGTTCGGGTGAACGTCACTTTGAGTAATACAGATACCGCAACGCGCGAACCGGAAGCGTCGCCGCCGGCGGCTCCGCATCAGGATTTCATTCTCATTCACGCCTTGGTAATTACGATGAGCTGGAAATCTTCAGTTATACTAGCAGCTTAGTCTGTCACATCGGTGCTGGTAGGATATGACTGAGGTGCCCCAATAATGCGTGCAAAATCGCCATTGCATTTGTTGGTGACAGTGATTTAAGGCTACAAAGCATGCTAAATTTTCCGGATTGATGGCGGAGTTTTCCGCCCGGAAAACGACCTTGTGTAAGGGGGGGACGGCATGGAATCGATTTCGCGTTATGGGACGCCGCATACCCGGTTGATTTCAATGCTGAAATCTTTCGAGTATCCGTTCCGAAACGTCCAGTCGGGAGATAAATTCCTCATCCTGACGGACGATCAGATGGATCCGCTGATCTGGCAGGCGATGATGGGAGCCTTGCACAGCAAAGGAGCCGAGGTGTGCATGTGCCTTTACCCCAAGCGGGAATATCACTGCGCCGATCCTTCTCCGCTCGCCATAGGCGCGGCCAAGGAGGCCGACGTTGTGATCGCGCTGACCACGACAGCTTTGAACAGCGGCACGCCGGGCCTTCGCTCTATCCGATCGGAAGGCGGCGCCAAGGGTAAAACCCCCATCTGGCTCTGGGAAGAGATTAATCAGGATATTCTGATCGAAGGCGGCGGCTCGTGCACCGAAGCGGACGTCATCGAGATGTGCGACATCCAGCGCCGTTTGGGTGAAGTATTCGATGCCGGCACGTCCGTAACGGTGAAGACAGCTTCGGGAACCGATCTGACGGCCGATATTACCGGCTATCCCGAGGGCGCGCTCGCCCGGCGCTGGGGGGCGATCCCGTTTGAAAGAGACAAGCAAACCGGGCGCTTCGGGGTTAGCCCTGGCACATGGCCCTTTGGCGAGTTCCACGTCGAACCGCTTCAGGGTACGGCCAATGGTGTCGTCGTGTGGGACCAAACAGGACAGTATCCCGCGGGCAATTGGCACGAACCAGTAAGACTTGAGCTCCAAAAGGGGAAAGTCGTCGATATTTCCGGTGGACACGAAGCGGCGCAGATCCGCCGCTATCTGGAAAAGTTCGGTGATGAGAATTCGATGCTCGTTGGTGGGGAAATCTCCATTGGCACGAACCGCAAATGTCCGCCGCATACCGGCAATATGCGCAGCGAGAAAAAGCGCTATGGGGCCATGCATTTTGGCATAGGTCACGGTGCCGATCGCGGCGATGTCGTCAGCAAGCTGCGTCTCGAAGGGATCAGCGACCGCGTCACCATGATCGTCGACGATAAGCATGTTGTCGCCAAGGACGGGGAAATCCTCGTATGAGCCTGGAGCCTTCGACCTCGAAGGCCGGGCCCGGCACCCTAACGGATGCCGACGTCGAACGGGTTGTCCGGGCATTTCGCGATTCCGGCTTCAGCCGCCTGGACCTCAAACTCGGCTCGACCGCATTGTCGCTCTCTCGGGCGGCACAAGGCGGCGAAGATAGCATCGATGGCCGTGCTTCGTTTGACGCCGTCGTTTCACCGTCTGTGGGGTACTTCCATCATGCGGCGGATCACGCAAATGCCGGCCTGACGGTAAGTGAAGGTACAGTTCTCGGTGTCGTCAGGACACTGAATGGTGAGACGGAAGTACGAACGGGTGTGAGCGGCGTAATCGCTGCGAAGCTGGCAATGGAAGGCGAGTTTGTTGCTTACGGGCAGCCGCTTTTTCAGATCCGTGCCAACGCTGCGGATAAGATGCCAGATCAGACGGGCGTCCCGAAAGCAATGGGCGCGCCGCAATGAGCCTACGCCGGATTTTCGTTTCCAATAGGGGCGAAATAGCGGTCCGGATTATCAGGGCCTGCCAGGAGGCGGGGCTTGAAACCGTGGTCGGTGTTTCACAAGCGGATCAGGACTCGATGGCCGCGCGAATGGCCGACCGCGCAATCTGCATAGGGCCGGCATCATCGAGCGACAGTTATCTCAATATCGACGCCGTAGTTACCGCAGCCGTGGGCACGCAATGCGATGGCTTGCACCCCGGTTACGGGTTTCTTGCGGAAAATGGCGGGCTGGCGGATCTATGTGCTGAGCACGGTGTTACGTTTATCGGGCCGAAGTCGGAAACGATCCGCCGCCTCGGCGACAAAATCAAAGCACGTGCCCTGGCAAAGAGTGCGGGCGTTCCCGTCGTTCCCGGCCGCGACGAGGTTACCAATTATGAAGAGGCTGAGGCGGCGGCTGATTCCATCGGCTTTCCAATTCTGCTTAAGGCGGCGGCCGGCGGAGGCGGCCGCGGCATGCAGGTGGTCCGGGCCAATGACGGACTGAAAAGCGCATTTGACACGGCTAGAGCCGAAGCCAAGGCTGCGTTTGGCGACGACACGGTCTATATGGAACGCTTTATCGGCAGCGCACGGCATGTCGAGGTTCAAATCCTAGGCGACTGCCACGGCAATGTGATCCATCTCGGTGAACGCGATTGCACCTTGCAGCGACGGCATCAGAAAATCATCGAGGAAGGACCAGCGACAGCGCTGCCGGCGGACCTTGTCGACAACATGCGCCGCGCGGCGGTCGAATTGGCGCGCTCGGTGGGTTACGAGGGTGCGGGGACAGTCGAATTCATTGTCGATCAGGATGAGGACGAATTCTTCTTTCTGGAGGTGAACACGCGCATCCAGGTCGAGCACCCAGTCACGGAAATGATCACAGGTATCGATCTGGTCGCGCAACAGCTCAAAATCGCGGCGGGCAAACGCATCGAATTCAAACAAGAGCAAGTGCGTCTGGAGGGTCACGCCATCGAGTGTCGGATCAATGCGGAGGCGGCCTCGGAGAGTTTCCGCCCCTCGCCGGGGCAGATTGCCGAATGGCACGCGCCGGAGCTTTCGGACGTCATCCGCCTCGATACCCATTGCTATTCCGGCTACACGGTTCCGCCGTTCTATGATTCCATGCTGGCCAAGTTGATCGTAACCGGCACAGATCGGAACGATGCGCTCAAGCGCATGAGTAGAGCCCTTGCAGCATTCAGAATTTCTGGGATCGAGACCACTCTGCCATTTTTAAAGGCTATTATCGAGCGGCCCGAATTCCAATCGGAGCAGGTCAGTACACGTTGGGTGGAGACCTTGCTCGATGATCCGGATTTTGTTGCCCGTCTCGAACGGAGCCAGCAATGAGCGAACTGACCTACCGGGACGTGCTTCGGCTCCTTAAACTGATCAATGCATCGGATGGCATCAATTTCGATTTCGAAAGCAACGGCACGCGCATCAAGGTCGAGCGAGACGCCTTCCAGCTTCCATTCGCCGAACAAGCCGCTGCCCCTTCGAAGCCAGGCATCGCAACCGGCACCAATTCTGATGCGCAGGCAAAGCCGAAAACTTCCGACACTACACGAAAGACCTCCGCCAAAGCCGCCGATTTTCCAGATGCCACTGCCGTCAATGCGCCCATGGTCGGTGTCTTCTACGCGGCCCCGGAACCCGGCAGGCCGCCATTCGTGGAGGTTGGAAGCAAAGTCAAGCAAGGCGATCAACTGGGCATCATCGAGGTTATGAAGCTCTTCACATCCGTTACAGCACCCTGCGATGGCGTCGTCGTTTCCATTCTCGTCGAAAACCAGCAAGCGGTGGCCAAGGACGAAGTGCTTTTGCTCTTGGGGACCAGTTAAGAAATGGGCGGAGAAGGTTTTGCCGCGGCAGGAGTTAGACTTTGAAAAAGCTAAAACTTCTCGATGAAACACTCCGCAACGCTCAGCAATCGCTATGGGCGACGCGCATGCGTACGGACAGCATGCTGCCGATTGCGGACATTATCGATGAGGCGGGCTTCGACACCGTTTGCGTCGCAGCCGGGGTGACTTTTGAATCTGCGGCCATGTTTTTGCACGAGGACCCATGGGAGCGTATGCGGCTGTTGCGCGCCAAAATGCCCAAGACCCGGTTCGACGTGCTCATTCGCGCCCGCAATCTCTGGAGCTGGAAGGCCCAACCCTACGACGTGCAGACGCTTTACCTCGAAACTCTGCTGCGAAACGGTGTCGACAGTTTCAAATTGTTCGACGGCTTGAACGACCTTCGCAACATGGACTACCTGCTCCAGGAAGGCTTGCGTCTGGGTTTCAAGGTCAAGGGATTTGTCGGCTTCAATGACAGTCCCGTGCATACCGACGAATATCTTGCCGGCAAGGCCCGAGAATTTGTCGATCGGGGCGTGCATGCAATCGTCATTTCTGACTCACCTGGTGTGATGCGGCCCGAACGCGCGCACTCCGCTCTTTCGAGCGTACGCGAGGCGATCGGCGATGTGGAATTGCATTTCCATTGCCACACGACCGCTGGCTTGGGCCGGGAAGCTTGCCGCCAGGCGATCCGGGCCGATGTTGACGTGATCTGGACCGCCGCACGCCCGCTCGCCTGGGGATCCGCGCTGCCCGCCGCGCTCGATATCGCCCAGATGGCGCGGGAAGAAAGCCGGGAGGTCGATATTGACGATGCGTGTCTGGAGCAAATCGATGACTGGTTTTATTGGGTCGCGCATAAGGAAGGAAAGAAAGTCCCCGAGGAATTACCTTTCGATCCTGGATTCTATCAGCGCTATGTCGGCCATCAGATCCCGGGCGGCATGTTTTCCAACCTGATTCAGCAGTTGGAAGATCGTGGATTGGAGGACCGACTGCCCGATGTGCTCGAGGAAGCAGCAAGGGTGCGTCAGGAACTGGGCTATCCGCACATGTCCACGCCATTCTCCCAGTTTGTGGGCGTCCAGGCGGTGATGAACGTCATCCAGGGCGAGCGTTACGCCAATCCGCCCGAGGCCCTTCGCCTTTATGCGCGTGGCGCCTTTGGCGCACCGATTGCGCCGCTCGATCCCAATATCAAGGACCGCCTTGCCGGTAATGGGGGCGACATCGATCCGCTGGAGGGTCTCGATGAACCCGCGCTACCCAAAGTCCGAGAGGAATATGGCCCATTCGAATCGGACGAGGACCTGCTTTTATTTTTGTTTCTGAACCCAGCCGCTTATGACAATTTTAAGAAGAACCGCAAACCGATCGTTTCACAACCAAAACCCCATCCGGTCGTGTGCCTCATGGAGGAGCTCACGGACAAAAGGGATATCTCGATGGTGGAGATAGACCACGACGGTGACTTCAAGCTGCGGTTGGCGAACGCCTCCAGAACCAAAAAATAACGAAGCGACACGCGGCTCTGGCAGGGTGGTAAAATGACAGATCGATCACGGCTGGATGGCCACACGCAGGAACTGGCCGAAATCCAGCGGATCGTCGGCGAGAAAGGATGGAGCGAGGATCTCGGCATACTCTCGGCCTATACCGTCGACGAGACCAAGAGCTTTCGCGGTCGCTCATGTCTTCTTGTAATGCCGAAGACGGCCGAAGAGGTGTCCGCCATCGTAGCGGTTTGCGCGCGCACCGGTATCCCGATCGTTCCGCAAGGCGGGAACACAGGTCTTGTTGGCGGTGGGACCCCAGATGAAACGGGCGCTGCGATTGTTCTCGGACTTTCACGTATGAACGCTATTCGGGCCGTTTCTGCCCAGGGCAATACAATCACGGTCGAAGCGGGTTGTACGCTCCTCGAAATCCAGAAGGCGGCCGAGGAGGCAGATCGGTACTTTCCGCTCAGCATCGGCAGCGAGGGGACCGCGCAGATCGGAGGCGCTCTGTCTACGAATGCCGGCGGCGTTCAGGTGCTTCGGTACGGCAATGCGCGCGACTTAATGCTGGGACTGGAAGTGGTGCTCCCCAATGGTGAGATCCTCAGCACACTCAAGGGGCTGCGCAAGGACAATACCGGCTACGATCTCAAGCAGATATTCGTCGGCGCGGAAGGAACGCTCGGCATTATCACCTGTGCGGTTCTGAAGCTTTTCCCGCAACCGCACGGCTTCCAGACCGCTCTGGTCGGACTTTCCAATGTCGGCGAAGCGATGGAATTACTTTCAAGGCTGCGTACGGCAACCGGCGACGCAGTATCGGCGTGCGAGCTGATGTCGCGCACGACTTTACAGCTCGTTCTGCGCAATGTTCCCGGATTTTCCGATCCAATGGAGAACGTTCACGAGTGGTACCTGCTCGTCGAATGCTCCGCTGGCGATAATCAGGACATTTTGCGCGAAATCCTTGAAACGGAGCTTGCTGAGGCCTTGGAACGCGGCGCCATTTTGGATGCGGTCCTCGCGGAGAACGAAAGGCAGCGGGCGACGATGTGGCGTATACGCCACGCCATCGGTGAATCAAGGAAGCCGGAGGGCGTATGCCTTGACCACGACATCGCGGTATCGCCCGCAGATGTTCCTGATTTCATCGCTCGAGCCAGCCTCGAGGTGCACGCCATCGCTCCCGAAGGCAGACTTTGCATTTACGGACATATCGGCGATGGCAACATACACTTCCGTGTATTGCAACCCGATCCGCGCGAGGGTAGCGCGCACGCGTGGGACGACCCCGACTACACTGCTCGGATCAGCGCGGCTGTCTACGATACCACGCTGTCAATGGACGGCAGCATATCGGCGGAACACGGGATTGGCCAGGCAAAGGTCGAGAAGCTGGAAAAGGTTAAATCTTCCGTAGAGTTAGCTCTGATGAGAAAAATTAAAAATACACTCGACCCGCAAGGCATCATGAATCCAGGAAAGGTACTGGTGCCTTGTCCCAGTGAGAGACCTTCGGATTGAGAGACGAACGTACTAAGAATTTAGAGTCCCCGATAGGGGATCAGTAAACCCCACGCCTTTAGGCGGCTTGGGATCGCGGAGGGAGACCCCGTAAATTAAATTGACTGTGCGGAGCGTACAGGTGCGGGAGGCATACCGTTGGTAGAAACTCCCTTAGGCTAGAACGCCGAATACGGAAGCCAAAGCGACAGGTCGGGAATTGTCAGCAGTAGAGCAAGAACGACGAAGTCAAGCAGCAGAAATGCCCCAGCGCCCTTGAAAACGGTCGCAATTGTCACCTCCTTTGGTGTGACGCTCTTTATGACGAAAACATTCAATCCGACCGGCGGTGTAATCAAACCGATCTCGAGAAGTTTGACGACGATCACACCGAACCAGATCAGATCGACACCGTAGTTCGACATCAAGGGAACGGTGAAGGGCAGCGTCAGCACGAGTATGCCGATTGAGTCCAGAAATGTGCCAAGGAGGAGATAGAAGAGGACCATACAGAGAAGAACGACATAAAAGGGCGGATCGAAATGTTCGAACCACCGAAGCATTATCGGTGTGATCCGCGTTAGGGAAATGAAAATGGTGAAAAGCTTCGCGCTCATGGCAACCAGAAAGATCATCGATGTCTGGCGCACGGTTTCGAGACCGGTCTCAATCAGTTTCTCAAGGCTCAAACGACGGCGACCAAATCCAATGAGCAGCGCGATGATCAGACTGACGGCGGCAGCCTCGGCCGGAGTGAATATGCCGAGATAGATACCGCCCACGACGACGGAAAACAGAGACACGGCCGGCCAAAGGCGCAACAAGGCCCGCGCACGGTCTTCCGCGGTGACCGTATCGTCCAAACTGGGCGCATCCTGCGGCTTGAGCCGGCACCATATCAAAACGGTCAGTAAGTAGCCCGCGAGCGATAACATTCCCGGGACCACGCCTGCCAAAAATAACCCGTTGACCGATTGCTCGGTGAAAATCGCGTAGATGATGAACAACAGGCTTGGGGGAATGAGCGAACCCAGCGTTCCGCCTGCGGCTACCGCGCCTGCCGCAAGTTGGGGACTGTAGTTGAAGCGGATCATTTCGGGCACTGCGATACGGCCCATGGCTGCGGCACACGCCACGGACGATCCTGTGATCGCTGAAAATCCCGCGCAACCGGTAATCGACGCCATGGCGAGACCGCCTGGAAGTCGACGCAACAATACGCGCATAGACCAATACAGGTCCGTCGTGATCTCGGCATGATAGGCCACATGCCCGAGTGCGATGAACATCGGTATCATCGACAAGGGGTAGTTGTGGACGAATGAGTAGGTCGTCGCTTCAACGAGTTTCAACGACGGAACCAGACCGCGCGCAAAATCCGCTTCCTGCCCGGGGCGCCAGCTGAAGAACAGTATCAGGCCAAGCGTGGCACTTGCACCCAGCGCATAAGCGATCGGCACGCGTAGAACGAGCAGCAATATTGCGGCGATCGTGACCACGCTGGCAAGAAATACGGGATCCATCGAACCATGCCTATCGGGCTAGTTCCCAATCCGTAGCGGCCCGGTTCTCGCGGATCGGGATGTATAGCCAACCGTCGCGAACGGGAGCATCATCGCTCGCACCCCTAATCTGGCCGCGCCATCCGTTGATGATGCCCCAGTCTAGAACGAAGCACATTCAGGCTTGAGAAAGCCGTCTGCGACCCATTAGCGGGGTATTTGAGCGGAGGTGTACGGGTTGTGATTACTTCGCGCGACCATTGCCGACGACGCACCTTCTTTCCGGCTTTTAAGGCCAGCATTGCTTCTTCAAAGTCATGACCCTATCCCTATTCCCTGTGTGACCTGACCGGATAAGCAAGCATCGAACTTTCCAGGGCTAAAACAGCTTACGCAGATCGCGAAAGAGCATCAGGACAAGCCGAAAAAGAAAGAAGCTTATGCCAACGAAAAAGCTGGTATGCCCGAGCCACATCGGCACATCGAGCGTGCCGGAATAGTAGTCCTGAGTGCGCCAAGCATCCATGAGACCCCTCCACGCCGCCCAGGCTAGTACGGCAATGAATGCCAACCCCACACATTGCTCCAAAACAGATAGACCGTTCTGTATCCGCCTTGGCAGCCACAGGGTGAAAACATCCACCTGGATGTGCTCCCGCGCCGCAGTAACCACGCCGAGAGGAAACAAGATGACGATAACCATAAACTCCTGAATTAAGATAATGTCATCGGGAATCAGGGCGGACCACAGCCAACGGCTGACCACGTTGATCGCCACAATCACGGCCATCGTGAACAGGCCAACCACAGAAATTCCGGCCAGCAGCCGTTCCGCCCGCGAGGGCGAAACGGCGGCTAATTCGTCAGACTTCTGCTGCATTTGATTTAGTGGTTTTGTGCGGAATGCTTCTTAATGTTCTGCTCGTAATCAGCCAAGACGCTGGAACCTTCTTTGCCGACACGTTTGATCCAGTCGTCGATGGAAACACGGCTCGCTTTCGCGAGCTTCTCGGCATCCTCTTCCGTGATGGGTCTAACAGTGATGCTCGCACTGTCAGCGGCGTTTTGCATCTTAGATTTTGCCACCTTGTTCTCTGCTTCCATCGCATCGGCGAGATGGTCGATGAACTCTGATGCGACTTTATCGAATACCCGCTTTTGCTCGTCGGTCATCTGGTTGTAACTGGCAGGACTGATCGCGACACCAAACGACATGTTCTGTCCCCAATTGAGCTCCAAGACATTGTGCGCGACCTCGTTTTGGCGATAAGCCAGAAACTGGTAGTAATAACCCTGATTGCAGTCGACCAAGCCCGAGTCCAAAGCCTGGTACACGTCGGCTTGGCTGAGCGAGATAGCTTGAACACCTAGGCGATCGAGTGTATCCCTATAGGGGCCCGACGCGCGAATCTTGAGGCCTTTCAGGTCGTCGAGGTTCGAAACCTTACGCTTGCAGATCAATTGCACTGGACCCGTGGTATAATTGGTAACATAGCGAACGCCGGCATCCTTGAACTCCTTTTGCAGCTGCGGGTTTTCCCGCGACAAATCGTACATTGCGCGCATGCCGACGCGCATATCGCTGTTTTTCACGGGAAGATCGCCGATATTGTAGAATTGAAGTTTCTTGGGCGTGAAAAAGCCGACTATGGTGCCCATGTCAGCTACTCCGCTGGCGATGCCCCCGAGCGTTTCCTTTCCGCTCAGAAGGGAACCACCCCAGTAGAAGTTGATCTTGACCTGCCCATTGGTTCGGCTTTTCAGTTGCGAAGCAAACCATTCCAACGCTTCAGCGCGCGCACCCCGGTTGGGACCATAGTCTGAAAATCGCAGAGTAACTTCCGCGCTTGCCGAAGCCACTGAACACGCCATAGCAACCACAGCGAAAAGGCCAAGTTTCATACTCATCACTTCCTCCTTCGTGTTGAGTTAAGTCCGATCCGTGAAGGGAGTGGGAACACTTGGAATGACGACTTGAAGCACCATTTTGCCGAAAGATTTGTTTCGGAGAGAGGTGCCTATTGCGCACATCGCCAGTAAAACAGCGAGGTATTTTATCGCGACAATGCTGGCTTCGACGCCGTCAACCGGCCTCCAGCACTTCGCAAAAGTCAATTGAAAGGCATTTTGGCGACGTTCGGCTGTCTTGCACGTAAGTGGCGTTCCCCATGTGCTGACTCTCGGTCGCGGTAAAACAGGGTTGATTGAGGAGTTTCGCTTCTAGGGATCACGATGACCAGGACAGACCCACCGTAAATTTTCCCCACATCCCTCCATAAAATTGCATGCCATTTAAGCAGTTTTGCCGTATCTGTCAACCAATATATGGGCATTTTGCATTCGTAATTGCATGCGATGTGCGCCGATGTGACCTGAGCCCTTTGTTTCATCCGCCGATGAGTAGAGTCCTGACGTCGTTTGAGCCCTGATGGCTCGGTGATGCAACGGGACGGGGCGCGGAGCCCGCGATGTAGCGCAGCGTCCCGTCCCGTTGCATTCCGGGAACGCTGAGGTCGGCATAGGCAGCAGGCGTCAGATCTCTTTTGGGACGGGAGTATTCCTCGCCGTTCGGCATCGCCGATGGGTATATCAACATTGACCGCCTACAGGGGCGATCTCGTGCTCGCGGAAGCCGCGTTGCGCGCGCCAATCCGATGGTGTTGAGCAGTTCGTTCCTGACCCAGCTCGGGGAGGTTATCGAAGCGATACCGCCGCTGGACATCGGAACGATCATGCATGCCTATCTGCTCCAGACAGAACTGAAAATCGTCATGGGGATGTTGGGCATGAATTCGCTGGAGGAGGCATCAGCAGAGATGCTTTTGCTTGATGCCGGTTTCGAGCTCTTGCGAGCGTCAAGCATTTGAATGCGAGCGGACGGGATCGATTAAGACTTGGGTAGCTGCGCCCCGGGGCCACTTTATCTCGGTGAGATTTCCCTGCCGAAAGCCCTCAATGTCAGCTTTTTGGCGAGGAACGGCGGTTCCTTTTTCGAGCTGGGCGAGTCTGATCCGGCACAATGAGAATACCGCCCGGTAACTTACGTGCGCGTTCCAGCGCCATCGGATCGGTGAGATTTAGCCGCTTGTTTTGCGCGCCTCGGAATGTGTGTTCGCGAACCAGACTTTCAGCTCGATGACCATGGCCCGCCCTGATTGCTTCGACAATACGAATATGGTCGACATGAGATCGTTCGAGTTGCGTATGGTTCAAATCCGGATGGCTCACATCAAATATCATCGCTTCCGGCGGCACAAGGGGAAGCGTCATCATCTGGCGCACGGCAACGGCAATGGCTAGGTTGCCGGACGCAAGGATCAAAGTTTCGTGGAATTCGCGGTTCATCTTTGCCCATTGCCGGCGGTGTTCCTCATCATCCACTCCGGTGATCAGAAGGTTTTCAGCGCGAGCAATCGCGTCCTGAAATGATTGAAGCGCCTCTTCCTTCAGACCACGTTCCGCCGTGACCCGTGCCGCCATGGCCTCAAGTTCGCCGCGTACCTCGATTGCATCTACAATCTCGCTCACGGTGAACGCTCGCAGTGTCGAGCCGCGATTTTGCTCGCGCGTTAGCAGACCTTCGTGCTCCAAGGCGCTCATGGCAAGCCGAGCGATGGTCCGAGACACCCCAAGCCTTTCGGCAACTTTGTTTTCGCGCACTTTTTTGCCAGGCGAAAACGCACCATCAAGTAGCATTTCTCGAAGCCTCTCAGTGGCCTCTTCGAGTTGCACGCTCACGGCGCTCTCCCCCATGACCGCGATTTCAACGTTACAAGAAGGCAAGTCCCGGCTCTATGCGCTCGCGTAGCAGAGCCGGGAAGTTCGAATACCAGCCCAATGGCGCGGCATCGGGACATGCCGCTTTGGCCAATCGATAAAGCATGCGCAACGATGAGACCATCTGGCAGGCAACACCAGATGTCAACGTGGAGTGCAAGTTCAGTCTGACCCTCGAGGAGAAATGACGAACCGCTACATTATTCTGGTATTCTGGTCCGAGGAGGACGGCATGTGGGTGGCCGATGCTCCCGACCTGAAGTCGTGCTCAGCCCTCGCTGAAACACCGGAACAGGCCGTCGCGGAATTGCGTGTCGCCATGAAAGCTTGGCTCGATGCGGCGCGCGATAATGATTTACCGATTCCAGAACCGCGGCTTCGTCCGGCGACCGTGGCTGCGGAGTAGTGGCTGGCCCCAAAACCCTTCGTCGTCATTGCCGGGCCGCGGGGAAGGTGCGTGACCCGGCAATCCATACGGCGGTTTCGCGCGTACGGCGCATCAGCAAGCGTAGCTCGGATGGAGCGCAGCGCAATCCAGGAGCAATGGAAGGGAACGTTGCCATCACCTCCCCTCCCGCATCGGGCTGATGAAGTCCAGCAAGCGTAGCCCGGATGAAGCACAGCGAAATCCGGGAGCGGCGTCTTCAGCGAAGCCCCGAGATGTATTCCGCCACCGCCTTGCGATCCTGCTCGCTCAGCGCGGCAGCGATGTCGTTCATCACGGTGCCGCGTCTTGCGCCGCTCGCGAAGGCGTCGAGCTGTTGGATCGTGTATGTGGCGTGCTGGCCGTTCAAATTCGGCACGTTGGCGGTGTTGCCCATCATCATCCCCATATGGCCGCCCATCATGCCGCCGCCCATCATGCCACCCGGTCCAAATCCACGCCCAAAATCGCGTCCATCGTGGCAGGCCGCACAAGGGGGCGCCATGCCACGGAGCGGGGAATTGTAAATTCGCGCTCCCATCCTGGCCAATTGCTTGTCGTTGACGGCATCGGGCTTGCGCGTCTGCTGGCTGTAATACCGCGCCAGTTCGATGATCTGTGCATCACTGATGGCCGAGGCGGGGCCGGACATGATATCCGATTTGCGCGCGCCACTCTTGAACGCCTGCAACTGCGCCCGTAGATAGGATACCTTTTGCCCAGCGATCTTTGCGTATTGCGGGTCGGCGCTGTTGCCATCCATGCCGTGGCAGCCGGCGCAATAGGCAGCGACCAGCTTCTTGCCGCGCAGTGCGCTGGCATCGGTTGACGGTGCCGACGGCGTCGACTGCGCGTGTGTCAACTCAAGCAATCCGGCAGTCAGGGCCCCGCTCAATACAAGCACGCCTGTGAAATGGAACAGAAGGCTGAAGCTTGAGCGTCGCATTTTTCATGTTCCACAACACTACGGCTTCATGATCAGCGGCCCTGGTGCAGAGCTCGGCAGCTTGTATTTGATGAAAGGGACGCCTTGCTGGCTGTGACATGCGTCGCAGCCATGAATGGTCGCGTTGAACGAGGCTTCAAATCGCTTGAAGTCCTTCGCTTCAATGGTCTTGCCGAGCGGGTCGAGGAAGGATCGCTCAAATGCCTTCAGCGCATCGGCCTTTTCCGGTCGCGTGGTTTCGCCGACCTCCTGGATTTCGCGCATCTCCTTGAGTTGGTACTCAGCGAGCGGCCAATTGCCGGCCTTCGCGGCGTAATAGGCGTTGGAGAAGCGGTATGAATATTCCATCATCACTGTCCCCAGGCCGGGCTGGATGGCGGCGAGCGCCTTTAACTTCTCATCGGTGCTGCCCTTGAGCCAATCCGAAGCGGCATAGGCCGCACCGGCCAGCAGCATCACCAGACATGCGGCGAACAGAGGCTTGCGAATGGCGAGCATGTGACGCTCCGTGGCTCGTCGCCCCACTTCATATACTATACCATTGCCGCGCCAATCGTCACAGCAAGCGTAGCCCGGATGAAGCGCAGCGAAATCCGGGAACGGCGTCTGCAGTGCCGCAACCAATCCGTCAACCGCTTTGCGGATTGATTTCAGATCGAAATCCGGTGCCAAGTCATCGTGGTCGAAGCTCTTGGCCAGCGCGTCGATGCCGAAGAGGGCGTGGCAGCAATCGCGAATAGAGAAGCTGGCCGAGCAGTTTTTGCGCCGCCTCGGCCGTCGCGGCAGCAGAAGCCGATGTAAGGAACGGCGCGCTCGCCTCGGTCGCAGCCTGCGAACCGACCCGCTGGACTTTGGTCCGGTTTGCGCTCTGGCGAAGCCTGCCGGACGAGTTATCGAGCGATGTCCAGACCTATGCGGTCGGACCCGTTTTACTGCCGCGACCAAGATAATGCTGCGGCGCCACCGGCCAGGCGCAACGCTCAGCATCGCCGATTTCAGTGCGCCATTGTTTTCGAGAACAGATTGATGATGACGACACCGGCGACGATGCAGGCGATGCCGATCAGCGCCGGCAGGTCGAGCGATTGCTTGAACAGGAAGAAGCCTACGGCCGAGATCAGCACGATGCCGAGCGCGCTCCACAGCGCATAGGCGACGCCGACGGGAATGGTACGAATGGCGTGCGACAGGCAGTAAAACGACAGCACGTAGAACAGCACCATCAGCAGCGTGGGAACGAGCTTGGTGAACTGTTGCGTCTTTTGCAAAAGCGAGGTTGCGATTACCTCGCAGACGATGGCCGCAAGCAGGGCGCCGTAAGTGACCATCCGGGGACTCATGCCGTCGATTCCTTCCTGAGCTGAGGCAAGGCATGTAACGCACGATTCGCGCTGGGCTCGCTATCCCGTTGGCTCGGATCGGCCAGCGCGCCCACGGCGGTTCCGTGAGCGCTGTCGCGGATTACCTCCTTTCAGGTCACCGGGCTTCGCGTGGACTCGCGCGCTCTGCAGCGCTCGCGACCGTGGTCGGCGTTCTGGTCGAAGTGCCGGTCATGCTTTCGGTCGTGCACATGACGATGCGCAGCAAAGTCTGGTACGAGCGGGCGCTGTAAGATCGGCGGCGCCAATTCCCCTTCGTCATGATCGCGCTTGCAGCGAAGCGTGCACAGGCAGCACAAACTTGCCGGCGCGAGGACCCTTACTCATCCGGCTCGTACAGCTCGTGGATCAGATTGGCGATGAGGCCGGTCCAGCCGGTCTGATGCGAGGCGCCGACCCCGCGACCGTTGTCGCCGTGGAAATATTCGTAGAACAGCAGGTGATCGCGGAAATGCGGATCGGTCTGCATCTTCTCGTTCGCTCCGAAGACCGGACGGCGCCCGTTCTCGTCGCGCAGGAATATGCGCGTGAGCCGGTTGCGTAATTCGTCGGCGATCTCCACCAGCGTCAGCATATTGCCCGATCCCTCCGGGCATTCGAGCCTCAGGTTATCGCCGTAATAGGTTCCGAATTTGCGCAAGCATTCGACGATCAGATAGTTGATCGGCATCCAGATCGGGCCGCGCCAGTTGGAATTGCCGCCGAACAGGCCGGAATCCGATTCGGCCGGCGTGTACTTGACCTCCGCATGGACGTTGTCGCGTTCGAAAACATAGGGCTGATCGAGATAAACCCGCGAAATCGCGCGCACGCCATAATCGGAGAGGAACTCGGTCTCGTCGAGCATGCGGCAAAGCACGCGCGACATGCGGAAAATGCGAACGATCGCAATCAGCCGGCTGTCATGCGCGCCGGGCTCGCCCCAGCGTGAGACCAGCGCGGTGAGTTTCGGGCGATAGTGCTTGTACCAGTCCATGCGCCGCGCGAGGTCCGGCCTGCGCCGCACCAGGTCGACCAACTCGTCCTCCAGCACTTCGACCGCGAACAGCGGGATGATCCCGACCAGCGAGCGCAGCCGCAGCGGAACCGCGTCGCCGGTCGCGGGGACCAGCCAGTCATAGAAGAACTCGTCCTCCTCATCCCACAGACCGAGCCCCTCGCCGCCGAGATTGGTCATCGCCCCGCCGATCAGCAGAAAATGCTCGAAAAACTTCACCGCGATGTCGAGATAGGCGCCATCGTCCTGCGCCAGATGCAGCGCCATCCGCAGCATGTTGAGGCAGTAGGTCGCCATCCATGAGGTGCCGTCGGACTGCGTCAGCGTGCCGCCCATCGGCAGCGGCGCCGAGCGATCGAAGCAACCGATATTATCGAGACCGAGAAAGCCGCCCTGGAAGACATTGCGGCCGTCAGGGTCCTTGCGGTTCACCCACCAGGTGAAATTGATCAACAGCTTGTTGAACACCCGCTTGAGAAAGCGATGGTCGCCTTTGCCGGTCCGATCCTTATCGATCTCATAGATGCGCAGCGTCGCCCAGGCATGCACCGGCGGATTGACATCGCCGAAATTCCACTCATAGGCCGGAATCTGCCCGTTCGGATGCATGTACCATTCGCGGCAGATCAGGATGAGCTGGCTCTTGGCGAATTCCGGATCGACCAGCGAGAGCGTGACGCAGTGGAAGGCGAGGTCCCAGACGCAGAAGAAGGGATATTCCCATTTGTCCGGCATCGAGAGGACATCGGCGGCGGTGAAATGCTCCCACTTTCGATTGCGCCCGAGCACCCGGCTTGACGGCGGCTTCGGCTGCGCCGGATCGCCGTCGAGCCATTCGGTGATATCGTAGCTGTAGAACTGCTTCGACCACAACATGCCGGCAAAGGCCTGGCGCTGCACCAGCCGCATATCCTCGTTCGTGATGTAACGCTGGATGTCGGCATAAAAGGCGTCGGCCTCGGCGATGCGGGTGCGAAAGATCGTGTCGAAGTCCGCGAAGGCATCGGCGCGTCGTTCACCGGCGCTGAGCCGCACCCGCACGACGGCGCTTGCCCCGGCGGCGATGTCGAGATCATAGCGGCCGGCGACCTTGGTTCCGGTCCTCGCCGGGTTCACCGCATCGGCGCGGCCATGCACGACATAGTCGTGAAAGGCATCCTTGAAATAGCCCTGCACATCGTTCGCGCCGTAGAGTTTCGGCGTGTTGGTCTCGTTGTCGCAGAACAGCAGCGCCTGTGGCGCATCGAAGTGCAGGGTGAAGCGGCCGAGCGCTTCGTGGTCGATGGCAACGGCACTTGCATCGATCGCTGCGAGCTTCGGCTTCTCCGCATCGTCGAACCAGGACCAGATGTTGCGAAACCAGGCCTGTGGCAGCAGCGTGAGGGGCGCCGCCTGCGGACCGCGATTGGTCGCCGTGATGCGCATCAGCACATCCTCGACATCGCCCTTGGCGTATTCGATGACGACGTCGAAGTAGCGGTCCTCGTCGAAAATTCCGCTGTCAATCAGCTCGAATTCAGGATCGAGCTTGCCGCGCCGCGCGCTTTCATCCTTCAGGCGCTGGTAGGGATAGGCCGCCTGCGGATATTTGTAGAGCATGCGGGCATAGGACGCCGTCGGCGTCGCGTCGAGATAGTAGTAGAGCTCCTTCACGTCCTCGCCGTGATTGCCTTCCGGATTGTTCAGGCCGAACAATCTCTCCTTGAGGATCGGGTCCTTGCCGTTCCACAGCGCGAGGCCGAGGCAGAGAAACTGGCGGGTGTCGCAGAAGCCGCCGAGTCCATCCTCGCCCCAGCGATAGGCGCGGCTGCGGGCCTGGTCATGGGAGAAATCCCCCCAGGCATTGCCGTCTGCACTGTAGTCTTCGCGGACCGTGCCCCATTGCCGTTCGCTGACATAGGGCCCCCAGCGCCGCCACTCCTTGCTTTCGGCATTGGCCTCATCGAGCCGCACCTGCTCGGCGTTCGGCGCCGTCGGATCGGCCTCACCCATCTACCGTCACCCCTCCGTTCGGCAGCATTCGAACAGACGCTGCAATCATTCGGTCATCCCAGCGGAGCAAAATAGTGCTCCTTCGGGACAAATCGCAGGGGATTGCCCGGCTCTGCCGGTGACAATCGTCAGGAGTCTGATAAACCACGCTAGCCCCGGTGATCGGACAGTGGAGGAATCGGAATGGCAAGCTTCGGTATCCTCGCATGCGTGCACAAATACGTGACGCGGCGCCGCACCGCATCAATGCTTCCCCGCTATGTCGGCCTTCTCGCACTTGTTCTCGCGCTCGCCTGGACCGCCCCCGCGCTGGCGCTCGAAGCGACGCCGATCGCCGTCAAGCGCGTCGCCATGATCGGCTTCACGGTGTCCGACATGGAGCGCTCGGTTGCCTTTTATGAGAATGTCCTCAATTTCGAGAAGGTCGATGAAGTCGACGTGACCGCTATGCCCTACGACACGCTGAGCGGCGTGTTCGGCAGCAATGTGCGCGTCGTGCATATGCGGCTCGGCGACCAGACGCTCGAGCTCACCCAATATGTCGCGCCGCCCGACGGCCGCCCGATCCCGGTGCCCTCGCACAGCAATGACCTGTGGTTCGAGCACATGGCGATCGTGGTCAGCGACATGGACAAGGCCTATGACGTCTTGCGCAAGAACCACGTGCGCCAGATCTCGCCCGAGCCGCAGACCATTCCGGCCTCGAATGTCCCCGCCGCCGGCATCAAGGCGCTTAAATTCCGCGATCCCGACAACCATGACCTCGAGCTGATCTATTTTCCCGAAGGCAAGGGAAATCCGCGTTGGCATCAGCCCACCAACCGGCTGTTTCTCGGCCTCGACCATACTGCCATCACGATCAGCAATACCGAGCAGAGCCTCAAATTCTATCGCGACCTGCTCGGCTTCAAGGTCGGTGGTGTGAGCCTGAATACCGGCATCACCCAGGAGCAGCTCGACAATGTGTTCGGCGCGCGCGTGCTGGTCACCGCGGTCGATCCGACGGCGTTCCCGCCGCATATCGAGTTTCTGCAATATGAGACCCCGCCGGGTGGCCGGCCGATGCCGCTCGACAGCACAGCGAACGACCTGTGGCACTGGCAGCCCACTCTGGTGGTCGACGATGTCGCCGCCGCGGCCAACACGCTGCGCGCCGCCGGCGTCCGCTTTGTCTCGCCGAATGTCGTAACAGCGCCGCCCGGGCTCGGCTTTTCGCGCGCCATCATGGTGCTCGATCCCGACGGCCACGTGATGCGTCTCGTGCAACAATAAAGGCGAGCGGAACGATCGTGTTGAAGCAGAGCCTATGGCACCCGAGGCAGCATATTCTTCGAGCCGCCGGTCGCGCTGATGGGGATCGCACGGCAACCGCAAGCCGGCACGGCTAAGGAAAGGATGACCCTGTGAGCATCATCGACCGCATTCTGCCGCACCTCGCCAGGCTTTGCCTGATCATCCTGTTTCCCTTCAGCGCGATCGACAAAATCTTCGACCCCACGGCGCTGACGCAGGCTAACGCGTCATTCCTTACCTCAGAATGGCACATTCCGGGGTGGATTCTGCTTGTTCTCGGCGGATGCCTCGAAGTGTTCGGATCGCTCGGCATTCTCTTCAACATTTACCGCCGCCAGTTCGCGCTGCTGTACTGCTTCTACTGCGCGGTGACCGCCATCCTGTTCCACAATTTCTGGAGCTATCCGTTCCTCGGCAGCGACTGGTTGAACAATTTCTGGCCGTTCCTGAAGAATTTCGGGCTGGTCGGAGGATTCCTGTTCGTCGCCGCCAATGCGAAAATGGAGCCGATTCGCGACGCTTTCAGCTTCGAGCCAAGGCCCCCCGCCTGATTTCGATCAACGCGGCGGGTGGCCTGCTGTTGCATCAACTGACCGTGCGCGCTGTCGCATTTGAGCATCGGAGACTTGAAGATGTTGGATGATGTCGTCCTGTTGTCCCGTCTCCAGTTCGCCTTCGTGGTGACGTTTCACATCATCTTTCCTTCGTACACGATCGGGCTTGCCGCATGGCTTGCCACCATCGAAGGCATGCATCTCTTCACCGGCCGGCCGGTCTATCGCCGCATTTTCGATTTCTGGCTGAAGGTGTTCGCCGTGTCCTTCGGCATGGGTGTGGTCACCGGCATCGTCATGGCGTTCCAGTTCGGCACCAATTGGAGCGCGATGTCGGAGAAGGTGGGGTCGATTCAGGGACCGCTGCTCGCCTATGAGGCCTTTACCGCCTTCCTGCTCGAAGCGACCTTCCTCGGCGTCATGCTGCTCGGACGCAACCGCGTGCCGCCGGTGCTGTACTGGCTGGCTTGCTGCATGGTGGCGCTCGGCACCATGGCGTCGTCGTTCTGGATTCTCTGCAACAATAGCTGGATGCAAGTCCCGCTCGGGCACACCATCGTTGACGGCAAGATCATTCCGGCCGACTGGTGGACGATTACCACCGGGCCGATCGTGCGCGTCCGCTGGCCGCATATGCTGATCGCGGCGTTCTTGACCACCGGCATGAGCGTGATCGCGACCGCTGCCTGGTATACGCTGCGGGACGAGCATTGGGCCGAGGCGCGGGTGATGCTGCGCTGGGGCCTCGGCCTGGTCGCGGTGCTGATCCCGATCCAGCTCTTCATCGGGCATCTCACCGGCTTATATGTGCTGAAATATCAGCCGGTGAAATTCGCCGCGATTGAAGCGCGGTGGCAGACCCAGCAGCCTGCCTCGGAAGTATTCTTGGCCATCCCGGACGAGAAAGCACAACGCAACCTGTTTGCCATCGAGGTCCCCAGGCTCGGTAGCTTCATCGCCTCCGGCAACTGGACTGCCCGCGAGGTCGGCCTTGAAGCCTACCCCAAGAAGGACTGGCCGCCGGTCATCATTCCCTTCTTCACCTTCCGCATCATGGTCGGAATGGGCCTGATCATGCTGGGGATATCCTGGCTCGGCTTGTTCCTGTGGTGGCGCGACCGCCTGGAGATCAGTCGCTGGTTCTTATGGCTTGCTTTCCTCTCCTTCCCAACCGGTTTTGTTGCGGTGGTTTCCGGCTGGTACACGGCCGAGGTCGGGCGCCAGCCGTGGATCGTCTATGGGTTGCTGCGCACCAGCGAGGCGGTCACGCCATCGCTTGCTGCGCCAACCGCGCTGGTCTCCCTCGTTGTCTACATCCTGGTCTATCTCAGCGTCTTCTCATTCGGGGCGGTCTATATCTATCGCTTGCTGCGTGACGGGCCTTCCGACGAAATCGAGCCGGACCGCGCCACGCCTTCGCGTCCCATGGCCTTTGCCGACGCCGCCACGGCGACCGGTCGCAAGCGCAGCGCGGAGTGAGCATCATGGAACCCAGCCATCTCGCTATATTCTGGGCCGGCGTCATCGCCTTCGCCATCCTCATCTATGTCATCCTCGACGGGTACGATCTCGGCGTCGGCATTCTCTTCGGCATGACCCGCGACGAGGACCGGCGCGACCAGATGATGGCCTCGATCGCGCCGTTCTGGGACGGCAACGAGACTTGGCTGATCGTGGTCGGAGCCTCGCTGTTCGGCGCCTTCCCCGCCGTCTATTCGGTCTTTCTCTCGGCGTTCTACCTGCCGGTCCTGCTCTTGCTGGTGGCGCTGATCTTTCGCGGCGTCGCCTTCGAGTTCCGCGGGCGTACAGTGGAAGGCCGTTGGATCTGGGACGGCAGTTTCATCATCGGCTCGACGCTGGCGGCCTTCGTACAGGGCGCGGCAATCGGTGCCATGATCCGCGGCATCCCGGTTACCAACGGTCAGTTTTCCGGCGGCCCGCTCGAATGGCTCGCGCCGTTTCCGGTGTTCTGCGGCATCGGTCTCGTCGCCGGCTATTGCTTGCTCGGTGCCTCCTGGCTCGTGCTCAAGGGCCAGGGGGACCTGCAGGAATGGGCCTATCGGCGCATCCCCTGGCTGGTCGTCGGCGTGGTCGTCGTGCTGATCGCCGCGATCCTGCTGACCTTGGACATTCGCGACCGCATCGAAAGCCACATCGTCGAAAAGCAGCTGGCAATCATTCTTCCGATTATCGGCGCGCTCGCTCTCATCGGCGTGCTGGTCGCCGCCCGCAAGCGATGGGACGCCATGCCCTTCCTGTTCACGACGCTGTTCTTCCTTACCGCCTATCTGACGCTGGCGGTCCTGTTCTGGCCCTATATGATCCCCTACTCGATGACGGTGGCCAATGCGGCAGCGCCGGCGCAATCGCTCCAGTTCATGTTCTATGCCGGGATCGTCGTGCTGCCGGTGATTCTAATCTATACCATCTCGGTGTATTGGGTTTTCCGCGGCAAGCTCGGGCGCGGCTATTCCTGAACTAAGAGCGAATTCCGTTCTGGTGGAATCGGAATTCGCTCTATTTCTCTTTGAGTGATCGCATTTTCTGCGGCGAACCGCCGTCCACCCCCGGATCAAGTCCGAGGGCATGCTTCGCCGGAAAATGCTCTGAGGCGCGGGACTGGAATTTGGCCGCATTTGCAGGGCTTGGCGTCTGAGGCTCGCGCAGGTTTCCGCGTTCGAACCGACGTCCGGAGCGCTCGATGATGCTGGTGCGCGCCGCCGCAGCGGTTATTGCCGTCATGCTGCCGACGGGTCTCCTCTTCGGCGCCCCGACGATTGCGCGCGGCGAACCCGCAGCGACGTCATCCATTCATCCCGCTGCCACGCCGGGTCACCCGCGCTGTGATCCGGCCAAATTCCGGATCGTCGTCGATGTCGGCCATACCGCGAAGGTGCCGGGGGCGAAAAGCGCGCGCGGCGCCCACGAATATGATTTCAACCTGCGCCTCGCCAAGATCGCCGAACACGATCTCATCGCTGGCGGCTTCCCCCGCACGGTGCTGATGATCACCGCGGAGCCGCCATACCGCGGCCTGATCAAGCGCGTCCTACGTGCCCGTAAACTCGGGGCCGATCTCCTGCTCTCGATCCACCACGACTCCGTGCCAAATTCCATGCTCGAGACCTGGACCTTTGAGGGCGAGGAACACCACTTCAGCGACCGCTTCCGCGGCCACTCGATCTTCATCTCGAACTTCAATGCCAGGCGCAGCGACAGCCTCGCCTTTGCCAGGCTGCTCGGCTTGCAGATGAAGGCACGCGGCCTGCACTACACACCGCATTACACTTTGCCGATCATGGGCCATCGCCGCCGTCAGCTCGTCGATGCCGAAGCTGGCGTCTATCGCTATGACCAACTCGTGGTCCTGAAAGATTCGAGAATCCCGGCCGTACTCCTGGAAGCCGGCTCAATCATCAATCGCGACGAGGAATTGCTGATGGCGACGCCCGAACATCAGGCCAAGATCAGTGCAGCGATCGTCGATGCGGCGAAGGCCTATTGCGCCGAAACCGTCCCGCGAGCCCCCGCGGTCGTGCGTCGGCCCGCCCGTCGCTCCCGCGCCGGTTCGGCGATTCATCGACCCTGGTGGCCGTTCGGCCGCAAATGACCTTGTCACGCCCGCGGCACCAAGTAGTCCGACGGCACCCCTTCCTCGCGCCCGCCGGTCGGACCGGCACCGGCCCCTGATCACTTCGCGGCGCCGGACCGGACCAGCTTGTACATGATCGAATCCATCAGCGCCTGGAACGACGCTTCGATGATATTGGCTGACACCCCGACCGTGGTCCAGGAATCGCCGGTCTCGTCATGGCTTTCGATCAGCACGCGGGTGACCGCGCCGGTGCCGCCATCGAGGATCCGCACCCGATAGTCCGTCAGCTTCAGCCCATTGATGAATTTCTGATATTCACCGAGGTCCTTGCGCAGCGCAAGATCGAGCGCATGCACCGGGCCGTCGCCTTCGGCGGCGGAAATCAGTTCCTCATTGCCGACCTTGACCTTGACCACGGCGAGACTGACCGTGACCGGCTTGCCTTTGGCATTGATGCGGTGCTCGACGGTGACGTCGAATTTTTCCACCGAGAAATAGTCCGGCACCGTCCCCAGCATGCGCCGCGCCAAAAGTTCGAACGAGGCCGGCGCTGACTCATAGGCAAAGCCGAGCGCCTCGCGCTCCTTGACGAGATCGAGCAGGCGGCCGATCCGGTGATCATCCTTATCGACGGCGATGCCGACCCGATCGAGCTCAGCGAGCAGGTTGGAACGGCCGGCCTGCTCCGACACCAGCACCCGGCGGCGGTTGCCGATGCGGTCCGGCCCGACATGCTCATAGGTCGCGGGCTCCTTGACGATCGCCGAGGCATGGATGCCGGCCTTGGTCGCAAACGCGCTTTCGCCGACATAGGGCGCGTGCCGATCGGGCGCGCGATTGAGCATCTCGTCGAGCTTGCGCGAAACCTGGGTCAGGCTCTTGAGCTTGTCATCGTCGATGCCGATGTCGAAGCGCTCGGAAAATTCCGGCTTGAGCCTCAGCGTCGGAATGATCGAGACGAGATTGGCGTTGCCGCAGCGCTCGCCGAGGCCGTTGAGCGTGCCCTGGATCTGGCGGG
>CAZTTL010000012.1:0-26378 GCA_964616635.1 uncultured Rhodoplanes sp. | reverse complement strand
ATCCATTGTGTATACGATCACGCGGACTTTATCGCGTGTTGCCGCAAAAATCGTTGACGTGTTTGGCAATATCCGGAATATTGCACACTAATTGTATACAATACGCGCCCGGAGGAAACATGACCGTCCTGAATGAGGTCAACAAGCCCAAATTTCCGCTCAACGCCTGGTATGCCGTCGCCTGGGACGTGGAGATCACGCGCTCCCTGGTCCCGCGCACCCTCTGCAATCAGAAGATCGTGCTCTATCGCAAGACTGATGGTACGGTTGCGGCGCTGGCGGATGCCTGCTGGCATCGGCTGGTGCCGCTGTCGCGGGGCCGGCTGCAGGGCGACGAGGTGGTGTGCGGCTATCACGGGCTCGTCTTCAACCCGCAGGGCCGCTGCACCTTCATGCCGTCGCAGGAGACGATCAATCCGGCGGCCTGCGTGCGCGCCTATCCCGTCGTCGAGCGCCACCGCTTCGTCTGGGTGTGGCCGGGCGATCCGGCGCTGGCCGATCCCGGCAAGGTGCCGGACCTGCATTGGAACCGCGATCCCGCCTGGGCTGGCGACGGCGGGACGATTTTGGTCAAATGCGACTACCGGCTGGTGGTCGACAACCTGATGGACCTGACCCACGAAACCTTCGTCCATGGCGGCTCGATCGGGAACATCGCGGTGGCGGAAGCCCCGTTCGAGACCACGCGCGGCGACCGCACCGCGACCGTCAGCCGCTGGATGCGCGATATCGAGCCGCCGCCGTTCTGGCGGGCGCAGCTCGGCAAGCCCGGCAATGTCGACCGCTGGCAGATCATTCGCTTCGAGGCGCCGTGCACGATCGCAATCGATGTCGGTGTCGCCCCCACCGGCACCGGCGCACCGGAAGGTGACCGCGCGCAGGGCGTCAACGGCTATGTGCTCAACACGATCACGCCGGAAACCGACTCGACCTGCCGCTATCTGTGGGCCTTCGCACGCAATTACCGGCTCGACGAGCAGGCGCTGACGACGCAATTGCGCGAGGGCGTTGCCACCATCTTTCGCGAGGATGAAACGATTCTCGAAGCGCAGCAAAAGGCGATCGAGGAAAACCCGGGCCGTATCTTCTACAACCTGAACATTGACAGTGGCTCGATGTGGGCGCGTCGCCTGATCGACCGCATGATCGAAAGCGAGACCGGCCGCGCTGCGGCCCCGCAGGCGGCGGAGTGAGGCGGATGGCCGAAGCTGCACTGAAATCGGACGAGCGTCCCGAATCGCAGACCGTGCGCGCCGAACTGGCGCTGCGCGATCTCGTGCTGTCCGGCCAGATCAAGCCGGGCGAGCGGCTCTCCGAGTTGTCGCTGGTCGAGCGCGTCGGCGTCTCGCGCACGCCGGTACGTGCGGCGCTGATGCGGCTCGCGGAGGAGGGTTTGGTCGAATCGATCCCCTCCGGCGGCTTCGTGGTGCGCGCCTTCAGCGACCGCGACGTGCGGGAAGCCCTCGAAATCCGCGGCACGATGGAAGGGCTCGCGGTGCGGCTTGCCGCCGAGCGCGGCGTGCCGTCGACGGCGCTTGCGCCGTTGCGCGATCTCCTCGCCCGGCTCGACGTGGTCGTCGCCGCGGCGCCGCACCAAGAGGCGGTGTTCGCGGACTATGTCGACCTCAACGCGCGCTTTCATCGCGAGGTCGTTGCGCTCGCCGAGAGCCGCTTGATCGAGCGCCAGCTCGAACGGGTCATGACGCTGCCCTTCGCCTCGCCGAGCGCCTTTGTTCTTGCCCAGTCGCAGACGCCGGAGGCTCTGCAGATATTGGTGATCGCGCAAGATCAGCATCGCTGCATCGTGGAAGCGATCGAGGCCCATGAGGGGGCCCGCGCGGAAGCGTTGATGAAAGAGCATTCGCGTCTCGCCCAGCGCAATCTGGCGCTGGCGCTGCGTTCGAAAGGCGCGCTCGACCGGGTACCTGGATCAGCGCTGATCCGCCTGCGCGTCTGAGCGGCGCCAGGGTCGTTGGGACGCGGGGTCGGTTTCGTCGGTTCGCGCCCGCTCAGAAATGATCGCAGTCGATCCCGCCGCCGAAGTCCGGCAAGGGCCGGCGGTGGATCAGCCGTACAAGAAACTTGAGGAAACACCATGCGCTATGCCGCCAACTGGACTGACGCCGTCGTGCGCGCGATCCACGACGAGACACCGACCGTGCGCAGCTTTGAGATCGTGCCGGCGGGCGGCGAGGTTTTGCATTACGAGCCGGGCGCCCATATCGAGGTGAAGGTGCAGGTCGATGGCCTGCCGGAGACCCGCTCCTATTCGCTCGTCGGCGAAGCGCAGCCGGATCATTACCGCATCGCGGTCAAGCGCCGCGCCGACTCGACCGGCGGCTCGCTCTATATGTGGTCCCTGCAGCCGGGGGCGCGGCTCGCGATCACCGAGCCGCAGACCTCGTTTGCCATCGATTATGACCGGCCCCACTATCTTCTGCTGGCCGGCGGCATTGGGATCACGCCGATCGTCGGCATGGCGCAGATGCTCGCCCGGCGCGGCGCAAAAGTGCGCCTGCTCTATGCGGCGCACACGCGCGACGAGCTCGCTTTCGCCCGCGATCTGGCTGCGACCCTCGGCGACCGCCTGGAGTGCTTTGTCTCGACTGAAGGTCGGCGCATCGATCTCGCCGCGGCCTTTGCATCGCTGCCGCCGGGTGCACTCTGCGCGCTGTGCGGGCCGATGCCGTTGCTCGACGATGCGCGACGCCTGTGGCTCGCCGCCGGCCGCCCGATCACCGATCTCCGCTGGGAGACTTTCGGTTCCTCCGGTGCCTTCCCGGCGGAGGACTTCACCGTCGCCGTTCCGCGTCACGGCGTGGAGATTGTCGTGCCGCGCAATCGCACGCTGCTCGACACGCTAGCCGATGCCGGTATCGAAGTGATTTCCGACTGTCGCAAGGGCGAATGCGGCCTGTGCGCCTTGACCGTTATGTCGTTCGATGGTCGGATTGACCATCGCGACGTTTTTCTCAGCGACGCGCAGAAGGCGGAGAACCAGAAGATATGTGCGTGCGTTTCGCGCGCCGCCGGCAGGATTGTCATCGATACGGACTATCGGCCGGATGCAATCTGATCTTCTCGCACATCATGCAGATTGTCGCTTCGGCCTTGATACGCTCGCCCATGCGACGCGCTAGCCCCTTGATTTAACGTATCTTATTTGGCATCCAAACCAGTCAGGCCGGCGGCCGAAGCGAAGGGAACGGTGATGCGTCATGTTTTCATCTGCGATGCAGTACGCACGCCGATCGGCCGTTATGGCGGCGTCCTCGCCAAGGTGCGGACCGATGACCTCGCGGCAATCGTGCTGAGGACGCTCAAAGAACGCAATCTCAAGGCGGACTGGGGCGCCCTCGACGAGGTCTATCTCGGCTGCGCCAACCAAGCGGGCGAGGACAATCGCAACGTCGCGCGCATGGCGCTATTGCTTGCCGGTCTGCCGGACAAGGTCCCCGGCATCACCGTCAACCGGCTGTGCGCCTCCGGGCTCAACGCGGTCGGCGAAGCTGCGCGCGCGATCAAGGCGGGCGAATGCGAGTTCGCGCTGGCCGGCGGCGTCGAGTCGATGACCCGGGCGCCGTTCGTCACGGCCAAGGCCGGAGAGCCGTTCCAACGCGTGAGCGAAACTTTTGACACCACGATCGGCTGGCGCTTCGTCAATCCGGTGCTCAAGGCACAATACGGCATCGAGTCGATGCCGGAGACGGCGGAGAACGTCGCGGAAGAATTCCAGATCGGGCGCAAGGATCAGGATGCTTTCGCCTATCGCTCGCAGATGCGGGCAGGCCAGGCGATGGCCTCCGGCTTTTTCGCCGGGGAGATCGTGCCCGTCGAGATTCCCAACAAGAAGGCGGGGCCGATCATCGTCGACAAGGATGAGCATCCGCGACCGGAGACGACGCTCGAGCAGCTTGCCAAGCTGAAGACGCCGTTTCGGAACCCCGGCACCGTCACCGCCGGCAATGCGTCGGGGGTCAATGACGGCGCGGCCGCGCTGATCGTCGCCTCGGAGGAGGCCGCGAGCCGGCATGGCTTGACGCCGCGGGCCCGTATTCTGGGAATGGCGTCGGCCGGCGTGCCGCCGCGCATTATGGGCATCGGCCCGGTGCCGGCGACGCAGAAGCTGATGGAACGGCTGAAGCTGAAGATCAGCGACTTCGACGTGATCGAATTAAACGAGGCTTTTGCCGCGCAGTCGCTCGCCTGTACGCGCCAGCTTGGCCTTGCCGACGATGGCGAAGAGGTCAATCCGCATGGGGGGGCGATCGCGCTCGGGCATCCGCTTGGCATGTCAGGCGCGCGGCTGGCGCTGACGACCGTGCACGCGCTCGAGGCGCGCGGCGGCCGGCTCGGTCTTGCCACCATGTGCGTCGGGGTCGGCCAGGGGGTGTCGCTGGCGGTGGAGCGGGTGACATGATGTTGGCGTGCCAACGATGCACAATATTTCCGGCTCACGATGCACAATATTTCCGGATTGGCCTTTTTTAGGCTGACAAGCGGGGATAAAAAGGTTTAAGCTTGAAAAAACGAACAACGACTGCCCAGGGACCAAAATGACATTTTATTTCCCGGCCGAAAGCCTCGGGGCCTTCCCGCCTCGGCTCTATCCCGACTACAAAAGCACGGTGAAGCGGTCCCCGACCAAGCCGCTCATCATCATTCCCCATACGCTGAGCGAGTTGACCGGGCCGGTCTATGGCCAGGATGCGGTCCAGCCCGGCGATGAAGACCTGACCCGGCAGCATGCGGGGGAGCCGCTCGGTGAGCGGATCATCGTCCACGGGCATGTACTCGACGAAGACGGCCGCCCGGTCCCCGATACGCTGGTCGAGATCTGGCAGGCCAATGCCTGCGGGCGCTATATTCACGTGGTCGATCAGCACCCGGCGCCACTCGACCCGAACTTCACCGGGGCCGGGCGGGCGAAAACCGACGCCAACGGCTACTACAAGTTCGTTACCGTGAAGCCGGGGCCCTATCCGTGGGGGAACCACTATAACGCCTGGCGTCCGTCGCACATTCACTTCTCGCTATTCGGGCACTCCTTCATCTCGCGCCTCGTCACGCAGATGTATTTCCCCGGCGACCCGCTGTTTCCGTTCGACCCGATCTTCAACTCCGTTCCCGACGAGCGGGCGCGCAACCGCATGATCTCGGCCTTCGATCTTGATGCCACGATTCCGGAATGGGCGCTGGCCTTCCGCTTCGATATCGTTCTGCGCGGGCGCAATCAGACCCCGATGGAGCGCTGAATGGCCGAGATCACGCCTTCTCAGACGGTCGGCCCGTACTTTGCCTACGGCCTGACGCCGCGCAAGAACTACGACTGGAAAGACACGTTCGGCAGCGACCTCGTCACCGCTGACGCGAGCGGGGAGCGCATTCGGATCGAGGGCCAGGTTTTCGACGGCGACGGCGCACCAATCAATGATTGCATGCTGGAAATCTGGCAGGCCGACGCGCAGGGACGTTATGCCAGCCCCGCCGATTCCCGCGCGCGACCCAACACGGCGTTCCAGGGTTTTGGCCGGACGCCGACGGATCGCGATGGCCGCTACGTCTTCGACACCATCAAGCCGGGCAGAGTGCCCGGCCTGAACGACAAGATGCAGGCGCCGCATATTGTGATGGCGGTCTTTGCCCGCGGCATGCTGCGGCAAAGCTATACGCGCATCTATTTCGCTGATGAGGCAGCGAACAGCGAAGATGCGATTTTGGCGCTGGTGCCGGCGGAGCGGCGCGAAACCTTGATCGCGCCAAAGTCCCTGCGCGAGGGTCGGGCGGTCTATACCTTCGACGTCCGGATGCAAGGGGAAGCAGAGACGGTTTTCTTCGAGATCTGAAGGCGGTTGCTGCTGACGCTGGAGGTTTAAGAATATTGCCGATAATTCATATCGTGCAGCGGCAAAGTATGAGATGAATGACAGGCGCGTTTTTGTGGCTCGCTTGAACGACATAAGACACTAAACCAGAGGGAGGTATCTGATGAATCGACGGGTGATGCTGGGAATAACCGCGGCCGCGCTCGGTGCAGTGGCGACGTGGCCAGCCTTCGCTGCAGGCGTGGTGAAAGTCGGCGTGCTGGAGGCGATGACGGGCCAACAGCAGTCAACCGGCGTGCAGACGCTCGCCGCCATGAAGCTCTACATGCAGCAACACGGTGACACCGTCGCCGGCAAGAAGATCGAACTGATCGTCAAGGACGACGGTGCGGTCATGGAGAACACCAAGCGTCTCGCCCAGGAACTGATTGTGCGCGACAAGGTGAACTTCCTGGTTGGGTTCGCGATTACGCCGACTGCGCTGGCGGTTGCGCCGCTGGCGACGCAAGCGAAGGTCCCGATGATTGTCGCTAATGCCGGGACCTCGATCATTACGACCAAGTCGCCCTACATTGCGCGCACCAGCTTCACGCTGCCGCAGTCGTCGACGATCATTGCCCAATGGGCGTTGAAGAACGGCATCAAGAAGGTGGTGAGCATCGTGTCGGACTACGCGCCAGGCCGCGATGCCGAGAAGTACTTCGTTGACACCTTCAAGAAAGGCGGCGGGAACGTGCTTGAAACCCTGCGCGTTCCGCTCGCAGCGCCGGACTTCGCGCCGTTCCTGCAGCGCGCGCGCGACGCCAATCCGGATGCCGTTTACATCTTCGTGCCGTCCGGCCAAGGCGCGACTTTCGTCAAGCAGTTCCTCGAGCGCGGTCTCGACAAGGCCGGCATCAAGCTGATCGGGCCCGGCGACGTGACCGACGACGACCAGCTCAACGGCATGGGCGATCAGGTGATCGGCACGGTGACGGCGCATCTCTATTCGGCCGACCATGACTCCAAGCTGAACAAGGAGTTCGTCGCGGCCTTCAAGAAGGCCAATAACGGCATGCGGCCGAACTTCATGGCCGTCGGCGGTTATGATGCCATGGCGCTCATCTATGCAGCGCTGAAAAAGACCAATGGCGACACCAATGGCGACAAGCTGATGGCCGCCATCAAGGGCATGGCTTGGGAAAGCCCGCGTGGGCCGATCTCGATCGATCCCGAGACCCGTGACATCATCCAGAACATCTATGTCCGCAAGGTCGAGAAGAAGAACGGCGAGCTCTATAACGTCGAGTTCGAGACCTTCAAGAACGTCAAAGACCCCGGAAAGGCGAAGCCGGCGGGTTGAGGAGACCCGACGCGTCGCGATCCGGATCGGGACGGAAACGGTGTGGTTGATTGCCCTCCGCCCGCCCCGATCCGAGAAGCCTGCCGCATGGGTTGGGAATGGCCCGGCGTCAGGCTCTTGTCTTTCCCGCGTGACGGGGAGACGTGAGGGCGGGGTCATCAATGTTGAACAAGCCGTCAGCAGCAGTCGTAGCCTTCCTCCGCTAGGGAGGAAGGCGCCGGATGCTTTCCGGCGCAGCGAGAGCGGGTTGCCATCGCCGTTCAACGGAGCAAACTCCGTATTGACGAAGCAGAGATTATACGCGCCGACGCTCGGCACATAAGGGCCGCGCATGCTTACCATCCTGTTCGACGGCATTGCTTACGGCATGCTGCTTTTCGTGCTCGCTTGCGGCCTTGCCGTCACGCTCGGCCTGATGAACTTCGTCAATCTGGCGCACGGCTCCTTCGCCATGGTGGGTGGTTACGCCGCGCTCGTCATCGTCAACAATCTCGGCATGCCGTTCGCGGTTGGACTCGTCGGCGCTTTCGTGTTTGCCGCGCTGCTGGGCGCGCTGACCGAGCGCACGCTCTACGTCCACGTCTATTCCAAGAGTCATCTCGAACAGGTGCTGTTCACCATCGGCCTCGTCTTCATCTCGGTGGCGGCGGTCGATTATTTAATGGGATCGCAGCAGCAATTCATCCAGATCCCGGCAGCGCTGCAGGGCCAAATCGAGGTCGCCGGGGTGGGGATGAGCAAGTACCGCCTGATGATCATCGCGATCTGCGGGGTCCTCACCGTCGTGCTCCAGCTCATCTTGATGCGGTCGCGGTTCGGCAGTCAGCTGCGGGCGGCGGTCGATGACCAGCGGGTCGCCCGCGGCCTTGGCATCAATGTCGGCGCAGTGTTCGGCATCACCTTTGCAATCGGCTCGGGGCTGGCCGGCCTCGGCGGCGCGCTCGGTGCCGAAATTCTCGGTCTCGATCCGGTCTTTCCGCTCAAATACATGATCTATTTTCTGATCGTCGTTACTGTCGGTGGTACGTCGAGCATTACCGCGCCATTCATGGCCTCGATCCTACTCGGCGTCGCCGACGTTGCCGGCAAGTACTATGTGCCGAAGCTGGGTGCCTTCGTCATCTACACGATCATGATCGTCGTGCTGATCCTGCGGCCGCAGGGTTTGTTTGCGCGTGGCCGGGCACGGTGAGGGGAGCCGCGTCATGGTCGAGATAACACAACCGCTGCCAACCGAAATCGCCCGGTTTCTTACTGCGCGGGCGCGCTGGTCGCTGATCGAGATCGCGTTCTGGATCATCGCCTTCGCGAGCATCTATTTCCTGCCGGAGAACTATCTGATCCTTACCGAGATCGTCATCTGGGCGCTGTTTGCTCTCTCGATCGACCTGATTCTTGGCTTTGCCGGCGTGATTACGTTGGGCCAAGCGGCGTTTTTCGGCGTCGGCGCCTATGCCGCCGGACTCATGGCGAAACATGGAATCATTGTCGAGCCGGTGCTGGCGTTGATCGCGGCGGGCCTCGTCGCGAGCCTGCTCGGATTCCTCACGAGCTTCCTGGTGTTGCGCGGCTCCGACCTCACCCGGCTGATGGTGACGCTCGGCATCGCTTTGGTATTGCATGAGATCGCCAACCGGTTCGCCAACATCACCGGCGGCGCCGACGGGCTGCAAGGCGTGAACATGGCGCCGGTGCTCGGCATATTCCGTTTCGATCTGTGGGGGCAGACCGCCTATGTCTACAGCCTGATCGTGCTGTTCGTGCTGTTTGCCATCGCACGGCGGGTCGTGCGCTCGCCGTTCGGCCTCTCGCTGCTCGCGATCAAAGGCAATCCGCTGCGCGCCGCCGCAATCGGGATCGGGGTAAACTGGCGACTGGTCGCGATCTACACGATTGCGGCCTTCTATGCCGGCATTGCCGGCGCGCTGCTCACGCAGACGACGGCCTTCGCCTCGCTCGAAGGTTTCTCCTTCAACCGCTCGGCTGACGGCCTCTTGATCCTGATCATCGGCGGTACCGGTTATCTGTATGGCGGCATCGTCGGCGCGCTGATCTTCAAGTATATGCAAGACTGGCTCGCCAATATCACGCCGCAGTACTGGCAGTTCTGGGTCGGCCTCGTCCTTGTCCTCATCGTGCTGATCGGGCGCGAGCGGATCAGCGGTTGGTTTAACCCGGTTCGCCGCTTTACCGAGCGCATCGGGAATTGGCGGCCCGGCAAGGCAAGCACGCTCGGCATGTCGCCGGGTGATGGAGGCCAGCCATGACCCTTGTGCTCGAAACGCGGGCGCTGGAAAAGCACTTCGGCGGCATCGTCGCCGCGAACCAGGTGTCGCTGCGATTGAAGAAGGGCGCGCGCCACGCTCTGATCGGCCCCAACGGTGCCGGCAAAACCACCGTAATCAACCTTCTGACCGGGGTGTTGCGACCGTCGAGCGGCGAGATCCTGCTTGACGGCAAGAACATTACCGCGGTCGAGCCGCATGACCGGGTCAAGCTCGGCATGGCGCGCACCTTCCAGATCAACCAGTTGTTCGCCGACCTGACGCCGCTCGAAACCCTCGGCTTGGCGATATCGGAGCGGCGCGGCAGCGGCTGGCATTGGTGGCGTACCGTCGGCAGCCGGGGCGGCGTGGTCGATGAGATCGCCGCGCTGCTCGATCGCTTTCGCCTGGTCGACGTCATGCGGGAGAAGACGGCGATCCTGCCCTATGGCAAACAGCGGCTGCTCGAGATCGCCCTGGCGTTTGCGTGCCGTCCGCGCCTGCTGCTGCTCGACGAGCCGGCGGCCGGGGTGCCCGATGCCGAGCGTCAGGAGATTCTGGCGACCATCGCGACATTGCCCACCGACGTGACGGTACTGCTGATCGAACATGACATGGACATCGTCTTCACCTTTGCCGACCGCATCTCGGTGCTGGTGAACGGCGAGATGCTGGTCGAGGGCACGCCCGACGAGGTGTCTCACGATCCGCGGGTGAAGGCGGTTTATCTCGGCGAGTCTCTCGATGCCTGACCTTCTAAGCGTAGAGCGGCTGCGCGCCGGCTATGGCGAAGCGATCGTATTGTCCGACGTGACCTTGGCGCTCGAGGCAGGCAAGTCGCTCGCTCTGCTCGGCCGCAATGGCATGGGCAAGACCACCCTCGTCAATTCGATTGTCGGGGTAACACGCTATCGCGGCGGCACCATTCGATTGGGCGGCCGCGACATCACGCGGCTGCGGCCCGACCAGCGCGCCCATGCCGGCGTGGGCTGGGTCCCGCAGGAGCGGAACATTTTCAAATCGCTCACGCTGCACGAAAATTTGACTGCGGTCGCGCGCCCGGGGCCATGGAGCCCGGAAAAGGTCTATGCGCTGTTTCCCCGCCTCGGCGAACGCAGGGACAATATGGGAAATCAGCTTTCCGGCGGCGAGCAGCAGATGCTGGCCCTCGGCCGCGCCCTCGTTCTCAATCCGAAAGTCGTGCTGCTCGACGAGCCGCTCGAGGGGCTTGCGCCGATCATTATCGAGGAATTGCTGGCGGCGGTGAAGCGGATTACCCGTGAAGAGGGGGTATCCGCTATTCTCGTCGAGCAGAGTGCGCATCTGGTGCTCGGCGTTACCGACCGCGCCGTGATCCTTGAACGGGGCATGGTCGTCTATACCGGTGACAGCGCCACCCTGAGTTCGGATCAGCAGACGCTTGAAAAATATATCGGCGTGAGCGAAGGGGGACCGCGGCGCGCCGGGCAGCGGCAACAACCGCAGTGATGGTTCGTTTCCAGCTGACATCAGCGGCGAACTGGCGTCTATCCACGCCTGAAATGCTTTAAGGGAAGTTAACCAATGTCGCGATCAAGACCCCCATTCCGTGCCGATCAGGTTGGCAGCCTGCTACGCCCGGAGGCACTCAAGCAGGCGCGCAGCCAACATCAAAGCGGCGCCATCACCGATGACCAGCTGCGTCAGATCGAGGACGCCGAGATCAGGAAGATCGTCGCCCGCCAGGAAGAGGTCGGCCTGCAGGCCGTCACCGACGGCGAGTTCCGCCGGGCCTGGTGGCATTTCGACTTCTTGAAGAAACTCGACGGCGTCGAGGGATTTCAGGCCGCCTCCGGCATTCAGTTCCACGGCATCCAGACGCGTGCCGAGGGCTTGCGCGTGACCAGTCGGGTCGGCTTCTCCGGCCATCCGATGATCGAGCATTTCAAGTTCCTCAAGGCCAACACCAAGGCGGTGGCGAAGATGACCATTCCCTCGCCCACGGTTTTGCACTTCCGCGGTGGGCGCAAGGAAATCAGCAGCAAGGTCTATCCGGAACTCGACGCCTTTTTTGACGATCTCGGTCGCGCCTACCGCAAGGCGGTGCGGGCGTTTTACGATGCCGGCTGCCGCTATCTGCAATTCGACGACACGGTGTGGGCCTATCTGTGCTCGAAGGAGCAGCTGCAGCAGGCACGCGAGCGCGGCGAGGAGGTGGAGAAGCTGCCGCGCATCTATGCCGATATGATCAACTATGCGATCGCGGAGCGGCCGTCCGACATGGTGGTCACCACTCATGTCTGCCGCGGCAATTTCCGCTCGCAGTGGATTTCCGAAGGTGGCTACGAGCCGGTCGCCGAGCGGCTGCTCGGCGAGATCAATTACGACGGTTATTTCCTTGAATATGACACCGATCGTGCCGGCGGCTTCGAGCCGCTCCGGTTCCTGCCGAAGGGCAAGAAGATCGTGGTGCTCGGGCTTGTTACCTCGAAATCGGGAACACTTGAAAGTCGTGACGCCATCAAGCGGCGCATCGACGAGGCGACGAAATACGCCGCCCTCGATCAGCTTGCGCTCAGCCCACAATGCGGGTTTGCCTCGACCGAGGAGGGCAACATCCTCACCGAGGACCAGCAATGGGCCAAGCTTGCGATGATCGTCGATCTCGCCCGCGAGGTCTGGGGCTGATAGCTCCATGCGCAGCGAAGTCCGGTCGCTCGGTGCGGCATTCGCTGTGGCTCTCGTCACTTGGTCGTGCTCCTCCTTTCGGCGGGCACCGCGACCGATCCAGACCGGCGAGCGATTTAACTGAACCGCTCTGCCGCCCTATATTTCGTTTTCGCATCGTGTTTTCGCGAAACCGGTTGCCGTTTTCGCGCACGATGCGAGACCGATCTGCTCCAAGTGGACGTGGAGACCAGTTCCGTGACGCTCCCGCTTTCCGGCCTTCTCGTCGTATCGCTGGAGCAGGCGGTCGCGGCGCCGCTATGCACCTGCCGGCTCGCGGATGCGGGCGCGCGCGTGATCAAGGTCGAGCGGCCGGAGGGTGATTTCGCCCGGGGCTATGATGATCTTGCGCATGGCGACAGCGCGTATTTCGTCTGGCTCAACCGTGGCAAGGAATCGATCGTTCTCGATCTGGCTGCTGCCGAGGACGGGGCATTGCTCGCGGCCATGATCGCGAAAGCCGACGTGTTTGTGCAGAATCTGAAACCGGGAGCTGCTGCAAAGCTCGGCTTTTCGCCGGTACGGCTGCGCGAGCAGCACCCACGGCTGATCACCTGCTCGATCAGCGGCTATGGCGAGAGTGGTCCCCACGCGCAGCGCAAGGCCTATGATCTTCTGATCCAGGCCGATGCCGGACTCGCCTCATTGACCGGCGGCCCGGAAGCGCCGGCACGGGTCGGCGTCTCCGTCGTCGACATCGCCGCCGGGCTTGCCGCCTATGAGGCGATCCTCGAAGCGCTGATTGCGCGCTCGCGCAACGGTGAGGGTGCCGACCTCTCGATTTCGCTGTTCGATGCCATTGCCGAATGGATGACGGTACCGCTGATCCAGCACGAGGGAGGCAAGACGCCGCAGCGGATCGGACTCGCCCATCCGAGCATCTCGCCCTATGGCGTATTCAAGAGCCGGGACGGGGCCGATATTTTGATTTCGATTCAGAGCGACCGGGAATGGCGGATGCTCGCTGCCCAGGTATTGGACGATAAAGCGCTTGCCAGCGACCCTGCTTTTGCCACCAATGTCGAGCGGGTGAAGCGGCGCAGCGAAACCGATGCGTGGGTTCAGGCGGCCTTCGCCGTTCTCGACGCCGATGCACTGACAGCCAAGCTTGAGGCGGCGAACATCGCATTTGCACGGGTGAGCGACTTGGTGCTATTCGCCCGCCATCCGCATTTGCGTCGTATCACCGTCACCGCGCCGTCCGGCCCGGTGTCGTATCCTGCTCCGCCATTGCCGCGCGAGGAATTATTCGGGCCGGTGCCCGCGCTTGGCGAGCATGGAGAGAAACTTCGGCGCGAGTTCGCGCCGGCCTGCGCAGGATCAACGGCATGAACAATACGCTGGTCGCCGATATCGGCGGGAGCAATACCAGACTGGCTGTCGCCGGCGTCAGCAGCCGGCCGCAGCATGTGCTTGCCTTTGCCAATGACACGCTCGGGGGGCTGGAGGCCGCGATCGAATCCTATCTCATCGACATCGGTCCGGCCGAGCGTCGGCCCGACGCGGCGGTGCTGGCAATCGCCGGTCCGGTCGGCGGCCGGCGAATCGCGCTCACCAACCGTGCCTGGGAGGTCGACCTCGATGCCATCCAACGGCGGTTCGGCTTCCGCTATGTCCGCGCGCTGAATGACTTCGAGGCCCTGGCCTGGGCGCTGCCCTGGCTCGAACCGGAGGACGCGCGTCCGCTCGGGCCGGAACTTCCCGCCCGCAACGGGCCGCGCGCGGTGCTCGGACCAGGCACCGGGCTTGGCGTCGCCGCGCTTGTCCCGGAGGGGCATTCCTGGTTCGCGGTGCCAACCGAAGCCGGTCATATGTCGTTCGGGCCGGCGCTCGGCGATGAGTGGCCGATGTTCGCGCGCATTGCCGAGGAGGTGGAGGTGGTGACGGCCGAAACCGTCCTCTCCGGTCCGGGGCTTGAGCGGCTTTATCGGGCGATCCATCCAGGCCGGTCGGTGCCGCGCGCGCACGAGATCGAAGCCGCGGCGCGCGCCGACGATCCGGCCGCGCTTGCCGTCGTGGCAATGTTCGCGCGCCTGCTCGGGCGGTTCGCCGGGAATATCGCGCTCGCCTTCAATGCCATTGGCGGCGTCTATGTTGCAGGCGGTGTCACGGCGAAGCTCGGGACGCTGATCGACGCGCCGGCCTTCCGCGAAGCCTTCCTTGCCCATCCGCCGCATCGACGGCTGTTGGAAGTCATCCCGACCTCCCTGATAACCTGCGAAGAACCCGGCCTGTTCGGTTGTGCTGCCTACGCGGCCTATCTCGCAGGTGAGGGTTGAGCTTATTTGGTATAATGGTTATGTTCCATAGAGATCGAAGGGCTTTCAGACGGAGTTGATGCCGGACTGTCGCAAAGCTAGGCGATCACGAAAAAAAGAGCGCGCTCCAATCAAATCGGATAGGAATTCGCTTTAGGGCGAGCGGCCAACGTCTCGCCAAGCGCTTGGGAAGATACGTCGCAAGGTGAGGACCGGCATGCGTGCCGCAGGAAAGGCGTACATCGCCGGCATTTACGAGCATCCAACCCGCAAGGCGGATGACAAGTCGCTTGCCCAGCTCCACGCCGAAGTCGCCAAAGGCGCGCTCGAAGACGCCGGCCTGAGCAAGAACGATGTCGACGGCTATTTCTGCGCCGGGGACGTCGCCGGCTGGGAGCGGCCCGGCACCGGCCCGTTATCAATCATCGATTATCTCGGCCTCAAGCTGCGCCACCTCGATTCGACCGAGTCGTGGGGCTCGTCCTACCTGGTGCATGTCGCCCACGCCGCCGAAGCCATCGCCGCGGGCAACTGTAATGTTGCGCTGATCACGCTGGCGGGCCGCCCGCGCGCCGAGGGCATGCAGACCGGCACCAAAGCGGAAGCGGCCAAGGGGTTGGATGCGCCTGAGGCGCAGTTCGAACTGCCTTACAGCCCGACGGTGGTCGGCCTCTATGCGATGTGCGCGATGCGGCACATGCACGAGTTCGGCACCACGCCTGAGCAGCTCGCCTGGATCAAGGTCGCCGCCTCGCACCACGCCCAGCATAATCCGCACGCGCTGCTGCGCGACGTCGTCACCGTCGAGGACGTGGTGAACTCGCCGATCATCGCCGATCCGCTGCATCGGCTCGATTGCTGCGTGATCACCGATGGCGGCGGCGCTCTCGTGGTCGTGAAGCCCGAGATTGCAAAGAGCCTCAACAAGCCGCGCGTGAAGCTGATCGGCTCCGGCTATGCCCCGAAATACCAGCATGGCGGGCGCGTCGATATCACCAGCTCAGGTGCGATCTGGTCCGGTCCGCGCGCTTTTACTGAAGCCGGCGTCACGCCGGCCGACATCAAATATGCGTCGATCTATGACAGCTTCACCATCACGGTGCTGATCACGCTCGAAGACCTCGGCTTCTGCAAGAAGGGCGAGGGCGGCAAATTCGTCGCCGACGGCAATCTCATCGCCGGGCAGGGCCGGCTGCCATTCAACACCGATGGCGGCGGGCTGTGCAACAACCACCCATCGAACCGCGGCGGCATGACCAAGGTGATCGAGGCGGTGCGCCAGTTGCGCGGCGAGGCCCATCCGCGGGTGCAGGTGAAGAACTGCGATCTGGCACTCGCCCACGGCACGGGTGGGGCGCTGCCTACCCGGCATGGCAGCGCTACGCTCATTCTTGAGCGGGAGTGAACAACGATGACGCAAGCGCGCCGCATGCCCGCCCCGCAGCCAAGTGCAGAGACGCAGGCCTTTTGGGACGCGGCAAAACAGGGACGCCTGTTGCTGCGTCGCTGCAACGCCTGCGGCGAGGTGCATTTCTATCCGCGCACGATCTGTCCGTTCTGCTTCAGCGACGACACCGCCTGGCTTAAGTCGAAAGGCCTTGGCACTGTCTACGCTTTCAGCGTGATGCGGCGCGGTCCGCCCTTCGCGCTTGCCTATGTCACCCTTGATGAAGGACCGACAATGATGACGAACATCGTGGACTGCGATCTCGACGCGTTGCGCATTGGTGAACGGGTCCGTGTCGTCTTCAAGGAGGCTGACCGCGATTACCGCATACCCGTGTTCACGCTGGCATAAGCGCGGAGGCCTCCCATGCTTTCGCGCAGTCAAGCAACTTCACGCGGTGCCTGGATCGCGGAGCAAGGGACACCGATGCGCGCGGTACGGCTGGGACGGCGCGAGATCGCGGTCGACCGCCAGCTGGACGGGACGATCTATCTGCGATCGCGGCAGGTGCTTGCACCTTATCCGAAAAGGCTTACGGACCGGCTGGAACATTGGGCGCACATCGCGCCGGAGCGCACGTTTCTGGCGCAGCGGACCGCCGCGGGACACTGGCGGGAGCTGAGCTATGCGCAGACGCTCGAACTCGTGCGGCGGATCGCGGCATCGCTGCTCGCGCGCGATCTATCACCCGATCGTCCGGTGATGATTCTGTCGGGCAATGATATCGAACATGCACTGCTTGGATTGGCCGCCAACTATGTCGGCATTCCCTACGCGCCGATCTCCCCGGCCTATTCGCTGATCTCCAGCGATTTCGCGCGGCTGCGCCATATCGTCAATCTGCTCACGCCGGGCCTGGTCTTCGCGGCCGACGGGGCCGTCTTCAGCAATGCGATCCACGCCACGGTTCCGCCGGGGGTCGAACTGGTGACGGTCCGGCAGCCGGTGCCGGAGCGGCCGACAACGCCGTTTGCCGAGCTTTACGATAGCCGTCGTGATGCCGAGGTCATGAAGGCGCATGCTGCGGTCGGGCCGGACCACATCGTCAAGTTCCTGTTCACGTCGGGCTCAACGGGATGGCCCAAGGCGGTGATCAACACCGAGCGGATGTGGTGCTCGAACCAGGAAATGCTGCGCACCGGGCTCGCCTATTTCGCCGACGAGCCGCCAGTCGTCGTCGACTGGGCGCCCTGGCACCATACCGCCGGCGGCAATCACGATGTCGGACTCGTTCTTTACAATGGCGGTACGCTTTACATCGATGAAGGCAAGCCGCTGCCGGGCGCGATCGAGATCACCGTGCGCAATCTGCGTGAGGTCGCCCCGACCTGGTATTTCACGGTGCCGCGCGGCTTTGAGGCGTTGCTGCCCTATTTTCGCAGCGACCCCGCGCTATGCGCGAAATTTTTCAGCCGCGTCAAGGTGCTGTGGTTCGCCGGCGCCGGCATCGCGCAGCACGTCTTCGACGAGATGAAGCGGCTCGCGCTGCAGTCCTGCGGCGAGGGTATCCTGTTTCTCACGGGCTTCGGCGCGACCGAAACGGCGCCGGCAGCCCTCGCGCGCACCTGGTCGACCGGGCTTGCCGCCAATGTCGGCCTGCCGGTCGCCGGCATGCAGCTCAAGCTCGTTCCCAACGAAGGCAAGTTCGAGGGACGGGTGCGCGGCCCCAATGTGACGCCGGGCTACTGGCGCCAGCCTGAGCTGACCGCCGACGCGTTCGATGCCGAGGGCTTTTACAAGCTCGGCGACGCTTTCAAGTTCGCCGATCCCTCCGATCCCTCCGAAGGCCTGCTGTTCGATGGGCGGATTGCGGAAGATTTCAAGCTCGCAACCGGAACCTGGGTGAATGTCGGGCCTTTGCGTGCGTCGATCGTCGATCATTTCGCCCCGTTTGTGCGGGATGCCGTGCTGTCCGGACCGAATCGCGACGAGGTCGGCGCGCTCATCTTTGCTGACATCGAGGCCTGCCGGCGGCTGACGCCGCATCTGCCGGCGAACGCGGCGCCCGCTGCGGTGTTGGACGATGCTGTCGTGCGCACGGAATTCGCGTTTCTGCTCCGCACCTTCGCGCAGCTCAGCACCGGAAGCTCGAACTGCGTGACCCGCGCCATGCTGATGGCGGAACCGCCGTCGCTCGACCTCGGCGAGATCACGGACAAGGGATCGATCAATCAGCGCCGCGTGCTGAGCACACGCGCTGCTTTGGTTGATGAAGTGCATGCGGACCAGCTATCGCCGCGTGTCATCGTTGCGTCGTCGGCGGGAAAGGAGGGCTGAGCGCGTGAACGGCGACGCCGGAATAAAGAAAAGTAAGCGATAACGGAAGCCCCCTAGGGAGGATCGAAGACATGAAAGTAAAATATCTCATCGCGGCCGCATTACTGATACTCGCGCCATCGCTTGCTTCGGCACAAACCAAGCCGTTCAAGATCGGCGTGCTCAATGATCAGTCGACCGTCTACTCCGACTCACAGGGCATCGGTTCGGTGATCGCGGCGCAATTGGCGGTTGACGACTATGCCAAGAAACTCGGCCTCAATGTCGAGGTCGTATCCGCAGATCATCAGAACAAGGTCGATATCGGCTCCAACATTGCCCGCCGCTGGTTTGGTAATGAGGGCGTCGAAGTGATCATGGATGTGCCGAATTCCTCGATCGCGCTGGCGGTCAACACGCTGGCAAAGGACATGAATAAGGTTCTGATCGGCTCCGGCGCCGGAACTGCGAATCTGACCGGGGTCGCCTGCTCGCCCAATACAATCCACTGGACCTACGACACCTGGGAGCTTGGCCACGGCTTTGCCAACGCAGTGACGAAGCGCGGCGGCAAGAAATGGTTCTTCATCTCCGCCGACTACCAGTTCGGCAAGGACCTTGAGAAGGCGGCGACCGACGGCGTCAACAAGCTCGGCGGCAAAGTGCTGGGCTCGGTGCGCGCACCGATCGGCACATCGGACTTTTCCTCGTTCCTGGTCCAGGCGCAAAGCTCCGGCGCCGACACCATCGCCTTTGCCAATGCCGGCAATGATCTTTCCAATGCGCTGAAGCAGGCGGCTGAATTCGGCATGGCAAAGAAATTCCGCATGCCCGGCTTCGTGTTCCAGATCAACAATGTGCAGGCGCTGGGATTGAAAGCGTCGCAGGGCGTGCTTGCACTGATGCCGTTCTACTGGGACCAGAACGCTGCCAGCCGCGCTTTCGCCAAGCGCTTCCAGGCTCTGCATCCGCGCAAGCTGATGCCGAACGACATGCAGGCCGGCGTCTATTCCGCGACCGTGCATTACCTGAAGGCGGTTGCGGCCCTGAAGGACGCGAGCGATGGCCGCGCCGTGGTGGCCAAGATGAAGGAAATGCCGACCGACGATCCGCTGTTCGGCAAGGGCAAGATCCGCATCGATGGCCGCAAGATCCACCCGGTCTATCTCTACGAGGCCAAAAAGCCGTCGGAATCCAAAGGCGAATGGGACTACTTCAAGCTGATCGCCACGGTTCCTGCCGACCAGGCGTTCCGTCCGCTCAATGAAGGCGGCTGCCCGCTGGTCAAGCACGCCAAGCAGTGATGCAATGATGGCGGTGACGCCATGATGCAAACGATGTCGTGAGGCGCTCATTCAGTCGGTGCTTGCCCTTTTCGCCGGAACGGGGAACGGGTAAGCAGGTGAGGCAGCGCGCGGTGTGATACGCTGCGGCTGTCTCGACCTTCCGACCTGACGACGATTGCCGGCTTGCTGTCGGCAATCCGCGTCGATCAAACCAGCGCATCACTGAGCATCATGGCTGAACAATATGATCTGATTGTCATCGGCTCGGGGCCGGGCGGCTATGTCTGCGCCATTCGCGCGGCGCAGCTCGGCCTCAAGACTGCGGTCGTGGAGAAGAATGCGACCTTCGGCGGTACTTGTCTCAATGTCGGCTGCATTCCGTCGAAGGCGCTGTTGCACGCCTCCGAACTGTTCGTGGACGCCAAACATGCCTTCGCAACGATGGGCATCAAGGTCGGCGCTCCCGAACTCGACCTGGCGGCGATGATGCGGTTCAAGGACGACGGCGTCGACGGCAATGTCAAAGGCGTCGCATTTCTGTTAAAAAAGAACAAAGTCGACACCTATCAGGGCCTCGGCCGTATTCTTGCTCCGGGACAGGTGGAGGTGGCGGGAGCCGACGGCGCGACGCAGACGCTGGCGACGAAAAACATCGTCATCGCCACCGGATCGGACGTTGCAAAGCTCAAGGGCATCACCATCGACGAGCAGCGCATCGTGTCATCGACGGGTGCGCTGGCGCTGCCAGCCGTGCCGCAGCGCCTCCTGGTGGTCGGCGCCGGCGTCATCGGGCTCGAACTCGGCTCGGTGTGGCGACGGCTCGGCGCCGAGGTGATCGTCGTGGAATTTTTCGACCGCATCGTGCCGGGCATCGATCTCGAAGTGGCGCGGCAGTTTCAGCGCATCCTGCAGAAGCAGGGCATGGTCTTCAAGCTCGCGTCGAAGGTGACCGGGATCGATACCAGCGGGCCGCGACTGAAGGCGAGTGTCGAGTCGGTTTCCGGCGGCGAAGCCGAAACAATCGAGGCCGATGTCGCGCTGATCGCGGTCGGCCGCGTGCCGCATACCGAGGGGCTCGGCCTCGACTCGGTGGGCGTAAAGCTCGATGAGCGCGCGCGGGTGATCACCGATCCGCATTTCGCGACCAACGTCCCCGGCATCTACGCCATCGGCGACGTGATCGCGGGGCCGATGCTCGCGCACAAGGCCGAAGACGAAGGCGTCGCAGTGGCGGAAATCCTCGCCGGCCGCGCCGGCCATGTGAACTACGACGTGATTCCCAACGTCATCTACACCTATCCGGAGATGGCGTCGGTCGGGAAGAGCGAGGAGGAGCTGAAGGCTGCCGGCATCGCCTACCATGTCGGCAAGTTTCCGTTCACGGCGAACGGCCGCGCCAAGGTCAACCGCCAGACCGAGGGTTTTGTGAAGATTCTCGCCGATGCCAAAACCGATCGCGTGCTCGGCGTCTATATTCTGGGGCCCGATGCCGGCAACATGATCGCCGAAGCCGCCGTCGCGATGGAATTCGGCGCGTCGTCAGAAGACATTGCCCGCACCTGCCATGCGCACCCGACGCTCTCGGAAGCGGTGAAAGAAGCAGCGCTTGCCGTCGACAAGCGGGCTATTCATGCGTGACCGGCCGGATTCCGCGTGTCGGTGATGCCGCAACCTTCAGCTCGGCTTGGCCGAGGCGGAAGGACGCTTGGCCCCGCCGGAGCTGATGTGCTTTCGGGCGCCGCGATCAAAGCGCGGCGGCGGTCGGCATGCGGTGTTGGTTTGGGGCTTCCGGCGGCGCCAGCGTCCCGCCTTCTCAGTGTGGCGAAACGGCGCGGATGCGCCTAGACTGAGGCTGAGCCGTGCCGGAACTTTCGTGAGGCGACCCGGTTGAACTCTGTTTGGCGCGGAGTTTTTCGTCGCCGGTCCGGCACGTTCATCAATTCATTGACTTCAACCGCAGACCGCGCCCTGCGGCGAGGTGGCTGGAGCAATCAGAAAGCCTATGGAACAGCGTGTCCCGCATCGGCCGGAGGCAAGGGCGACCGGACGAAATTACCGTCGATCAGTACAAGAGCCGCGGTTTCGTGAAGGGTTTCCTTATCCACTCGGCGCCAACTGGAATGGCCTCGGGGTCAATTTTGCGCTGTTTTCCGCACATGCCACCAAGGTTGAGCTTTGCCTGTTTGATGATGCTGGAGAGCGGGAACTCGAGCGGATCGAATTGCCGGAGTTCACCGATGAGGTCTGGCACGGCTTTCTGCCGGATGCCCGGCCCGGCACGATTTACGGCTATCGGGTCCACGGTCCCTACGAGCCGGACAACGGCCATCGCTTCAATGCCAACAAGCTCGTCCTCGATCCTTACGCGAAGGCCGTCGTTGGCCAGTTGAAATGGGGGCCTGAGCTGTTCGGCTACCAGCTCGAAACCGAGGATGACCGCACCTTCGACGAGCGCGACAGTGCGCCGTTGATGCTCAAATGCCGGGTCGTCGATCCGGCCTTTACCTGGGGCGATGTGCGCTCGCCGCATGTGCCGTGGGACCGCACGATTATCTATGAAATGCATGTGCGCGGATTCACCAAGCAGCATCCGGATGTGCCGGAGCCGTTGCGCGGCACGTTTCGCGGCCTTGGCCATCCAAGCGTCATCGACTACCTGTGCGCGCTGGGCGTGACGAGCGTCGAGCTGTTGCCGATTCATACCTTTGTTGACGACGCCTATTTGCTGGACAAAGGTTTAGTGAATTACTGGGGCTATAACACCATCAGTTTTTTCGCCCCGGAACGGCGCTATGCGAGTGTTCCCGACTTTGCCTTCTCCGAGTTCAAGGAGATGGTGGCGCGCCTCAATGATGCCGGCATCGAGGTGATCCTTGACGTCGTCTACAACCATACTGCAGAAGGCAACGAGCGCGGTCCGACGCTGTCGTTCAAAGGGATCGATAACGCCTCGTATTATCGGCTGCTGCCCGACCAGCGGCGCTATTACATCAATGATGCCGGCACCGGGAACACGCTGAACCTGTCGCATCAGCGCGTGCTGCAGATGGTGACCGACAGCCTGCGTTACTGGGTGCAGGAGATGCGGGTCGACGGTTTCCGTTTCGACCTCGCGACGATCCTGGGCCGCGAGCCCTATGGCTTCGACGAAAACGGCGGCTTTCTTGACTCTTGCCGGCAGGACCCGGTGCTGTCGTCGGTCAAGCTGATCGCCGAGCCCTGGGACTGCGGTCCCGGTGGCTACCAAGTCGGCCGCTTCCCGCCGGGCTGGGCGGAATGGAACGACCAATATCGCGATGTCATGCGCCGCTTCTGGAAAGGGGACGAGGGCATGCTGGCGCCGTTCGGTGCGCGGCTGACGGCGTCGGGCGACATCTTTAATCGGCGCGGGCGCAAGCCGTGGGCCAGCGTCAATCTGATCACGGCGCATGACGGCTATACCCTCAACGATGTCGTCAGCTACGACGACAAGCACAATCTGGCGAATGGCGAGGACAATCGCGACGGCCACAACGCCAATTACAATTGGAATCACGGCGCGGAGGGGCCAACCGACGATCCGGCGATTCGCGAACTGCGCCATCGTCAGAAGAAGAACTTCCTGGCGACGCTGCTGCTATCGCAGGGCACGCCGATGCTGACGGCGGGCGACGAATTCGGGCGCACCCAACAGGGCAACAACAACGCCTATTGCCAGGACAATGAGATTAGTTGGATCAACTGGGACTGGAGCGCGGGGGACCAGGAGCTGCACGAATTCGTGCAGCACCTGACGGATATTCGGCGGCGATATGCCGTGCTCCGCCGCTCCCGCTTCTTTACCGGTGAATGGAATGAGGCGATCGGGGTCTGCGACGCGACCTGGCTCGACCCGCAGGGCGTGGTGATGGGGCCGGAACAGTGGAGCGACACCAAAGCCCGGTGCCTTGGCGTCGTCTTCGACGGTCGTGCCCAGGAATCCGGGGTTCGCAAGCGCGGCAGCGATGCGACGATGCTTCTCATCGTCAACGCTCATCATGACGTCGTGCTGTTCACGCTGCCGCGCGTGGCGGCCGGCCGCGCCTGGCTTCGCTTGATCGACACCAATCTGGACTACGTCGAAGACGAAATGGAAGCGGTCCGCTTGAAGTTCGGTCACGTCTACAACGTGACCGGGCGGTCGCTGCTGCTATTCAGGCTATTGCGCTCGCGCCGACAGAATCCGGCGCCGCCGTCACGCACCGCTCCGAAGCTGACCTACGCGCCGCCGAGCTATCAGCCGACTGAGCAGCCCGCGATCCGCGGGGCGCCTGCCGATGCCTCGGGTCGATCCGCGCCCGCCCCGAAGCATGAGAAGTCGAGCCGGAAGCGAAAGCGGCGACTTCGGGCAATGACCCTTCACGCCAGACAAGCGGCAATAAGGCAACTGAGCCAAATCCTCCGCCGGTGCCCGATGACAAGGACGCCGGCGGCACGGCCCGACGCTGAAATGCGCGCCGTCCCAAAAAAGGGACAGCGCGACGCCTGCGTAATTGCTTCTATGCGGGTCGCACCAAGCGGACCGCGATGACGGAACATCCGTTTTCGCTGGGCGTTAAACCGCAAACACCTCGAAAACACACGACAGGAGACACCGATGGAGAATCGCTCGCCGCTCGGCACTGATCCCAACTCAGGCATTTCCAATACCGATATCGACGACGCCAGAAAGCATGCCGAGCAGATCGCCGTCGACCTGAAGACATTGCGCGAAGATCTCTCGCACCTGACGAACACGGTCAAGGCGCTGGTGACGCAGAAGAAGGACGATCTGGTCGGCAGCGCGCGTGACATGAGCTCGAATGTCGCGGCTCAGGTCGGCGACACCGCGGCTCAGCTTGCCAATCGCGGCTCGGAGTTTGCCAACTCGGCATCACAACAGGCGAAGACCTTTGCGTCCGAGGTCGAGGCCATCGGGCGGGCGAATCCGCTCGGTGCCATGGCTGCCGCGCTGTTGGTTGGCGTTCTCATCGGGATGATCGGCCGAGGACGCAGCTGATGCTGCAGGCGTTGTGGCGGTTGAGCGGTCTCGACCGGCAACTCGATCTGCTCAAGGCGACGCTCGAACGCAAAGCGACCGAGGCGACCAATCAAGTCAAAGCGGCGGCGATTCGTTTTGTGCTGGCGCTTTGCTTTATTGTCGCCGCGCTCGCCTTCGTGTTCATGGCGCTCGTCGCCGGCCTCATCGCGCTCTACACGTGGCTCGCAGCGCTATACGGGCCGCTGCCCGCGCTTGGGATTGTTGCCGGCGCACTCATTGGCGTTGCCCTCATCTTCGGCATCATTGCGCTGGTGGTTGGCCGCGGGAAATCGCGAGCGGAATCGGCCCCGGATTCGGCCGCGGCCGCGCCGCCGGAGCCGCCACCGGCTGTCGCTCCCGGATTGGCCGCTGCAGGGAATACGCCGCCGCCACCGACTGACAATGCCGCAGCCGACCTGGTCAAGGCGTTCCTGGTGTTGGTCAAGCGCTTCGCCGCCCGTCCGCGAACGGACTCTCCATTGGTTGACGAGGTCGTCGCCAAGGTAACGCCGACGGCAGAAACCGCCGCGGATGACATCGTCAATCGCGCGGCAACGCTGGTGCGCAGCGGTAACCGTGGCACCATGCTTGTGGTGCTTGGCTTGTCAGCGCTGCTCGGGTGGCTTCTCGTCAAGGCCAGTGACTGGACAAGCAATCGGCAGTCCAAGTCCTGAGCGCGGGGTGCGCAGCTCTATTCAGACTGCCAACTCTTCCAGCCACGCCTTGATGGGGTGCGCAGCGCGCGGCCAGGTCGGGTCCATCATCGCGCCGTGCGGCAAACCCTCGACCAGATGCAGCGTGCCGCGCCAGAACGCGGCGGCGCGCTTGAGATCGTCCGGAGGAACAAAGGCATCGTCGACGCCGCCGATCACGAGGGCCGGCGGCAGCGGCTGTGGGGAATGGGAAAAGTCGGGCAGGCTCGCCTCGATCGACACACGGAATGACTCACGCTGCAGCAGCGCGAGCATGCGCAGCATCTCGAAGACCGGCATGTCGGGGGAGAACAGCGCCGCCGCGATCACCTCCGGGTCCGCCAATTTCGGCCCGATCATCATCAGCCGCCAAATCTCGAAGGCAAGCCGCGGATGCCTGCTGGCGATATGCCATCCGGACGGCCACAGGCCCAGCAGTGAGGGCGAGGCGAACAGCACCAGGGCGGCCACCGGCCGGCGCAGCGCGTATTTCTGCGCGAGATAGCCGCCGAGCGAATGGCCGATCAGCACCGGCGGCGTGGCAAACAGGCGCGCGCCCGCCTCGATGTCCGTGAGATAGTCGGCGATGCCATGCAGGTCGATGGCGAGCCCCGATGACTTGCCATGGGCGCGCAGCGAGATCGCGGCGCCGTGGAAGCCGGCTTCGGCGAAAAACGGCAGGAAATGCTGCTCCCACACCCACGCCCCGCAATAGGAGCCGTGCACGAACAACAGTGGCGGCTTGCCGCCGCTCGCTGCGGCATCGCCAAAAAAAATCGTTTCCATGGATCAGGAGCCTGCGGGAGAAGGGGGCAATACGGCCGGACGGGATCGGAGCCAGGATCGGATGCTCATCACTCACATATTGCGTCGCGGCAAAATCGCAATGCCGCAAGCGCTTGCATCTTTGTCCTCCCCTGCGTGGCGGGGGAGGATGAAATCGTAGGATGGGTCGAGCCGGAGGCGAGACCCATCATTGTCAAACGTGCGGCTTGGTTTCGTTGCGATGGGTTTCGCTCCGCTCAACCCATCCTACGTGCTAATCGTCAAGCAGCTTGCACGCCTCTGACCAGAAGCGAAGTCCCGGTGCCCACGCTCGTCGCGCCGATACAGCGTTGACACGCCGGGCGTCGGTCTTAATGAAGGCCAAGCACGACGTTGTTTACTAGGTCGGTGATTGTATCGTCCGCCTGAGACTGGACAACCACTACCGCTGAAGGGTGTGCCGCCATGTTTCGTCTTTCTAGCTTGCCGACAAGAATTT
>CAZTTL010000011.1:1496-26705 GCA_964616635.1 uncultured Rhodoplanes sp. | reverse complement strand
TAGTGGCCGCGCAGATAGAGCACCCAGGAGTTCAGCACATAAGTGAGGAAGAGGGCGAGGCTGACCCAGCCCCCTGCCTTGAGCACGCGCGCCGCCGGTCGATAATACAGCCCGACCACCGCCGCACCCGTCATCACAATCGCCGACACGCCGGAAATCGCGTGGGTGTCCGACACATGGGTGAGAAGCGGCCCCTTGAGATAGGCGATGTCGTCGAACGCGATGATGGCAACGTTGAACAGGTTGCTGCCGAGCAGATTGCCGATCGCGAGATCAATGGCGCCGATGCGCAGCGCGCCGAAGGTCGACGCCGCTTCGGGCAAAGTGGTCGCGAACGCGACCAACAGAGTACCGACGAAGGTCTGGCCCCAGCCCATCGTTTCGGCGACAGCGAGTGCGGCGAACGGCATCCACAGCGCGGCAACGACAACGACCGCGCTCGCAACAACATAGTTGATAATCGCCCTCCGCAGCGAGTGCTCGTGATAGGCTTCCTCGATGGCGATCTCGACCGCCTGCCGGTGCTCCTGCACGTAGAGGGCACGGATGGCGACGGCGTACAGCATCAGGATCAGCGGCGTGTAGATGCCGATATGGCCGAGCCGCAGCGTCGCGGCGTCGCGCGTCAGCAGGCTGAACAGCACCAGTCCGATCAGGATGATGGAGAAGCCGGCCGACAGAATATGGCCGGAGCTCGCCTTCTGATAAATCGGCATTTCGCGGTAGAAGAAATCGAGAAAGGCGAGCAGCGCCAGATTGAAGACGCAGGCGCCGAGAATGCTGCCGACGGCAATGTCCGGCGCATCGGCGAGGGTGACGGACGAGATGCCGCTCACGAGCTCCGGCAGCGACGTGACCGTCGCCAGCAGGATCACACCGACCCAGGTGCGGCCAAGCTTGATCTTTTCCGCGATAATATCGCCGACGCAGGCAAGCTTATAGCCCGCGACCGCAATCGCCACGGCGCAGGCGAAAAACTGCAGCCAGGCAAGAAACATGGCGTCTCCGCGGGCCCGGTTCTATCTGCTCCCTCCCCCCTTGAGGGAGAGGGCTAGAGCGAATTCCGATCTAACGGAATCGGAATTCGCTCTATTTCTCTTTGAGTGATCGCATTTTCTGTGGCGAACCGACGTCCACTTCGCCGGAAAATGCTTTAGGGAGGGGGATATCCGCTTTGACCTTTGCCGTCATATCACCTCCCTCCGCGCGACCAAGCCAGAGCCTTTTCAGGCGCAGCATGCCCTCGGACCAGACCCGGACCAGATCCGGGGGTGGACCCCGGTTCGCCGCGAGGAAAATGCGACCGCGAAAAAAACGGTCCATGCCGCGCAGAGTTCGTGTCACCTCAAATAGAAGCGGCCGGGATTTTGGCCCGGCCGCCCTCAAGACTTGTTCGACGATGCGCAGGCGGTTCGTCAGTTCACGCGCGTCCAGGTCTGGCCGCCGCAGATCATGCCGCCGAAAGCACAGCCTTCGACCCGCAGGGTATTGGCGTTCTTCAGCGCGATATGCGCGGTGTAGCTGCGGCCATCCTTGAGGTTGTAGATGCGCCCGCTCCAGCGTTTGCCGTCCGGCTTCATGTTGATGAGGATCGGCGTGCCGATGACCGGGCGATTGCGCAGCGCTGGATCCGGATTGTGACGATCCTTCTTATTGGGGTTCTTCGCCGCCGAGACATAGCCGCACATGTTGGCACCGCACTCCTCGATGCGAATCTTGCCGTCGCCGTCCTCGACCAGCCACTCCCCGACGGGCGTCCGGCGCGACCGCTTTGCGGCCGTATCCGCTGCCGATTGCGGGGCAGCATTGGCGACTTTCGCACTCTCAGGCGCGGGGTCACGCTTAGCGGTTGGCGCCGGAGCAGACCCGCTCGCCGGAGCAGGCTCGGCGGCTGCAGGCGCCGGCGGCTCGCGCCCGGCCTGCGATGACGGCGCGGGGTTATCGTCTTTGCCGGCGATCGGCTTGGAAGACGGCTTCGCCGCTTCCTCGTCATCATCCGCCGGAGCCGAGTCCCGGTGCGGCTTTGCCCCGTCGATAAATTTCGAGATCGTCTCGGTCGAGATTTCCGGCAACCGGAATTTTGTTGGCTCGCGCGAGCCCTGCTCCTGCCACGACACCGAGGCGCATAGCCGGTCGGTGCAATTCTCATCGAAATCGATGCGGGCAGTGCCGGCATCGATCGAGAACTGGAACGATCCAGCGAAGGCGGCGGTGCTGGTCAGAGCGAGAATGGCGGCAAGACCGATCGTCTTCATGGTGTGCTCCCGTCGGTAAGGGCTGTGCCCTCGTCCCTATCCCGGGCACCATGAACCTCTCGCTGCCGCTTGTTTGTGAGGTTCCTCACACAAGGAAGCCGCCCGCTCTACCGCCTTCGACGGTCCCCTCCCGCCACGCGGCCGCTTGCCGGGGCGGAGAAGATGCCGCCAAAAAGCAAAACGGGCCGCGGCGGATCCGCAAGCCCGTTCTTCCGCTTGCCGGTCAAGCCCGCTTCCAAGGGGGGCATAGGGGAGGAAGCGGACTTAACCTACGGCAAGGGTATTCTTATCCACGCCGCTGCGCGGTCCAGGTGCCGGCGCAGCTGCCACCTTTCCACGAACCATTACCCGAGGCGGGGGTGAGCCGGCCACTGCCGATGGCGTTCTTGTCGCCGCGGCTGACCCGCACGCTGATCCGGCCGTCAGGACGAACATGACCCGAGACATCGATGAGGTTCACGCCGACATTGATGAACCGGCCGTTGCTGATGGTGATCGGCGCGCGATAGGCACGCTCGCAATCGCCCCTGTGGGTGACGATGACGACGCTCCATTCGCCGTCATAGGGCGTCGCCGTGAAGGCTGGCAGCGTCATCACCAGCCCGAAGGCGATTGAGGCGGCCGTTAGCAAGCCCCAGACGCGCACAAACGAGATTTCCTTGCGAACCATTGACCTCTCCCCCTGTGTCCAAGCGGCCGGGATCGCGCGACTGTAGCCGCGTGAGCAATAAATCCTGGTTTAAGTCGCTGGTTTCCCCTCACCCGCGTGTCGTCGATGTAACGAGGTGGTTGCGGGAAAGTTCCATGATCCCGCAAATTTCCACAGCCGGCGCAACGGCGCGTTCACGCTGCACCGGTCAGTCAGTCGGTGGCAGCCCGGCGAGCGCCAGGCTTTCCACCCATAGCCTCCGCGCGTCGGCATCATCGGTCGCCGCCACGGACGGCTCCGCCGGCTTGCATTCGATGAAATAGGTGCCGGTGACGTCTGCTAATTCCGGCGCGCGCGTCGCATAGATGAGCGTTTCCGCACCCTGCTCGACCGGAATCGCAAAACCGCGCTTGAGCAGTCGCACGCCGCGGCGGAACAGCCCGGACGTGTTGTCGCCAATGCCGGTTCTGACAAATCCGGGATGTATGCAATTGGCGGTGACCCCGGTGCCCTCGAGGCGACGCGCTAGCTCGCGCGTGAATAGGATATTGCACAGCTTGGAGCGGCGATAGGCGCGCCAGCCGCGATACCGCTTGGCATTCTGCAGGTCGCTGAAGTCGAGCGTCACGCTGCGATGCGCTTCCGATGCAACATTGACGATCCGCGCTGGCGCCGACCGCACCAGCTTCTCCCGCAGCAGCGCCGTCAGCAGGAAATAGCCCATATGATTGAGTGCGAAGGTGCGCTCCAGTCCGTCCACGGTGGTTTCCCGACGGTTGAAGATGGCGCCGGCATTGTTCACCAGCACATCGATGCGATCGAGTTCCGCATCGAGCATCATCGCAAGCCGCCGCACCTCATCGCGGCTCGACAGGTCGGCGTGCCGAACCGTGACCGCAGCATCCGCGCGCGCCCAGCGAATGCGTTCGACGGCGCGCGCCGCCCGGGCCCGGTCGCGTCCGACCAGGATCAGGCGCGCGCCATCCGCCGCCAGCGCGGCCGCGGTCTCAAGCCCGATCCCGCCGGTCCCGCCGGTGATGACGATCGTTCGTCCTGCAAGCCCGCTCATGTCTCACCCGTCGGCAGTTCGGGGCCTGTGGGTCGACACCGGCCCGGCCGCGCCAAATCCTGCGCTCCAGCGAGGATGTGGCCAAGTCGGCATTGGAGCATGATCTAAGAAAAGCTGCAGACGTTTCGGAAACGATCATGCGACAAAACAAGGAGGTAAAGGGCGCGATCGATTCAGGCGTCAAGCGATCGCGCCCCGGCAGGCAAGCCCTCCGCTCCTGCTCTCGCGGTCCTGCTGTCGCGCCCGCCGGGACAGTCGCCTGGTGTGCGGCGTCCGGAGCCGGCCAGTCCGCGGATCGCGAACGGCTCCATCTCGCCCCCCGGGCACGCCAACGAGTCGTTGCATTCGCCATCATTTCTTTGGTCACGCCAATGTGCGCCGGATTCACACGAATCGCACGGCAATCGCGTCATGGCAGCGACAGCACGCGCTTTGCGCGGGACCGGGCAAGCCTGTAGCGTGCAGCCGGCAGGCGCGGGCGATTCGGACCGATTGGCGATTCAGGCGGATCGCCGGCGCGGACAGCATGACGGAGCGACTATGCCTGGCTCTGTGACGCCGGTCGGCCGCTGGGATGTGTTTACGCCTTATAGCGGCCTGCATCTCCTGTCGGTCCTGGGATGTTTTGCCGTGATCACCGCGCTGGTCCTGATCGGACGGCGCCTCAGCGCGCCGGCGGAGAAGCGTTTGCGCTGGGGCCTCGCGATCTTCGCGCTCTCGGTGTGGGTGATCTACAATACGGCTTGGAACTGGAACGGGCTCGATCTTCGCTTCGGCCTGCCGCTGCATGTCTGCGATATTGGCGAGGTTTTGGCGCCGCTCGCACTGCTGACGCAAAACCGCTGGCTCCGCGCGACGCTCTATTTCTGGGCGATGGCCCTGACCACCCAGGCCTTCATCCAGCCGACCCTGGCGTTTGGGCCTGCCTCGATCCTGTTCTGGTGCTTCTGGATCGCCCACACCATCATTCTCGGCTACGCGATCTACGACCTTGCGGTGCTGCAGTTCCGGCCGGATTGGGGCGATTTCCGCCGCGCCGCGATCGTCTCCTTCGCCTATATGGCGCTCATCATGCCGATCAATATCGCACTCGGCGCCGATTATGCCTATATCGGCAATCCGCCGCCGCCGGCGGCCATTCCGCTCTTCATCGTCGCGCTCGGGCCGTGGCCGGGACGGGTCGTCATCGTCCTGGTGCTGGTCGCGCTGGCCTTCGTCATCGTGCTGCTGCCGTGGCGGATCGGCGCCCGCATGATGGCAAGAGAAGCAAGCTCGCAGGCGTGACGGGATCATGAACGCCAATGCCCGCGACGAGCGCGGGCATGGCAAGCAATACCGCTGCGGCGGGCGGCTTTTGCCGGTTGGTTCATCCCTCCACTTGGTTCGCCTTCTCGGCGTGCTGGGCGCGGAGCCGGAGATAGAGGTCATAGGTCTGCTGCGCGATGCTGCGCCAGCTATAGAGCCGCTCGACGCGCTCGCGGCCGGCCTGAGCCATGCGCCGGCACAGTTCGGGATCATTGGCGAGCTTGTTGATGCCGTCAGCGAGCCCGCGCTCGAAGCGGGCGGGCGCCACCGGATCGTGCGGCGGCTCGGTCGACAGATGCGGATCGACGAGGATGCCGGTCTCGCCGTCGAGCACCACCTCGCAGATGCCGCCGACGGCGCTGCCGACCACTGGCGTGTTGCAGGCCATCGCCTCCAGATTGATGATCCCGAACGGCTCGTAGATCGACGGACAGCAGAATACCGTGGCATGCGAATAGAGCACGATCGTATCGGCGCGCGGCAGCATTTTTGGAATCCACACAATACCGTCGCGAAGGCTCCGCAACTCGTGGACGATCTCCTCGGTCTCGCGCTGCATCGCGAGCGTATCGGCATCGCCGGCACACAGCACCACCTGCAGCTTGGGATCGAGGTGCGGGATCGCCTGCAGCAGATAATACAGCCCCTTCTGCCGGGTAATGCGGCCGACGAACAGCACGAACGGCCGGTCGGGATCAATACCGAGGCGCGTCAGCACCTCCGGCGCATGCACCGGCTTGTACTCGTCGGTGTCGATGCCGTTGGGGATGATCACGACGCGCTCGGGCGCCACGTTGAACAGCCGCAAGATATCTTCGCGCGTGCTCTTCGACACGGCGATGATGGTATCGGCGGACTCCAGCGCCGTCTTTTCGATCCAGCGGGCGAGATCATAACCGTGGCCGAGCTGCTCGCGCTTCCACGGCCGCAGCGGCTCCAGCGAATGCACGGTGATCACCATCGGGATGTTGTAGAGGATCTTCGCCAAAATCCCGCTGAAATGCGTGTACCAGGTATGGCAGTGGATGATCTCGATGCTGCCTTCGAGCTCGTCGCCGATGCCCTGTCCGACGAAGGCGAGGCAGGTGCTGAGCGCCCGCAGCGGTGAGACAAAGGATTGCGGGCAGCCGGCGAAATGGGTGGTGTCGACCTTGACGCCGCGCACATGGAGCTGCCCGTCATCAAAGATCTGGTCGTGGAAGCTGCGCACCTCGACTGGCGTGAGCTTGGCGAGTTCGCGCGAGAGATATTCGACATGAACGCCGGCGCCGCCATAAACGAAGGGCGGGTACTCATTGGTCGCGAGAAGAACGCGCATTGTTGTTGTTCCTTGCGGTGCAATCGATGCGGAGGGTCGCTCCACCCGCGCGGTGGCGCGGAGAAGGTCGGATTGGTGCCACCACTCCCGCCGGCGCACGCCCGCAACCCTCGCCGGAACCGGGACAGCCGGTTTCCGGATTGGCAAGGTCGACGACGGAATTCATTGATCTATCTTAAAAGATCGAGCGCGCGGCGGTGTGGTCGGATCGCGGCGCTCCCGTCAGGTGATACAGCGGAACAGCAGCGCCGGCTCGCTGCTCGGATCGATCCACAGCCTGATCCCGTCCCATTCGAGGTGCTTGCGCTCGCCGGTGACGAGATTTTCAATGGCCCGGACTTGGCGGCGCGCCCCTTCCGGACCGATCTGCAGATCGCCGAAATGGAACCAGAACTCGTAGGGGCCGCGGCCGAGGGCAATCGCCACCGCGACCGCATTGTCGTGGGCGAACGACTCCTTGACGAAGCCGAGGACGGCGTCATTGTCGACGAGGCAGAAGCGCAGATTGGCATTCTGCTGAAGCGCCGGGTTGGCGTGGCGGAAGGCGTTCAGCCGCCCGATATAGTCGTTGATATTGCCGGGCGCATTCCAGTCGCGCGGCTTGATCTCGTATTTCTCGGAATCGAGATACTCTTCCCTGCCGGACGCGAGCGGCACGTGCTCGATCAGCTCAAAGCCGGAATAGACGCCGTAGCTCGCGGCGAGCGTCGCGGCGAGTGCGACGCGCGACTTGAAAATCCAGGTCTCGCCCGACTGCAGGTGGAAGGGCAGAATGTCCGGCGTGTTGACGAAGAAATTGGGCCGGTAATATTCGCACTCCGGATAGCGCGTGAGCTCGCTGAGATAGGCTTCGAACTCCGCCTTGCTGGTGCGCCAAGTGAAATAGGTGTAGGACTGGGTGAAGCCGAGCTTGGCCAGCGCCTTCATCACCTTGGGCCGGGTGAAGGCTTCCGACAGGAAGATCATGTCGGGAAAGCGCGTCTGCACTTCGTGGATCATCCACTCCCAGAACAGGAACGGCTTGGTGTGCGGATTGTCAACGCGGATGATGCGCACGTCCTGCTCGCCCCAGAACAGGATGACGTCGCGGAACGCCCGCCACAGGTTGGCGCGATCGGCGCAATAGAAATCCGGATTGACAATATCCTCGTATTTCTTCGGTGGATTTTCCGCAAACCGCATCGACCCATCGGGCCGCCATTTGTACCAGTCCCGATGCTCCGTCAGCCACGGGTGGTCGGGTGAGCATTGGGTCGCGAAATCGAGCGCGATCTCCATGCCGTGATGCTTGGTGACGTCGACCAGCCGGCGGAAATCGTCGAGCGTTCCAAGCTCTGGATGGATCGCGTCATGGCCACCTTCGCTGCCGCCAATGGCATAGGGGCTGCCCGGCTCGCCCGGCTGCGGGGAGAGCGAGTTGTTCTTGCCCTTGCGGTTGACCCTGCCGATCGGATGGATCGGCGGGAAATACAGAACGTCATAGCCGAGCGCGGCGATCGCCGGCACCCGCATGATCACGTCGTCGAAGGTGCCATGGCGGTTCACATCATTGGTCTGGCTGCGTGGAAACAGCTCGTACCAGGCGCCCACGCGCGCGCGCAGCCGCTCGGCGCGCAGCGGATAGACCTTGCTCATGGTCAGGTCGGGCCGCGGCTCCGCGGCGCGCATCGGCGCCACGAGATCGTCGGCGAGCAGCGCCTCGGCCTCGCCGGTCGCCTCGAACGCCTTGAGCGCCCCCTCAAGCCGCGGGGCGCCGTCACCGGCGCGCTGCAGCGCCTCGGCGATCAACGCCTTGCCTTCTAAAAGTTCGACCGCGATATTCACCCCCGCCTGCAGCTTCAGCAAGGTGCCGTGGCGCCAGGTCATGAAGCCGCTGGTCCAGGCCTCGATCGCGTATTCGTAACGCCCCACCTCGTACGGCGTGAATTCTCCCCGCCACCGGTCGTTGTCGAAGTGCACCATCGGCGAAATCTGCCAGTCCGTCTCGTTCTCGCGGCGCCAGCACAACACGGCGACCGTCACATCGTGACTGTCGCGGAAGATGTCGGCCGTCACCTCGACCGGCTCGTTGACGATCCGCTTGACAGCAAATCTGCCGCCGTCGATCGAGGGCCGCAGGTCCTCGATGAAGAACCGGCGCTGGTAAAACTCGGAATCGAGCGGGATCGGCTCTGCCGGCCCCGGACCTGGTGGCTTGACAACGGTTGGGCGCGAGGTGCGCACCGGAATCCTTTTCGTTGTCGTTGAACGAACCGTCTTTTTTTGCGCTTCCACGGCGTCACTCGTCGATTGGGGCGGGGAAAACACGACTCCGCAGGCACGCGGAAAGCGCACCGCGGTCGCGGCCTGTTATGTTGGTTTTCAGCGCTGACGGCAAGCCCAACCGGACAGCGAACGATCAGACATTCCGTTCGCCGTCGGCGAGATCAAGCCCGCTTATGTTGGATTACCCGTTTCGATCGGCGGCGTTCCGTAGGTATGGAACGATTCGATCGTCTTCAGCCCCCAGGCCTGGCCTTTCTTGCGCTCGGCCTCACTCCACACGATCGGCTTCCAGTCCGGCGCGAGAATGAGCCGCGCGCCGGCATTGGCGATCTCGACCCGGTTGCCGCCCGGCTCGTAGACATAGAGGAAAAAGGTCTGCTGGACGGCGTGCTTGTGCGGGCCGGTCTCGATATAGACGCCGTTCTCCAGGAAGATATCGGCGGCCCGCAGCACGTCCTCGCGGCAATCGACGGCGTAAGTCAGGTGGTGGAAGCGCCCGCGCGTGCCGGTGCGGTCGAGCGTATAGGCGAAGTCGTAGCTCTTGTTGGTCGCGGTCAGCCACATGCCGGCCTCGGTGCCGTCGTCGAGCACGATCTGCTCGGTCAGGCGGAAGCCCAGATATTGCTCGAAGAACTGGCGATTGGTCCGGATATCGGCGGCGAGGCAGTTGAAATGATCGAGCCGGCGCACGCTGACGCCTCGCGCCGGATAGCGTTGCGCCTGGTTCTTCAGCGCCGGCTTGAGCTCCGCCGGCGGCGTGTACCATTCGGTCTCATAGTACAGTTCGACCACATGCCCATCGGGATCGCGGCACACGAAGGTCTTGCCCTGCCCGACATCGCCGTCAGTCCAACCCACGTCGAAACCAGAGCCGGCAAGTGCCTCGGCGCGCCGCTCCAGCGCCTGCGGACTGCGGGTGCGGAACGCCATATGGCCGAGCCCGGAGGTCTTCGCGCCGGTGAGCTTGAGGCTGTAGCGCTCGTAGTCGTCAAATCCCCGCAGGAAAACCGAGCTTCCGGCGCGGCCGCTCTCCGTCATTCCCATGACATCGACGAAGAAGCGCAGGCTCTCCTCGGGCTTGGGTGTCAGCAGCTCGATATGGCCGAGATGGGCGATGTCGAAGATTGGCTCGTTGGTCATGGTCCTGTCGCGGTTACTGTTTGCGAATATCGGCGCGCGCCATCATCATGGCAAGCTGGGAAACTGAACAGCCGGGCGGGATTATCGACCAGCAGCTGCTGGCGGATGGCAGGATCGTCCGCATAGACCGGAATGAGGTCGACAAGGTCGCCATCGTCCGGCACCGCCTTGACGTTGGGATGCGGCCAGTCGGTCCCCCACAGCAGCCGCTCGGGATCGATCTCGATCAGCCGGCGCGCGAACGGCGCAATGTCATGATAGGGCGCGCCGGCCGCACTCAGCCGTTCCGGACAGGTCACTTTGATCCAACATTTGCGGTCGCGTGCATAACGCTGCGCGAGGGCGCGGAATCCCGGATGATCGACGCCGCGGCCGGCATCGATGAGCCCGATATGGTCGAGCACATAGGGGATCGGCAGCGCGTCAAGGGTCGGCGCGAACGCGTCGAGATTGTCCGCCGGGAGATAGAGATCGACATGCCAGCCGTGCGGCGCGATCCGGCGTACCATGGTGTCGAAGGCGTCCGTGTCGGGCCGGCCACCGAGGCGCGCGAGAAAGATGAAACGGCAGCCGACGATGCCGGCGGCCGTCAGCGCTTTGATCTCCGCATCCCCGAAGCTCAAATCGACATTGGCAATGCCCTTGTAGCGCCCGCCGCTCGCGGCGATGGCATCGGTCACCACCCGGTTGTCGCGCCCGTGCGGGGTGGCGTTGACAAGCACGGCGCGCTCGATGCGCAGCCGCGCCTGCAGCGCAGTGAGCTTCTCCAGCGGCGCATCGGGCGGCGTGTAGGGCCGGTTCGCGGCGTAAGGATAGCGGCTGGCCGGCCCGAAGATGTGGCAGTGGCTATCGCAAGTACGCTTCGGCAGCACGAAATTCGGCACGCGTGGATCAGGATGCGGCGGCGCGATGGTGGGAGCGGAAGCCGCGCTCACGCCGCGCTCTCCTGCGCCGCGGCGTCGCGTTCGGTCGACGCGTCGCCATGCTCGTGTGCCCCAGCACCACGCTCCTGCGCCTCGGCGACTGCGCGGCACAGCATCGGATCGAGCCCCAGATCGGCCAGCATGTCGGCGGCCTCGCGCATCTCGGCGGCGCGGCGAATGCCATGCTGATGCACCCGCGCCGCCATGTGGTCAGCGAGTTCGAGCCAGTCATGGCCGGGAAAGGTCGCGGCAAGGCTGGCGAACACGTCGGCCTCGACGCCGTGCCGCCGGCTCGCGCGGGCGCAGTCGAGGATGAGGGCCTCGATCCCCTTGATCATGATGCTGCGGCAAAGCTTGGTCGCCGAAGCGCGGCCAATCTCGGTCGCCACCGGCCGGATCGCCATGCCGAGCGCATTGAGTTTTTCCGCGGTGACGACGGCTGCCGCGCCGCCGGCGAGAATCGGCACTTTGAGGCGCTGCGGCGACACCGGCGCCATCACCGCGGCCTCGACATAATGTGCGCCGCTGCGCTCGAGCGCGCGCGCCGAGCGCTGCTTGGTCGCGGGCGCGGCGGAGTTGACGTCAAAGAAGATCTGCTTCGGGGCGAGATATTGCCCGGCGGCGACCGCAACCTCCTCGGCAGCGGACGCGGTAACGGCGGAGATGACGATGTCCGCACCGGCACAGGCGCTGCGTGCATCCGCAGCCGCGGCCGCGCCCACAGCGCGTGCCTTGGCGAGAGTGGCGGCGCGGCGCTCGCGATCATCGAAAAGAATGTCGTAGGTCGCGACCTCTGCCGCACCGGTAGCAAGGATATCGGTCGCAAAGATCGTCCCGACTTCGCCAAAGCCGATCAGAGCCAGCCGTAATGTCATGAGACCTCCGCGACAGCACGGCGGGCCGGCTACGGCAGAACCGCCGGGCACTGTCGTAGAGCACGCCGATTAATGTGGAAATTGATTTGTTGTAAAGCAACTGACGCTGCATCACGACATGATATGTGTCATAGGGACATTTCGCACTTGTGCTTACGTCGCTCGCCAAAAGCGGCTAGCCTCTAAGGCTGGCGACAACGCTGACATGATCCGCGATCAGATTTGGCGCATGGCGCAAATGGGGGATGCCGGATGGCAGTAATTTTCGGGCAGCGCCGAATAAAGGATCTGCCCGCCCGGCATGGCGTTCTCGCGATCCTGCTGATCGCCCCCGCGCTTGTCGCTGGGTGCTCGAAGCCGAACACCTATGCTCCGCCCCCACCGGCCAGCGTCGGCGTGGCGACCCCGTTGCAGCAAACGGTCAAGCTGCATGTCGAGGAGACTGGAAATACGATTGCGTACAATACCGTCGACCTCGTTGCCCGGGTCGAGGGCTTCCTCACGGCCATCAAGTATGAGGACGGCGCCACGGTGAAGAAGGGGGACCCCCTCTTCATCATCGAGCAGCCGCCCTATGAAGCTCAGCTCGAGCAGGCCAAGGCCGCTCTGCTCGCGGCCAAGGCCGAACTCGTCAAGTCCCAGGCTGAATTCGACCGCCAGTCGACCTTGCGCGCGCAGGACGTGTCGAGCCAGGTCCAGCTCGACAAGGCCCGCGCCCAGCGCGACACCGACCAAGCCAATGTCATGAGCCAGGATGCCGCCGTCAAGATCGCCCAGATCAATCTCGGCTATACGACCGTGAAGGCCCCCTTTGACGGCGTTGTCACCCGCCACCTGATCTCGGTCGGCGAGGTTGTCGGTGGGACCACCAAGACCAAGCTTGCCACCATCGTGCAGCTCGAACCGATCTACGTCACCTTCAATCTGAGCGAGCAGGAGATGCTGAAAATCCGGGAAAACCTCGGAGGTCACCGGCTGACCCTCGACCAGCTCCAGAAAGTGCCGATGGAGATCGGGCTGATGGACGAGACGGGAACCCCTCACAAGGGCCACCTCGATTACGTCGCGCCGGAGATCGATTCGCAGACCGGCACGATTTTGGTTCGCGGCATATTCAGCAACCCCGATCGCGTCCTGCTGCCGGGCTTCTTCGTGCGCGTCAAGGTCCCCACCGGCCGCACCGATGAGAACGCGCTCTTGGTTCCCGACCGCGCCCTCGGCCAGAACCAGGAAGGCCGCTATCTCCTCGTCCTCAACAAGGACGACGTGGTCGAGCAGCGTGCGGTCAAAGTCGGCCAGCAAATCGGCCAGCTGCGGATCATCAGTTCAGGGCTGAAACCGGACGACCGCGTGGTGGTATCAGGCATCCAGCGCGCCATCCCGGGCAAGAAGATCGCGCCGCAACAAGCGACCGTCGCCCAGACGGACACCGGCCTCGCGCCGTCGAAGTAGCCCCGACCGGAGCGCAGCGATGATCTCGAAATTCTTCATCGAGCGGCCGGTTCTCGCCAATGTGCTGGCGATTGTTTTGGTGCTGATCGGCGGCGTCGCGCTATACACGCTGCCGGTCTCGCAATATCCCAATGTCGTGCCGCCGACCGTGCAGGTGACGACCCGTTATCCCGGCGCAAGCGCGCAGACCGTGGTCGACACCGTGGCGCTGCCGATCGAGCTGCAGGTCAACGGCGTCGACAAGATGATCTACATGCAGTCGACGAGCGCGAGCGACGGCACCTACACGCTGACGGTGACCTTCGAGATCGGCACCGACCTCGATTTCGCGCAGGTGCTGGTGCAGAACCGGGTCGCGACCGCGCTGGCTCAGCTGCCGACCGCAGTGCAGGCACAGGGGGTCACTGTCCAGAAGAAATCGACGGCGATCCTGATGATCGTGGCGTTGACTTCGCCGAACGATCGCTACGACAGCCTGTATATGTCGAATTACGCGACCATCAATCTGGTCAACGAAATCGCGCGCCTGCCCGGGGTCGGCAATGTCAACGTGTTCGGCGTCGGCCAATATGCGATGCGGGTCTGGATGAAGCCGCAGCAGCTCTATGCGCGCGGTCTCACGCCGAAAGACATCATCAACGTCATCAAGCAGCAGAGCCAGCAGGTCGCCGCCGGCCAGGTCGGCGCGCCGCCGGCACCAAAAGACCAGGACTTCCAGTACACCGTCGACATTCGGGGGCGGCTCGACGACCCCGCCGGGTTCGGCAATATCGTGGTGAAATCCGAGCCCGGCCAGGGTGGCCGCATCACGCGGCTGAAGGATGTCGCGACCGTTGAACTCGGCGCCCAGACCTATTCGCAGATGTTCCGGCTGAATGGCAAACAGGCCGCAGGGCTCGCGATCTTCCAGACCCCGAATGCCAATGCGCTCGATGTCGCCAATCGCGTCGAAGCGAAGATGAAGGAGCTCGGGGCCGCCTTCCCCGAGGGGCTGAAATACAGTATTCCCTTCAACACTACCGCGTTCGTCACCACCTCGATCAACGAGGTCTACAAGACGCTGATCGAAGCCGGCGTCCTCGTCCTCGTGGTCATTCTGGTGTTCCTGCAGAACTTCCGCGCGACCCTCGTTCCCGCGACCACCGTTCCCGTCACCATCATTGGCGCCTTCGCGGCGATGGCGGCGCTGGGCTTCACGGTCAACCTGTCGACGCTGTTTGGTATCGTGCTGGCGATCGGCATCGTGGTCGACGACGCCATCGTCATCGTCGAAGGCGTAACGCATCACATCGAGCGCGGCATGTCCGGTCATGACGCCGCGGTGAAGGCGATGAACGAGCTGTTCGGCCCGATCATCGGCATCACGCTGGTGCTGATGTCGGTGTTCATTCCGGCGTCGTTCCTGCCCGGCCTGACCGGAAAAATGTTCGCCCAGTTCGCGCTGGTGATTGCCGCGACGGCGCTGATCAGCGCCATCAATGCCGCGACCCTGAAGCCGACGCAGTGCGCCTTGTGGCTGCGCACGCCGACGCCGCCGGAGCAGCGCAATTTCTTCTATCGCGGCTTCAATCGCGTCTATGGCGCGATTGAAAACGGCTATGTCGGCTTCATCGACCGCATGGTCCATCACAGCGGTCTGATGGTGATCATCGCGCTCATTCTCGGCGGCATCGGCATTTATGGCCTGACGCGGCTGCCGACCGCGTTCATCCCGAACGAGGACCAGGGTTATTTGCTGGTCGCCGTGCAGCTTCCCGACGGAGCCTCGGTAGAACGCACGGCCACCGCCTTGGATCACGTGTCGGCGATCGCGCAGCAGGTGCCCGGCGTCGAGCAGGTGATCGCGATCTCGGGCATCTCCGTGCTCGACAACAGTGCGACGCTGGCCAATGCCGGCGTCGCCTATGTCATGCTCAAGGACTGGAGCATACGCGACAAGGCCAAGGGGCAGAATCTGCGCTCGATCCTCGAAGTCTTGCACAAGCGCTTGGACGATCTCGCGGACGGCAGCGCCGCCCTGCTGGTCCCGCCGCCGATCCAAGGCATCGGCAACGCCGGCGGCTTCAGCATGCAGGTCGAGCAGCGCGACGGCAGCTTCGATTATGACAAGCTGTTGCGGGTGACCAATGCGATTGTCGACGAAGGCACCAGCCAGTCCAGCCTGCAGCGGCTGGTCACTACGTTCCGCGCCGATGTGCCGCAATTGAGGGTCACGGTCGACCGCACCAAGGCGGAGTCGATGAAGGTCGCGGTCGGCGAGGTCTTTTCCACGCTCGCCGCGTATATCGGCTCGAGCTATGTCAACCAGTTCAACAAATTCGGCCTGACCTTCCAGGTCTATGTGCAGGCGGGTTCGCAATACCGGCTGCGGCCGTCGGATCTGTTGAAGCTTTACGTCCGCAGCGAGGAAGGCAATATGGTCCCGATCGGGGCGCTGGCGCAGATCGAGCCGGTCGTCGGGCCCTCGCTGATCAGCCTGTTCAATCTCTATCTGTCATCGACGATCATCGGCGCCCCGGCGCGGGGTTACAGCTCCGGCCAAGCCATGTCGCTGATGGAGCAGATCGCCAATCGGACGCTGCCGCCGGGCATGGGCTTCCAATGGTCCAACATGTCCTACCAGGAGAAGGCGGTCGGCAATCAGCTCTACTATGCCTTCGGCCTTGCGATCCTGCTGGTCTATCTGTGTCTCGCCGGCCAGTATGAAAGCTGGATCCAACCGTTTTCGGTGATCCTTGCCGTGCCCTTGTCGCTGATCGGCCCGGTGGTTGCCCTGACGAGCTTGGGGCTTGCCAACAACCTCTATACCCAGATCGGCCTGATGCTGCTGATCGCCCTGTCGGCGAAGAATGCGATCCTGATCGTCGAGGTCGCGCGCGAACGGCGAACCATTGACGGTCACTCGATCACCGAGGCAGCGGTGGACGCCTCGCGTACCCGTTTCCGCCCGATCCTGATGACCTCGATCGCCTTCATCCTCGGCGTATTGCCGTTGGTGCTCGCGACGGGCGCCGGTGCCAATTCCCGCATTTCGCTCGGCCTGTGCGTGTTCAGCGGCATGATCGCCTCGACCTGTCTCGCGGTGCTGTTCGTTCCCTCGTATTTCACCGTGATGCAGCGCTTCGAGGAATGGCGGAAGGCGCGCAAGCAGCCGAAAGCGCCATCCGGGCCGGGCGGCGATCTGTCGCCTTCCGCTGCCGAGTGACCGGCGGCTGGCTGATTGCCCCGGCTCAGGCGCGTCGCATCGGACCACGCAAGTTCAGCGTCATCTCGGGATGACTCGGGCAGCGCTGCGCGCGGCCGTAGGTCGGGGCACACCTTCGACGGCCCCCGCCCGCTTCGCTCAGCCGAAGAATGAGCGGCGTTTCTTCTCTTTCTTGGCGCCTTCCTCCGCCGTTGCCTCGACCGAGGCGGTCGGGGCAGGATCAGCCGATTGCACCGCCGCCGGCGCGACCGGCTCGGCCGGGGCGCCCGGCACCGAGTCGATCTCCGGATTGCCACTCGCCTTGACTGCGACGGCTTCCAGCGCCGTCTCCGGCGCCGACGGAACCGTATTTTCCTCAGGCGCGGCTTGTGGAAACGAAGCAGGTGGCGCCAGCGTTTCCGACAGCGGCACTTCGGTAGCGGGCATAATCGGTGCTTCCGTCGTCGCCGCAGTGGCCGCCGCGGCCGGTTCTGCTGATGCCGCCGCAGGCGCGGCCGGCGCCGGGGCCTCGGTGTTGACCGGCGCGGCTGGCACACTCGCCGCGCTGCTGTCCGGCGACGGCGACGGCGACGGCGCCGGTGACGCTGGCGCCGATGATGCTGGCGCTGCCAAATTTTCCACCGTCACCCCGCCGCGCGCATGCTCGATCATGGGACCGCGCGGCGCGAGTTCGGCGACCGGAATTCGCCATTCGAACGCATCGAGCCGGCCGGTCGCCGGCGAAGCCGGCAGCCAGGTCTCGGACACCAGCCCGTCGGCGGTCCAGATGGGATCGCGCGGCGCGATGAGCGCGCGCGCCATCCATTCGCGCGAGCGCCCGATATCGTGGCCCGCTTTGTCCTCGATTTCAGCCATCAGCGTGGCAACCCGCTGCGTCGGATTGGCGAGGAGCGGACTGAGACTCTTGCGCGCGAGGTCGAACTCCTGCGCGTCGATCGCGGCCCGCGCCATCGCGAGCGCCGTCTCCGGGTGATTGGGCTGCAGCCGCTCCAGATTGCGGATGCGAGCGAGGCGCTCGCGCGCCGACTGCTGCGGTTTGATATTCGCATAGACTTCGGCAAGGTCGGGATGCGGATTGATCTGCCAGGCCGCCGAGACGACGCGTGAGGCTTTGCGCGGGCGGCTGGCCTCGGCAAGCAGCCGGCCGGCCAGCGCCGCCGCGGGAACAAGGCCCGGGCTCAATTGCAGGGCATGCAGCGCCAGACCAATCGCGGTGTCGCGGTCGGTTTGTTCGCTTGCGAGTGCCCGGGCAGTCAGCAGAACGGCGCGCTGGCGCTTATAGATGTCCTTCGAGACCAGGTTATTCTGCATATTGCGTTCGAGCGCCTTGAGCGCGCCGACCCAGTCGCCGTCAGCGCAGCGATATTGCAGCACCGCCTCGCCCGCCCAGCCGAGCCCGGGCTGCGACTTTGCTGCATCCTCGGCATAGTTGCGGGCGGCCGCCCCATCATCGCGACGCTGCGCTTCGACGAACAGGCCATGCAAGCCCAGGAGCTTGGTATCTTTGCGATCCGCCATCGAGCGGAAGGTCCGCTCGGCGTCGTTGCCGTCGCCGGCGAGCTGCGCCGTTTGCGCGCTGAGCAGCAGCGCCAGCGGCTCGTTCGGCATCAGCCGTCGTGCCTCATTGGCAAAGCGGCGTGCCGCCACCTCGTCGCCGCCGCCGATCGCGACGATGCCGCGGGAAATCGCGCGATAGCCGCGATTGGTGCGCCGGTTCGAGAACGCCGAAGATATCTTCGATGGCGCGCGGACGATGTCGCGCAAGATCGACCACACAAAGACGGTCGCTGCGATGAGGAGCGCCAGCGCCGCCGCGCCCACCAGGACCGAGGTTTCGATGCGGTAGCCGAGCCAGGTGATGGCGATATCGCCCGGCCGGTCGGCGAGCCACGCCACCCCGATGGCGACGGCGACGACGAAAATGAGAAACAGCAGCACACGGATCATCGTCGACCGGTCCTATGGGTGGTTGGCGAGGGCTGCGATGGCCGTGGCTTCGATGCGCCGCGCCGCGGCGGTTGCCGCCTCACGCGCCTGCGCCTTCTTGATCCACGGCTCGGCCGGGGCGCGTGCCGCCTCGGGTAGCTTCTGCAGCTCTGCCAGCGCGCCGGCAATGTTGCCCTGCTTTCCCAGCGCTTCGATGCGGGATGCGGTGGCGGACAGGTTGGTGCCCGGCGCTGAGTTGATCGGGCGGACGCGCACCAGCTTCTCGGCCTCTGCCTGCAGGCGCTGCCAATAGCTTTGATCCGCTTCGGACGCTGACGGAGCACGCTTCACCAAGGACGGCGCCAGCGCCGCCACCTCTTGGCCGAGCACAGCCGCGCTGGGAACGCCGGTCGCCGCAAAAGGCGCGAGCAACGCCACCGCCTGCGGGTCCGCCATCAAAGCTTTGGCTGCTTCAAGCTCGCCGGCAAACGGAGCGCCACGCTCGACCGCGCCGCGCAAGCCCGCAGCGACGACGGCCAGGCGAACACCGCGATCCTCCCGCGAGGTCTCAGTGCTCTGCCGCTGAACGGCCTGCTGCAGCGATGCCATGCTTCGCTGCAAGCCAGCGACGCGTTCGCTTAGCGCTTCGAATTCGGGCTTGCCGACGCCCGGTGGCTCGCTCGGCTTTGCTTCAGCGGCCTTCATCGCCGCCGCGGCACTTTCGCGCGCCTGCTGCAGGGCTGTTGCGGTTTCGTCCATGCGCTTGGCGAGGCCTGCCACTTCGTCGGGCAAGGTTTTCAAGGCCGCAAGCTGCTCGGCTACGGCAGCGTCGGAGGCTGCGGGCTTCGATCCATCAGAGGGTGCTGCGCCCGTGTTTGCCGCGGCGGCGACCGCCGCCTCGAGCTTCGCCACCCGGTCGGCAAGCGCGGTCACCGACTCCTTCGTCGCGCCTGCGGCTGGCGCTGTCGCGGCGGGTGGCGTCGCGGCGGGTGGCGTCACGGCTGGTGCGGCCTGCTGCGCCGACAGATCGCGCACGGCGAGTTCAACCGCGCCGAGACGTGCGAACAGCACATTGATCGCGCTGTTGTCGTTGGGAAGGTAATACAGATAGCCATAGGCGGCGGCGCCCGCGACGACGGCACCGCCAATGATCCCCGACAGCAGCAGCGCGCCCCAAGGCGTGCGCCGCCGCACCGGCAGCGAGGGCGGCGGCGGCAACGTTGGCGGCGCCTCCGCGTCCGATTCGGCGGATGGAGGCCGCTCCTCGGGCTCGGGTTCGGGCCCTGCTTCGGCGATGACGGACTCGCCCGGGGCCGCCGCTGCCGGCGCGTCCTCGACACCCGCGGCCTCACTGACGGTCGACGGGCTCGCGCCCTCCTTGCTGCTCGACGGGCTTGCGCTCTCACTGCCGGTCGGCGGGCTTGCACCCTCCCTGGTGCCAGTTTCGGGTGCGCGTTCCGAGGTATCACCCTCCGATTCTCCCGGGCGCTGCTTGTCATCAACCATCACTGGCTCCCGATTCATGTCGTGCTTGCCAGCCAATACTGCGCCGACGCCGCCGCGGCAACCTCATGGGTGCAACCTCACGGGGGGTCGAGCAGGTCGAGCAGTGCTCGCTGGTCCGGACGCGGTGCAATCGTAACGCGCTCGGCGCCCGCGGCAATGAGCGGCGCTGCAATTTCGGCGGAGAGGCACAAATGCCGCAGTGCCAAGCCCTCCGCGCGCAGGCCGGCAGCCTCAACTGCGGCAAGAAAGGCCTGCGCAGTTCGGCGGGAAAAATGCAGCACCGCATTGATCGCCCCACGGGCGAGCGCGTCCCGCGACTCGCGCGGCAGCGCTTCCGCCATGACGGCGCGGTAGATCGGCACCGTTGCAACAGCAATGCCATAGGGGGCGAGCAACGTGTCGAGGTCGCGCGCGCGCTCCTCGCCGGCAAGATAGAGAACCGGCTTGGTGCGATCGATCCCGCTGGTCCCAATCAAGCGGGCGAGTGCTGCGACATCGCCATCGGCGGACCGCACATCAGCAAAGCCGCCGGCTTGTTGCGCCGTCGCCGCGGTGCGCGCCCCGACGGTGAACACCGGAGCGGTCAAGAGCAGCGCCCTGGCCGGATGCGCGGCGATCGCGTGCACCGCATTGGCGCTGGTGAAAGCGACGGCGCTCCACCGGCCCTCGCCGATCGAGGCGTCGGCGATCGGTTCGATGCGCAGCAGCGGCGCCAGCAGGACATCGTGCCCGCGTTCCCGCAAGGCGCGCGCGGTGCGTTCGCATTCAGCCTGCGGCCGGGTGACAAGAACTAGCACGGCTCACCCGAAGAAGCCGGGGCCGGCGCGCGCCTTCAGCGCAGCACCGGCATCGCGGCCAAGCACCGCCGCATCGCTGATCGCGCCCGCGCGCGAGATTGCATGGTCCGCGCTCCCGTCGGGTTTGACGATGAGCGCGCGCAGCGTAAGCGTATTGCCGGCGACAGTCGCGTGCCCGGCGATCGGCGTGCGACAGGAGCCGTCGAGGGCGGCGAGCAGCGCCCGCTCCGCGGTGAGCGCCACCATCGTGTCGGCATCGTTGAGCGGCGCGACAAGGTCGCGCGTGCGGCTGTCGTTCTCGCGCGTCTCGACCGCGATCGCACCCTGCCCGACCGCAGGGAGAAACTCGTCCACCGAAAAGACCGCCGTCGCGGCGTCAGCCAGGCCGAGCCGCTTCAGCCCGGCGAGCGCGAGCAGGGTCGCGTCGACCTCCCCGGCATCGAGCTTCTTCAACCGCGTCTCGACATTGCCGCGCAGCGAGACGACGCGCAGATCACGCCGCAGCCGCCGCAGAATCGCCTGCCGGCGCAATGATGCGGTGCCCACCACGGCGCCCGCCGGCAGCGCCGCCAGCGTTGCCGCCTTGCGGCTGATGAAGGCGTCGCGGACATCCTCGCGCGGTAACACCGCGGCGATGACCAGGCCTGACGGCAGCACGGTTTCCATGTCTTTGGCCGAATGGACGGCAAGGTCCACGTTGCAGCCGAACAGCGCCTGCTCGATCTCCTTGGTGAACAAACCCTTGCCGCCGACCTCGGCGAGCGGCCGATCCACGATGACGTCGCCGGAGGTGCGGATGATCCGAACCTCGATCGCCTCGGGATCGAGGCGGTGGGCGGCAGCCAGCCGGGTGCGCACCTCATAGGCCTGCGCGAGCGCGAGCGGGCTCCCGCGCGTGCCGATCCGCAGCCAAGGGTTTGAGGATTGCGTCATCCGACCCCGCAATGATACAGCAGTTTCCAGCGAATCTGTTGCGGACGTGATCCGGGCAGAGACCGATTCTGTCCGCAGAAAAATGCGGCACCGAAAAGGAAACGGAGCGATTTCCGATTTTTTAATCCGAGCGGGATTTCTCCGGAGTGGTTTTATAAGGGCGGCTGACGCCCTGGCAAATCTATTCAATAGGGGCAGGCTCGGCCGGCAGCAGCGATGATCGTTCTCGGCATCGAGACGACCTGTGACGAGACGGCAGCGGCGGTTGTCGAGCGCGAGGAAGATGGCCGCGGGCACATTTTGTCCAATGTCGTGCTGTCGCAGATCGAAGAGCACGCCGCATTTGGTGGTGTGGTGCCGGAGATCGCGGCGCGCGCCCATGTCGAGGTGCTCGACATCCTCATCGCCCAGGCGATGAAGGAAACGAGCCGAAGCTTCTCAGATCTCGACGGGGTGGCCGCGGCGGCGGGACCTGGACTGATCGGCGGGCTGATCGTCGGTCTGACGACGGCAAAGGCGATTGCGCTCGTGCACGAAAAGCCGCTGATCGCCGTCAATCATCTCGAGGCGCATGCGCTGACCGCGCGGCTGACCCACGACACGCCATTTCCCTACTGCCTGTTTCTCGCGTCCGGCGGTCACACCCAGATCGTCGCCGTGCTCGAAGTCGGCGAATATGTCCGCCTCGGCACCACGCTCGATGATGCGATCGGGGAAGCTTACGACAAGACCGCGAAGGTGCTGGGGCTAGGCTATCCCGGCGGCCCGCGCGTCGAGGCCTGCGCCGTGCACGGCGACGCACGCCGGTTTGCCCTGCCGCGACCGATGGTCGGGCGCGCCGACGCCAATTTCTCGCTCTCCGGGCTGAAGACGGCGCTGCGGATCGAGGCGGAAAGAATCGCGCCGCTGTCCGATCAAGACATTTGCGACCTCTGCGCGTCATTCCAGCAGGCGGTCGCCGAGATGGTGATCGACCGCCTGCATGCCGGCCTGCGGCTGTTCCGCGACCAGTTCGGCCCGCCAAGCGCGCTGGTCGCTGCCGGCGGCGTCGCCTCGAACCAGGCGATCCGCGAGCTGCTTCATCATGTCGCGATCGAGGCCGCGACCGTGCTGGTGCTGCCACCGACCGAACTGTGCACCGACAATGGGGCGATGATCGCCTGGGCCGGCGCCGAGCGCCTCGCCTGCGGGCTGATCGATCCGCTGGAGACGGCGCCGCGCGCCCGTTGGCCGCTTGACCAAGTGAACCGTCGCAGCGCGAGCGCGGCCGATGCGCCGCACGCCTGATGGCTGACCCATGCGCTTCGAAACGATTGCCGTGGTCGGCGCCGGTGCCTGGGGCACCGCGCTCGCCAATGTCGCCATGCGTGCCGGACGCCACGTCAAGCTGGTCGCCCGCAATGAAGGGGCGGCGGCGGCGATCCGTGCCAGCGGCGAGAGCCCGCATCTGCCCGGCGTCAAGATCGATCCGCGCATCGCGATCGAGGCCGGAGCCGAATCGCTCCGCACCGCCGATATGGTGTTGCTGGTGGTACCGGCGCAGGTGTTGCGCGCAGTCGCGCGGGGGCTTGGCATGGCCATTCGGCCCGGCACGCCGGTGATCGCCTGCGCCAAGGGGATCGAGCGCAAGACCCGCGCCTTCATGACCGACGTCATCACCGCCTGCCTCCCCCAGGCCGAGCCGGCGATTCTCTCCGGCCCGAGCTTTGCGACCGACGTATCACGCGGGCTGCCGACCGCGGTTACGCTTGCGGCACGCGACGCCGTCCTTGCCGAAGCGCTCGTGCGCGCGCTCGGCACGCATACCTTCCGTCCCTATCATTCGACTGACCTGCGCGGCGTCGAGATCGGCGGTGCGGCCAAGAACGTGCTCGCGATCGCGGCCGGGATCGCCCGTGGCCGCGCGCTTGGCGCGAGCGCTGCGGCGGCGCTGACGACGCGCGGATTTGCCGAGTTGATTCGCTTCGGACGCGCGTTCGGCGCGCGGACGGAGACGCTGACCGGGCTGTCCGGCCTCGGCGATCTCATCCTCACCTGCTCGACCCGGCAATCGCGCAATTTCTCGCTCGGCATTGCGATCGGGGAAGGCGAGCCGCCGGCGCAGGCCGGCGCGGCCATACTGGCGGAAGGCGCCTTCACTGCCTCCGTCCTGGTCGAGATGGCGCGCGAAGCGGGCGTCGACATGCCGATCGCAGGCGCCGTCGATGCCGTGCTCGACGGCCGGCTCAGCGTCGACGCAGCGATGGAAGGGCTGCTCGCGCGGCCCTTCAAGGCGGAGAGCTGAACGATGGCGTATTGGCTGGTGAAGAGCGAGCCGTCGGCCTGGTCGTGGGACGACCAAGTCAAGAGCGGCGCCAAAGGCGAGCCGTGGACTGGCGTGCGCAACCACACCGCCAAGCAGAACCTAATGAAGATGAAGACGGGCGACCGCGCCTTCTTCTATCACTCGGTCGACGAAAAGCGCATCGTCGGCATCGTCGAGGTCGTCCGCGAGGCCTATCCCGACCCGACCGCGAAGAAGGACGAGCCGTGGGTCGTGGTCGATGTGAAAGCGGTCGCGCCGCTGGCGCGGCCGGTCACGCTTGCCGACATCAAGGCAGAGCCACGCCTGAAGGACATGGCTTTGGTGAAACAGTCGCGGCTTTCGGTGCAGCCGGTCACCGCCGCGGAATGGAAGCTCGCAGAGAAGATGGGCGGCGCGGGGAGTGCGGGGGGTGCGGGGGGTGCGGGGTAACAACCGCTCCGCTGCACTCATTTATCCTCCCCCGCGATCAGCGGTGGAGGGGGACCGCCGAATGGCGGTGGAGGGGGCTAATCCAGGGCTCGGTCGGATGCCCCCTCCATCATGCACGCAGCCAAGCCTGCGCAGGCTGCGCCAAGCTTGCCTGCGACGCATGGTCCCCCTCCCCCATTTTATGGGGGAGGATGGACGGGCGGCACCACTGGAAGCTAATTAGGCGGCGTTGGCGCGTTTCGGGCGCATGCCGTCCGCCCCCGGATCGTCCTCCACCGAGTCTTCCGGCGGCAGGATCGAGGGTGACGACTTGACCAGTCGCGGCCGCGGCGGCCACACCCCGCGCCTGGCATATCTGCGTTCGTGCACCCGCGCCGCCAGGACCGCGGTCGGATCGCGCCACGGCGGCTCGCCGAACGCATCGTTCACGTCGCCGCGGGTCAGGCCGATATCGGCGAGCATGCGATCGTTGACGGAAGCGAGGATCGCCATGTCCCGGCGGTGGCGGATCGCCTGCGCCATGCGCTTTGCGCACGCAATCGCCGCGGCGGCGGCGCGGCCGCACCCGAGAAGGGCGAGTGTGACGGCATTGCGCGGGGGTGACAGCGCGATCATGACCTGCTCCATCGGTTTTTGAGAACGCGAACGGTATCGTCGGCTCCGACCTCCGACGGAGCCACCCGAAAACCCGCTATCCGCGTGACGGGCCAAACCATCGCACCGGACGATTGATTAGTGAAACGAATGTTTATAATCTCATTGATCAATTAGATTGATGCAATCACACCGATACCCCAATTCAGCCATGACCACGCTCCTCGACATCGACCAGCTCCGCACCTTCATCGCCATCGCCG
>CAZTTL010000011.1:0-1396 GCA_964616635.1 uncultured Rhodoplanes sp. | reverse complement strand
GCCATGACCACGCTCCTCGACATCGACCAGCTCCGCACCTTCATCGCCATCGCCGAGACCGGCAGCTTCACCCGCGCGGCGGAGATCGTGCACAAGACCCAGTCGGCGGTGTCGATGCAGATGAAGCGGTTGGAGGAACGGGTCGACTGCACGATCTTTGCCCGCGACGGCCGCGCCTCGAAGCTCACCGAGGAGGGTGAGCGGCTGCTCGATTACGCCCGCCGCATTATCAAGTTAAATGCCGAAGCGGTGGCCAGCTTTTCCGACAGCGAGCTGAGCGGACGGGTGCGGCTGGGCATTCCCGATGACTATGCCGAGCGCTATCTGCCGGAGATCATGGCGCGGTTCTCGCGGGTCTATCCGGGTGTCGAGCTGACGATTCTGTGCGAGCCCTCGCTTGATCTCATCGGGCGCCTCGATGCCGACAATATCGACCTTGCGATCATCACCAGCCGCGAAACCGATCGCGCCTCCGAGATTTTTCGTCAGGAGCGGCTGCTGTGGGCGACATCGAGTCGCCACGCCGTTCACCTCGAGGTCCCGCTGCCGCTGGCGCTCTCCCGCCCGACCTGCAACTGGCGAATCGCAGCGACCAATGCACTCGATTCCATCGAGAGGCCGCATCGCCTGCTGTTCTGCAGCGGCAGTGCCGCCGCAATCGTCGCCGCCGTGCTCGCCGGGCTTGCGTTATCGGTGTTCCCGGAATCAACGTTGCGCCCCGGCATGCGGGTGCTGACGCCGGCCGAAGGATTTCCCGAACTGCCGCCGTGCCGCGTCGGGCTGTTGCGCAATCCGCGCGGACAGTCGCCCCTCGTCGAGGCGCTCGCCGGCCATGTCATCTCGTCGCTCGATAACCTGTCGCAGATCAACGGCGCCGCAGCCCTTTAACAACCGGCCGTGCCGCCGGCTTGATGCCGCGGAGGCAGCGGGTGCCGGTCTCGCGTCATTCCGCGGCGATGCGCGGCGGCTCTGGAAACGACAGCAACTCGGCGCGACGGCCGGCGCGCGCCACCACCATGTGATTCTCCGGCACCTCGATCCAGCCAGCGTGGTCGCGGTCGAGCGGCTCGGAGACGATCACTACGTCGGTTCCGGCGGTGCGGTAATAGAGTGTGTTGCCTTTGACATTCGCCGCATAGCGAAAGGCGAACAGGTCGCAGCCATTGGCGAGCGCCGCGGTGAAGCGCATCGGTTCCCCGCTCTCGTTCTCGGTGACGATGTCGGTCACGGCTGCGAGCGTGCGGAGCGTTGCTCCGATCGGATCGTGTGCGATGCCGGCACCCATGATGGCAAGGAACATCGCTTCCGAATCGGTGGTGCCGATGCGCGAGCCGTAAAGGCCGTCGGGAATGAGCGCCTCGACCCGCCGACGCACGCGCGGCCAATGGCCGATCAC
>CAZTTL010000010.1:0-26737 GCA_964616635.1 uncultured Rhodoplanes sp. | reverse complement strand
GGTCGCTCGCTGCCTTGCCGAGAATGCCGACCAGGAAGATGAAGTAGCCGGTGACGCCGAGCAGCGCGAGCCCGGCGACCAGCATGCCGGTGATCGCCCCCGACGTGAAGGCCATTTCCAGGCCGCCGGCGAGCGAGCCGATGGCCGCCTGGGCCGTGCGCACATTGGCGCGCACGGAAATGTTCATGCCGATGAAGCCGGCGGCACCGGACAGGATCGCGCCGATCGCAAAGCCGACAGCGACCAGCCAGCCCAGCAGGAAGCCGATCAGAAGAAAAATGACGACGCCGACGATAGCGATCGTCGTATATTGTCGCTTGAGATAGGCCTGCGCGCCCTCGCGGACGGCGGCCGAAATTTCCTGCATCCGTTCCGTGCCGGCGTCCGCGCTCATGACGGACTTGGTCGCCCAGACCGCGTAAACGATCGAAAGCGCCCCGCACAGGACGATCAGCCACAAAGTTATCATAGACGACCCCGATGATTGATTGTTGATTTGCTTGTTGTTTTTATTGGCAGCGAGACTTCCCCGCGGCACGCAAAACGCGACCGGTGCCCGGTTTTCGGCCGTTGGCCAAACCATTGCCAAAATCTCTGTTGCGGCGCAACGGGAATCCGCGAGAGAGGCGTCGAAGCTTTGCAATTTCCCCGCTTGCTCGGTCACCGTCTTTGCCGAAATGCCTCCGGACATGGCGGCATCGCCGGCATGAAACCTGATGCCGGGCAATGTGCACTCAAAGAGAGACAAGGCGCCGCGCAGCCCGGGCTAACCGCTCCTGCACGGCGGACGAACTGCCGGCGACAAGGGAATTCACCCTGTTTGTCGTTTTCTTCGCCGAGGGCGTGATCCGATCGGCGGCAACTGCGTTAGAAGTCGGTAACCCAACCCACAACAGCAACCCGGACCTTCCGCATGGCTTCGAAAACTTCTCTGGTCGCTGCTACCTTCGCCGCTCTCCTCGGGATGACTGTCGCTGCGTCCGCTTCCGTTCAGATTGTCGTCAACAAGAGCACGCAGCGCATGTCGGTCTCGGTCGATGGGGTCCCCCGCTACAGCTGGCCGGTTTCGACCGCCCGGGCCGGCTACCGCACCCCGAATGGAACCTATGCGCCGACCCGCCTGGAGCGCAGTCATTACTCAAGAATCTACCATAACTCCCCGATGCCGCATTCGATTTTCTTCCATGGCGGCTACGCCATTCATGGCAGCTACGCGACTTCGCGCCTCGGCGGACCAGCCTCGCATGGCTGCATCCGGCTGCATCCGTCGAATGCCGCAACCCTGTACAATCTGGTGCGGACCCACGGCAGCACCCGCATCGTGGTAACGGGCAGCCGACCGGCCGGCCGCTCGGTGCACCGCGCGAGGCACCGCTCCCGCGCAACCCACCGGCGCAGCTACTACTCCCGCTATCGCTATGGGGGGTACTATCGCTGAGGCCTCACGCTCTGGCGGCGCGCGCCGCGGAGCCGGCAATTTAAAAAAAGCGCTTCGGACCAATGCGATGCATTGATCAGCCGAAGCGCTTTTTTAAGCTCGGCACGCCGGCCCGAACGGCCGGGACATTTCAGCAACGATGTGGACAAGCCGGTGGATAACGACGGGATAACTCCGCGGAGACATGGTAGTGTCTCAGTTTGAATTTCTGACATCTAGGCGAATTGCTGGAAGAGTCCCAAGTTTGGTCGCATGCGGCTTGATTCGACGATCACCTGCCCCAAGTGCGGTCATCAGGCCACCGAGATCATGCCGACCGACGCCTGCCAGTTCTTCTACGACTGCAAGGGCTGCGGCGAACGCTTGAAGCCCCTGGAAGGCGATTGCTGCGTGTTCTGCTCTTATGGAACTGTGCCGTGCCCGCCGATGCAGGCGGCGAATAATTGTTGTGCCGGATAGAGATATTCGGTGCCCCGATAAGCAGCTCGCTGCACTTATGTGCCGAGTTTTTTTGGCGCCTTCTCACCATGCCGCGCCAAATTACGAAAAGCACTGACGAAGAAGCCCGCATCAACCGATAAAGCGCCCATGGCTTTTCTCCACAGCGGCCTGTGAATTTCCTGTGAATGTCCTGTGGACAGAAGCCGGCTTCAGCAGCTTCATTGCCGCGACACGCAAACCCCTGTGGACACTGTGGATAACGCGTCTGCTATCACCATCGCCCGCGTGCCGGTCGCGGCCGCGCAAGCGCGGCACTTGGCCGAACATCTTGCCGAGGAGGTTGAAGGCGTCACCGCGGCGGCCGCCTTCGACGACGGCACGCGGTGGTGGATCGAGCTGCAGTTCAGCGCGCCGCCGGACGAAACCGCGGTGCGCGGCGCAATCGCGCGGCTGCTCGGTGACGACGCCGCGGGCGCCGTGCGCTTCGAGACGATCGCCGCGCAGGACTGGGTGGCCGCGAGCCTCGCCGGGCTGAAGCCCGTCGCGGCCGGGCGCTTCATTATCCACGGCGCGCACGACCGTACCCGAATCACCCCGAATCGCATCGCGATCGAAATCGAAGCCGCGCTTGCCTTCGGCACCGGACATCATGCGACGACGCGCGGCTGCCTCCTCGCGCTCGAATTTTTGCACAAGCTGGAGCAGAAGAAACGCCGCCGCGCCGCGCCGGCTAGCCGAAACTCGGCAACATGCCGCCCGCGGAGGCGCCGCAGCACGACCGCTTTCCGCCCCATCCTGCTCGACGTCGGAACCGGTACCGGGGTGCTGGCGATCGCCGCGGCGAAGATCTGGCGGCGGCGCGTGCTCGCGAGCGATATCGACGGCATGGCCGTGCGCATCGCGCGCGACAATGCCCGGCGCAATGGTGAGGGCATCAGGGTGCGGGTGATCGAGGCTGCGGGCGTTTACGCCGGCGCATTTCGACGCCAGGCGCCCTACCCGCTCATCGCCGCGAACATCCTCCTTGAGCCGCTGAAGCGCATGGCGGCGCCGCTTGCGCGACTCATCGCTCCAGGTGGGAGGATCATTCTCTCGGGGGTGTTTTTGGCGGGACAGGCGGACGCGGCGCTCGCGGCCTATCGGTCGCAGGGGCTGCGTCTCGCCTGCCGTATCACGCTGAAGGGCTGGGTGACGTTGATTCTTGCCCGCGATGCACGGGCAGTCAGCGCGGCCCCCCTCCGCTTGCGGTCACGATGATCAGTCGAGCTTGAATACGCTTCCGTTCGCCTTTCTCGCTTCGACGTCGTCGAGCAGCGGACGGTAGACTGCGAGTATCCGCTCGACCTGGGCCATACGCGACCGATACAGGGCGCCGTAGGCGCGAGCGACAAAACCCTTCTTCTGGGGGGCGTCGTCGGGGAGCGAAACCGCGTAATCCAGACTTAGTAGCGACATGGCGATCGTTCCTTTCTTGAACGGATCGCCCTCCTGCATTCCTCTGGTTTCTTCTTGTTTTGTGAGATAGGCACCAAATGCGTTAAGAGTTAGTTACGCCCGCGAATGCCCTCCCGCGCCAAACGCATAGCTTCAAGGAGCTGTCATGCATTAGCCGGTGGCACGACATATATTTCCAAGAAAATGCGCAGTGTTGATCTTTTATTACTTCTTCTGCGATCCGCGCATGTCAGGCATGCGGCAACAAATCTCACCGCAGCCGCGCTATCTACGCCTATTGCCGGGCGTTCGCCGCATCGGTAGCCTCGCGCTCCGATGACTGCCGCCGTCTTCCAAAGCTTCGACGATTCGACTGATCGCGCCGCCAGCGCGCCACGGGTCGCGGCACTGCGCGCCGAACTCAAGCGGCGCGGGCTCGACGGCATCGTCGTGCCGCGCGCCGACCGCCACCAGAACGAACATGTCGCCCCTGCCGACGAGCGCTTGCGCTGGCTGACTGGCTTCAGCGGCTCGGCCGGCACTGCCGTGGTGTTGGCGGAGCGGACCGCGCTCTTCGTCGACGGACGCTACACGCTGCAGGCAGGTGATGAGGTCGACACCGCGTTGTTCGAGGTCGTGCACGTCACCGAGACCCAGCTGCACAAGTGGATCGAAACGCACCTGCCCGCACAGGGCAAGCTCGGCTACGATCCCTGGCTGCACACTGCCGAAGCAGTCGACAAGCTGGCGAAGGCTTGCGCCCAGGTGGGTGGAACGCTCGTTGCGCTCGACCCGGACCCGATCGACGCGCTGTGGACCGACCGCCCCGCTCCGCCGCTCGGCCCGATCGTGCTTCATGACCTGCGCTTTGCCGGCGAGCCTGCGGAGGAAAAGCTCGACCGCATCCGCGCCGAGCTCGGCAAGCTCAAGGCCGGTGCGCTCGTCGTATCGGACCCGCACGCGCTGGCCTGGGCCTTCAACATCCGCGGCAGCGACGTTGCCCACACCCCGATCGCGCTCGCCTTCGCGATTATTCCGGCGAGCGGCCGGCCGACGCTTTACATCGACCAGCGCAAGCTCACCGACAAGCTCAACCAGGCGCTGGCGCCGCTCGGCACGGTGATGCCACCGGCTGCCTTTGTCGCCGATCTCGCCGAGCGCGCGCACGCGCACGCGACGCTCTGCCTCGACAAGGCCACCGCGGCGCAGGCGATCGACCGCATCATCGAGCACGCTGGCGGCAAGGTTTTGCACAGCGCCGACCCGATTGCGGCGCTGAAGGCGGTAAAGAACGCGACCGAGATCGAAGGCGCGCGGGCGGCCCACCGGCGTGACGGCGCCGCCCTCACCCGCTTCCTCGCCTGGCTCGACCGCGCGGCCTTAACCGACTCAGTGAGCGAGATCGATGCGGTCGAGGTGTTGGAGCAGTTCCGCCGCGACACCGGCGCGCTCAAGGAAATCTCGTTTCCTACCATCGCCGGCTCGGGCCCGAACGGGGCCATCGTGCACTATCGCGTCACCCGCAAGACCAATCGTCAGCTTCAATCCGGCGAGCTGTTCCTCATCGATTCCGGCGGCCAGTACGAGGACGGCACCACCGACGTCACCCGCACGGTGGCCATCGGCACGCCGACCGAGGAAATGCGGGAACGCTTCACCCGCGTGCTCAAGGGCCATATCGCCATCGCGAGCGCGGTGTTTCCGGAAGGCACGACGGGCGCCCAGCTCGACAGTTTCGCGCGCGCCTCGCTGTGGGCGGCGGGGCTCGACTTCGACCACGGCACCGGGCACGGGGTCGGCAGCTATCTCTCGGTGCACGAAGGGCCGGCCAGCATCTCCAAGCGCGGGACGACGGTGCTCGCGCGCGGCATGATCCTGTCGAACGAGCCCGGCTATTACAAAACCGGCGCCTACGGCATCCGCATCGAGAATCTCGTGCTGGTCGTCGAAGCCCCGCCCGTCGCCGGCGCGGAGAAACCGCTCGACGCCTTCGAGACGCTGACGCTCGCCCCGATCGACCGCAGGCTGATCGCTCCGGCGCTGATGAGTCCTCGGGAAATCGCCTGGCTCGACGGCTATCATGCCCGCGTGCGCGAGACGCTGTCGTCCCTCGTCGATGACGCGACTTGCGCTTGGCTCGACGCCGCAACGCAGCCGCTGGCCTGACCGGCGCTGTTGGCTCGGAAACGATCAGCCGCGCTTTGCCAGGCCGTAATGCTTGGCGATCAGGTGATCGAGCGACAGCACGCCGGGGCCGCGCGCAACAATCAGAAGAAAGCACGCGATCCAGGTGCCATGCGTCGGCCAGGCGTCGGGGAAGACGAAGATCTCGATCACCATCGTCATGAAGAACAGCGCGAAGGCCGACAGCCGGCTGGCAAGGCCGATCACCAGGAGCACGGGAAAGACGTGCTCGGCAATGGCGGCGCTATAGGCGGCGATGGTGGGATCGATCAGCGGCAGCTTGTACTCATACTGAAACAGCGGAATCGCGCTGTCCGAGAGCGCGAACCCGTTGACCTTGGTCTGGCCCGATCGCCAGAACACCGCGGCAGGCGCGACGCGAGCGACCAGGGCAAGCAGGGAATAGGGAATGCGCTCGAGCCAGGCGATGATGGTGCGTACCAGCCGAACGATGAAAGTGTCAGTCGCGCTCTTGTGCCCGATCGCGGTGTCGCTCATGACGACGTGCCCTTCCCGTCAATGATTTCGGCAGCGAGGCCAGCGCCGATCAGGCCGGCCAGATTGGCGGTGAGGTCGAATGCGGCGGTTTCCTTCATTGCGGCGGTGGCCGCTTCACCAAGCGTCGCGCCGTTGCTCAGCTTCAGAAGAAAAGCCGCGCCGCCGGGCGGCAGCCGGCGCACCGCGACCTCGAAGCCGTCGCGGGACACCAGCGCATCCTCGGCGACCCAATCTTCGATCGGCCCCGGCTCGCCGCCGTCGGCATTCATCGCCCAGATGGTCACGACCGGGTGAGCAGAACGCAGGATCGCGGTCCCCGGGCAAAGTTTTACCCGCAACGCCACAAGCGATTCCGGCGAAATCGCCGCAAAATCTTCCGCCCGCAGCGGAACCGCATCCGCAGCATGAAAAGTGCGCGTGCGCGCCGCTTCGAGCCGCGCCACGTCGGCGAGATAAGGCAGTTCGGCCGCCGGGGCGAAGCCTGCGATAAAGTCCGGCAGGTCGTCGCCATACTGCATCATCAGCGGCGAGCGTGGCGGATGCGCACGGGCGAACACCCCCGCCATGGCACGGAAGAACTCTTCCCCGACGATGCGTTGGGTCGCGGGAAAGCGCGCTGCGAGCGCATCGACGAGGCTGACCACGACATTGTTACGATAAACCGCAAAGCGCTTCGCCGGCGCGTCATGGGTGTGCGAGGTCACGCCCGGTGGCAGCGGATGGTCCGGGTCGAGCAGCGCCTGGGCAAATATCGCCTGATCGGACACCATCGTCGGCCTCACGCGGCGTGCCTGGCGCGGTGGCGATCGAGCACGGCGGCCGCGGCGACCGCTTCGCTGCGCAGCACCGGCCAGGTCGGCACGTCATTGTCCCACTCGATCAGGGTCGGCAGCGGTCCGGCGCGGGCGATCACCTGTTCGAACAGCGCCCAGACCGGATCGGCGACCGCGGAGCCATGGGCATCGATCAAGAGCGGCGCGCCGGTATCGTCGACGCTTTCGGCATGGCCGGCGAGATGGATTTCCCCGACATGCTCCAGCGGAAAGGCGGCGAGATAATCAGGCGCGCTGGTGCCGTGATTGGTGCTGGAAACGAACACGTTATTGACGTCGAGCAGCAGGCCGCAGCCGGTGCGGCGCACGACCTCGGCGAGGAAGTCGGTCTCGGCGATGGTGCTTTCAGCAAACGCGATATAGGTCGCCGGATTTTCCAACAGCACGCGCCGGCCCAGCGTGTCCTGCACCTCGGCGATATGATCGCAAATGCGCGCGCGCGTCGCCGCCGTGTAGGGGAGCGGCAGGAGATCGTTGAGATACGCCCCGCCGTGGCTCGACCAGGCGAGATGCTCGGAAAAGCTCTCCGGCTGGTAGCGGTCGCACAGGCGGCGCAGCCGCGCGAGATGGGCGCGGTCGAGCGGTCCCTCGGCGCCGATCGAAAGCGCGACGCCATGCACGGACAGGGCAAAGCGCTGGTGCAGGTCGGTCAGCTGGGCGTGCGGAAGGCCGCCGTCGCCCATGTAATTTTCGGCATGAACCTCGACAAACCCGATCGGTCCGGGATCGGCGGTGAGGCCGTCGAAATGCTCGGGCTTGAACCCGACGCCGGTCTTGGCCGGCAGCAGCGACTTCGTCATGACAGCCTCCTGCCTGGGAGGGACGCAGCTTGCGCTTCGCTCGCCGCGTCCCCTCGATGAGGGCGGCGGACCCTAGCTCTTGATCGGCGTCAGCGACCCCGTACCCTTCGGTGTCTTGATCGAAGCGCAGGTCCCTTTCGCCACATACTTCCAAGCATTGCCCTGGTAGTCTACGTTCGCGGTCCCGGCGCAAGTCGTGCCCGGCCCGGCGGCGCAGTCATTCTGCCCCTTCAGCGCAATGCCGTAGCATTTGTCCATTCCCGGCTGCGCCGGCTTCGGCTGGGCAAAGGCGCTGGCGCCGAGCAGCGACAGAGCGGCGGCCATGGAGCCGGCGAAAGCCAGCGTTTGAGTGCGGGTGGTCATGTCTGATCTCCTCCTTCATGGGCGTGCCTTCGGCTGGCCACACGCATGGGTTCGGAGGTTGTATAAGGTTTATTACGGATTTCACTCTTTTGTGTTCACGTGCTGCGCATTCATCACGGGCATGAGAACGCTCGACACGGGCACGTAACAATAGCGATCACGCGAGCGAAAAGAAGTCGGATGGTGTCTGCAGGCCGCGAGCAGGCCGGTCATGAACGGTCGAGTCGCGAAGGGGTTTGGGCGGAATGGATGGCCGCTGCCCTTGACGGCGATGAGACCGCCTATCGGCGGCTGTTGGCGGCGCTGACGCCGGTGCTGCGCGCCAATGCGCGTCGAACGCTGAGCCGGATGGGCGCGCCGACGGCGGACGCGGAGGACATCGTGCAGGAAACATTGCTCGCCCTTCACCTGCACCGTCACACCTGGCGGAGAAGCAGCCCGATCGGACCGTGGGTGACGGCGATCGCGCGCTACAAGCTGATCGACACGCTCCGCCGGCGTGGACGGCGAGCGGAGGTAACGATCGACGATCTCGTCGACGCGCTGCCGGATGCCGCTGACCAGGAGGAGGAATTGGGCCGGCAGCAGGCTGCCCGGCTCGTCGAAACGCTTGACGGCCGCCAGGGCGAAGTCGTGCGCGCGATCTCTCTCGAAGGCGCCGATATCAAGGAGACGGCAACAAAGCTTGGCATGAGTGAAGGCGCGGTGCGGGTAGCGCTCCACCGCGGCCTGAAAGCGTTGGCGCGAATGTACAAGGCGAGTGAGCGGTGAGGACCGAGGATTTGATCAATACGCTTGCGGTCGATCGCACGGTGGACGCCGCGCCGGGACGCATGCTGGCGCTTGCGCTCGTGGCAGGCACCATCATCGGCGCCATCGTCTTCGCAGAAATGCTTGGCGTCCGCGACGACGTGGGCGAGGCGATGCGGACGGTCCGCTTTCCCTTCAAGTTCGTGGTCACGATCGCGCTTGCGATTGCGGGGCTGAGCCTCGTCTCAAGCTTGGAACGCCCGGGCGCCAACGCGCGCGCGGCGGCACGTTTGCTCATTATCCCGGCGATGTTGATCGGCAGCGCAGTTCTGCTTGAACTGATGGTCGTGCCATCGAGCGGCTGGGCCCCGCGCATGATCGGCTCCAACGCGATGATCTGCCTCTCGGCGATCCCGACGATTGCCATTGCGCCGCTGGTCACGGTTCTCATTGCCATGCGCCACGCGGCGCCGACCGCGCCGGCGCGGGCTGGCGCCGCCGCGGGCCTCCTTGCTGCGGGGGTCGCCGCAACGCTCTATGCTTCGCATTGCACCGACGATTCCCCGCTGTTCGTGGTGATCTGGTATTCGATCGCGATTGCGCTCGTGGCTGCGGCGGGCGCTTGGCTCGGTCCCCGCGTCTTGCGCTGGTGAGCGTCAGGCCGTTTTCAACGGCGCTCGCATCACTGCCGCTGTTCCAGAACGACCGCAGAATCGCTGTCAGACCCGCTTTTCGACCAATCGAGTGCGCGTCGCGGAGGCGCATCGCTGGGCACGCCGCTTGCATGCCCTGCATTCGATCCGCTATCCACGGACCTGTCGATAGCCCCACCCAGTTCGCCGATGACCGCAATCGCCGGCAGACGCCTCGCGGGGCCCCGCCACCCTGCCGCGCCAGGATTGACTGAATGAAAATAAGACTGCCGCAACGAATCGGGCTTGCACGACTGTCGCTCCTCGCCCTTGTGGTCGGGCTCGTCACCGGCCTTGGTGCCGTTTTCTTCCGCGCGCTGATTGCGCTCATCCACAACCTGGTCTTTCTCGGCAAATTCTCCTTCATTTACGAAGCGAACTTGTTCACCCCGCCGAGCCCCTGGGGGGCGTGGATCATCCTGGTGCCGGTGCTGGGCGGCATGGTCGTCACTTTCCTGGTGACGAATTTCGCGCCGGAAGCGCGCGGCCACGGCGTGCCGGAGGTGATGGACGCGATCTACTATCAGGAAGGGATCATCCGGCCGATCGTCGCCGCGGTGAAGTCGCTGGCTTCGGCGGTCTCGATCGCGACCGGCGCGGCGGTCGGACGCGAAGGTCCGATCATCCAGATCGGCGCGTCGATCGGCTCCACGCTCGGGCAGGTCATCCATCTCGCGCCATGGCAGCGCATCACGCTCGTCGCAGCAGGCGCCGGCGCCGGCATTGCGGCGACCTTCAACACGCCGATCGGCGGGGTGATGTTCGCGATCGAACTGATGATGCCGGAGTTGAGCGCGCGCACCTTCTTGCCGGTCGCGCTTGCGACCGGCTTGGCCACTTTCGTCGGCCGTTCCTTTCTTGGCTTGCAGCCCGCTTTCGAGGTGCCAGCGTCGCTGCTGCTCGCCAGCCCGCCATCGATCAACGCGCTGCTGCTCTATGCGGTGCTCGGCGCGCTGATGGGCTTGGCGGCCACCGCCTTCATCCGCCTTCTCAGTTTCCTTGAAGACGTGTTTGAGGAAATCAAAAATCCCTATCTGCGCCACGGCATCGGCATGCTGATCATCGGCGTGCTGATCTACACTCTGCTGCGCACGACCGGCCATTACTATGTCGAGGGCGTCGGCTACGCGACGATCCAGGAGATTCTGGCCGGCAATCTCGCCATCCCGGCGCTGCTGGCGCTGCTGTTCGCTGCCAAGCTGGCTGCGACCACGCTCAGCCTCGGCTCCGGCGCCTCCGGCGGCATCTTCTCGCCATCGCTGTTCATGGGGGCGACGATTGGCGGTGCGTTCGGTGCCATCGTCACGGCGATCCATCCGTTCGAAGGCGTGAGTGTCGCCACCTGCGCAATCGTCGGCATGGCGGCGATGGTCGGCGGCGGCACCGGCGCCTCCATGACGGCCGTCACCATGCTTTTCGAGATGACGCGCGACTACGACGTGGTGATGCCGACCATCATTGCGGTTGCACTCGCGATCGGCGTGCGCCGCCTGCTCAGCCAGGAGAACATCTATACGGTCAAGCTGGTCGGGCGCCGGCACTTCGTGCCGAAAGCGATGCATGCCAACATGTTCCTGGTCCGCCTCGCCCAGGAAGTGATGGAACGCGACGTGATCCTGCTGCCGTCGTCGGCCAATTTCGACGCCTTCCTGCGCAATCCGGACCACGAGATCGGGCTCAAACACGTGGTGGTGACCCGCAACGATCGGATTAGCGGCTACGTGCGGGTGAATACGGCACTGCGCCGCGGTCTGGAAGCGGCGTATACCGGGGTGACGCTCGGCGACGTCGCGCAGCGCAACTTCATCATCGCGCGTGAGACCGATATTGTCTTCGACGTGGTCATGCGCATGTCACGGCGCAATGCTGCCATGGCGGTGGTGACCCGCGACGTGCGGCGTCCGCATGCAGCAGACGTTATCGGCGTGATCTCCAAGGAGCACATCGCCGATTCGGTCGCCGAAAGCATCCGGCCCTACGGAAACTAGAGCATTTTCAGGCGAAGTGGACGCCGGTTCGCCGCAGAAAATGCGATCACTCAAAGAGAAATAGAGCGAATTCCGATTCCGTTAGATCGGAATTCGCTCTAGCATCAGGAAGCGCGGGCATGCTCCGCGCGTTGCGGCGGCGGCACCGCTCGATAAGCAAGCCCACCGGTCAGCCGCTCAGGCGGCCGACAACTGCCCACCCGTTTGTCGCGGCGTGAGAAGCTCGCCGGGCGCAAAGCGGTTGACGCCGCTCGCGACCGAGATCAGGCGGGTGATCGGACACTGCTCCACCGTGTCGACCGGCCGCGAAACGAACAGCTCTGCGTGCAGTAGGCCGTGATCCTCTTTTCCGGTCGCGTCGACACCCGCCGCACGCAGCAGGCCGAGCACAGCCTCCATCTCGTCGCGATCGGAAAACCGGCGCTGGACGAAGGTCGCGCCTTCGAAGCGCTCGGTTGCAAGGCCTTGGCCGGCAAAAAACTGCGCGACGGCGTCGTAGGAGTGAACGCGCGACACGAAGGACGCGACCCAGGGTGCACGCGAGCCCGCCTGGGTATGCCGGGCGATGCGGGCGAAGCTCCGCTCGCTCACCGGGGCGATGCCGGTAAAGATGATCAAGTCCACACTTTCCAGCAGCACGCCGAGTTCGGCCGTCGGCTCCTGGGTTTCAAGATCGACGGCAAAGCCGCGATCGATCGCACCGGTTCGCTCGGCATAGCGGACCGCAGCACCGGATGGATCGAGGCCGACGACCCGCAGATGGCGCCGCTTCGGCCATGACTGGAAATAATGGCGGTCATAGTCTTCAAGCTGCTGCGGCGTGAGATTCTCTGCATCCGCAATGTGGTAGCGCGCGCACAGCATGTCCCAGGTGATCGGGTATTTCATCAACGCGCCGTTCACCCCGTAGGCGCAGCCGAGATCAACAATGTTGATCGGCGCGCCCTTGATCTGATGGCGCGCGTGAACGAGTTGCATGAAGACCGGATGTGCCAGATGGGGAAGCGTGTAATCGAGCGCCCCCAGCGCGCGATAGTACATTCTCGGATCGACCGCGCCGCGAAGCTGGCCGAGATCCGCTTTGCTCAGTTTTGCAAATGAAAACGCATTAAGACCATGCGCCGCCGCCATCGTCTTTTCCCCCGCCCCCGCGTGTATGAATATTTGTAAATTAATATGGCTGAATGAGGGAACGGCGGCGAAATAGGGCATTCTTCCACGGCGCTGACAGAAGATATAGCGGTAGCCCGTTCCTCTGGTTCGTGAACGAAACCAAGCGCGCGAAACAAAGCTGCCGCAAGCACACGGGGCGGCGCGGCTGACGCGCACAGAAACATGTCGCGCCTTGCTCCCGCCTGCCGAATAGAGCAATTTCCGCCGACGCTCGGCTACGCCGCAGTGAACGGAACGGCTCGAGGAATTGTCGATGCTGAAGAATCTCTTTTCGGGCGCGGTGCGCAATCTCAGTCCGCAGGAAGTCGCGGCAGAGCTTGCGGCTGACCGCATCCTGCTCGTCGATGTCCGCGAACCGCGCGAAACAGCGCTTGAACGCATTCCCGGTGCGATGTTGTTGCCGCTGTCGATGTTCGACCCGGCAGAGATTCCCGATCCGGCCGGCCGCGAGGTCGTGTTTTCCTGCGCCACGGGCGTTCGCTCGGTCCGCGCCTCGGAGTTTGCGCAGGCCGCAGGGCTACCCTATCGCTCCCATCTCGCCGGCGGCATCGTGGCCTGGAAGGCGGCAGGACTGCCGATCGAGAGATGAGACGCAGCAGCAATGGCCGGATCGCAGGCCGGCACAACAAGGAGACGACAATGCGGGGCTTTGTGGTGGTGATGACCGTGCTCGCAGCGCTCATGCTCGGCGGAACGCGCGCGGAGGCCCGCTACGGCTGGCATCCCTGGTGCGCCTGGTTCGCGGATAACGTGGCAGGGGGAGGCTGCGCCTACGACTCGCTGCGTGAATGCTGGACGACCGTGCGCGGCGTCGGCGGCTATTGCGGCATCAACCCCTATCCGGCGCCGCCCACGACGCAGCGTTACCGTCGGCGGCACCGCCGCTATTACCGCTGACGAACAACGCATAGGTCCGACGACCGGCGGAGACTTTCGATGCAGCGTCGGTTCACTCTCGGGATGGTGATAGCCGCAGTCGCCGGCGCGCTCGTTTCCGTGGCGACGCCAGTCGCGGGGCAGGAGCGGATCGTCAACGTCTACAACTGGTCGGATTACATCGATCCGAAGGTGCTGGAAGACTTCACCCGCGAGACCGGCATCAAGGTCCGCTATGACGTGTTTGATTCCAACGACACGCTGGAAACCAAGCTGCTCGCCGGAAAGTCGGGCTATGACGTCGTCGTCCCCAGCGCCAATTTCCTCGAACGGCAGATCAAGGCCGGCGTCTTTCTCACCCTCGACAAAGCGAAGCTGCCGAACCTGAAATATATGTGGCCGGAGATCGAACGGCGGGTCGCCGCGCACGACCCCGGCAATGCGCATTCCGTCAACTACATGTGGGGCACGGTCGGCATCGGCTACAACGTCGCCAAGGCGCGGGAGATTCTCGGGCCCGACGGCCGCATCGACAGCTGGGACAGCGTCTTCAAGCCGGAGAACTTGGCGAAGTTCAAAGACTGCGGCGTGCATATGCTCGACTCGAGCGATGACATCCTCTCCGCTGCGCTGTTCTATCTCGGCCTCGATCCGAATTCGACCAATCCCAAGGACCTCGAACAGGCGGCGGCGCTGGTCACCAGGGTGCGGCCCTATGTGCGCAAGTTCCACTCGTCGGAATATCTCAATGCGCTCGCCGGCGGTGAGATTTGCCTCGTAGTGGGGTTTTCTGGTGACATCAAACAGGCACAGAAGCGCGCCGCCGAAGCCAAGGGTGGGGTCGCGGTCGGCTACGCCATTCCGCGCGAAGGCACGCAGATTTTCTTCGATAACCTCGCCATTCCAAAGGATGCCAAGCATATCGAGGCGGCGTATGCCTTCATCAATTATCTGCAGCGGCCGCAGGTGGCGGCGGCGAACACCAATTTCCTCTCCTATCCGAACGGCAATCTCGCCAGCCAGAAATTCATCGACAAGGCAATTCTCGACGATCGCAGCATCTATCCCGACGCGGCGACGATGCAGCGCCTCTACACCATCAAGGCGCGCGACCCGAGGAGCCAGCGCTTGGTCAACCGGCTATGGACGCGCATCAAGACCGGGCAGTGAGGCTTTGGTGTGAAAGCCTTGATGCTTCGCCCCCAGTGACATCACACCCCACTTCCGTGGGACAAACTCAAGCGGTACTGTGCTTGCGTGCTACGCTCGGCACATCCCCGAAAATGCTCTGAACGACGGCTCCGCCACATCTCTGCATGATCATTCTGGTTCTCCTTGCGGGCGCGCTGGCGGGAATTCAAAACGCGCTGGCAGGCGGCGGCTCGTTCATCACGCTGCCGACGCTCATCTTCGCCGGCCTCACGCCGCTTCAGGCCAACATCACCTCGACTGTCGCGTTGTTTCCTGGGCAGGTTGCCACCGGCTTGGCGAACCGCGAGCTGGTTTCGGGAACACCCCAGCTCTCGTTTCCCGTGTTGTTGATGCTCAGCCTGATCGGCGGCGCCCTCGGCGGCCTGCTGCTGCTGTACACGCCCGAGAGCATTTTTGCGCGCCTGGTCCCGTGGCTGGTGCTGTTCGCGACCCTCGTTTTCGCGTGGGGAAGTTTTTTCCGCAGGCCGTCAACCGCCGGGGCTCATCTCAATCGCGCAAGCACAGGCGTCGCGCAGTTTTGCATCGCGGTTTATGGCGGCTATTTCGGCGGCGGCATCGGATTCCTGATGTTGGCGGCATTGAGCCTCGCCGGGATGGAGACGCGAGGAAGTGCGGCGACGAAAAATGTACTTGCCGCGGTCATGAACGCCTCCGCCGTCCTGATCTTCGCGTTTTCAAGCGCCGTTAACTGGAGAGCAGCTGCGGCGCTGGGTGTCGGCGCGATCGCGGGCGGACTCATCGGCGCCAAGATGCTTAGCAGCTTTCCGGAAAATATTTTGCGCATCGTTGTGGTCGCGATCGGCGCGGCCCTCACCGTGGGCCTGTTCCTCCGGCCGGTTCACTAAGAGCAGTTTTCCGGCGAAGTGGACGCCGGTTCGCCGTAGAAAATGCGACCACTCAAAGAGAAACAGAGCGAATTCCGATTCTGTCAGATCGGAATTCGCTCTGAATCAGCAAGAGCGTGGCGCGTTCCCGCGCATGCAGGATCGCGCGACTGAGCGAAGAGAGGAACGCATCCGTGTGGCGCGCGCTCACTTCCCGTATTCGCGATAAAGCGCCTCGATCACCTCGTAGACGGCGTCGTTCGCCTTCTGCTCGGGAAAGTTGGTGACAGCGACGATGCCGAGATCGGCCTCGGTGTCGATCAGGATCGTAGCGAGGTTCATGCCATTCGAGCCGTTATGGGTGAGCAGCGGCCGCGGCGCCCAGTCGAATTTTACGACGCCCCAGCCGAGCGCATACTCGCCCTCCTGCGGCGTGCCCGGCCGCGGATCGGGCAGCTTTCCGGTCTTGATCACGGGATGATGCAGGCGCGCGAGCGTTTCCGGCTTCACCAGCGCCGGGCCGCGCTTGCCCTCGCCGGCATTCCAGCCGGCCCAGTTGGCGAAATCGAGCACCGACATATGCGCGGTCCCGGCCGGCCCGAGCACCGGCGGCGCATCGGCCGCGGCACCCCACAACATCGGCGTGATCTTGCCTTTTTCGCCGACCTGATGGCCGACCGGCGCATCGAGCTTGCCCATGGTCGCCTGCGGGCCGAGGCCCGCCGTGCGCAGGCCGAGCGGTTCAAAAATGCGTTGCGTGATGAGTTCCTCCCACGGCTTTCCGCTCGCCTTCTCGATCATCGCGCCGACAATGATGTCGCCGAGATTGGCGTAGTGGAAGGCGGAGCCCGGTGGCGACACCGGTGCGTGATCCTTCCACGCATTCAGGATGCGCAGACGCAAGGCGCGCAGATTGTATTCGAAGGCATCGGTGTTGAAATAAAGCCGCAGCGTCTCCGGCGTGTCGGAGGGGATGCCACCGGAATGCGACAGCAGCTGCTCCAGCGTCACCGCGGCAAGCTTCGGATTGATCCCCGGCACATCGGCGCCCAGCACCTCGCCGATCGTGGAATTCCAGCGCAACTTGCCCTCGTCCACCAGCATCGCGGCGAGCGTCGCCGTCATCGCCTTGGTGTCGGAGCCAAGATGGAAGCGGTCATTGATGGTGACCTTGACGTCGCTTCCATGCGCGCGCACGCCGACGGCGCCGGCCGCGATGATCTTGCCGTCCTTCACCACCGCGGCGGCGAGCGCCGGCAGGCCGTACTTGACGCGGATCGGCGTGAGCTGAGCGTCGAGCGACTGTACTTGCGCCGATGCAATTACCGGTAGCGCGAGGACGATAGCGAAAACAAGGCATCTCAAGACAGGGGCAAAGCGGAAGGATCGATGTGCCATTCGCATCTCCTCGGCTAAATGAATTCGGGATGGTCTATTGATAAAGTCACCTCATTGCAGCGTCATCACGCCATCCGGCTTTTCGACGCGGCCATGGCGCTGCAGCCAGAGCATGACCGCGAGACAGATCATCGCCCAGGCGGCACCGGCGCACCAGCCGGCAAGCACATCGGTCGGCCAGTGGACGCCGAGATAGACCCGGCTCGCCCCGACCAGCAGCGTGAGAATAACGGCGAGACCCAACAGATAGGCTTTCAGCGCCGGCCGCGTCTGCACCCGCGCAAGCAACGCACCGAGCGTGAGGAAGGTCGTGGCCGACAGCATCGCGTGCGAGCTCGGAAAGCTCAGCGTGTGCACGTCGACGAGAGGGGCGACGAGTTCCGGGCGCGGCCGGGCGAACGCTTGCTTGAGGAGCATGCTGACGACGGCACCGCCGAGCACGGACACGATAACAAACACCGCCGTCGCACGCTTGCCGTCGATCAGGAGATAACCGACCGCGGCGGCGGTGATCAGCGCGAGCACCGTGGTAGAGCCGAGCGCCGTCAGGTCGCGGATCATCGCCTCGACCCACCATGGGCCGATCGGATCGTGGGTATCGGCCGGGTTGCGCAATGCGCGCAGCACCGCCTCGTCGAATGCGTGCGTTTTGCCGTCGACCACCTTGCCGACCAGGATGAAGAAGCCGAGCGAGGCGGCAGCGGCGGTCGCGAGCGCCATAAGCGCCGCGAATTCCGCGGCCGACCAGCGGTCGGTCGAATGCCGCAGCGGCGACGACAGGCGCGCAGCGATGCGCGAGGATCGAAAGCTCATGGCGATGGTCCGGCGGATGGGCGCAGGCAGCGCGCCCCGATCGGAGAATCGATCACGCGAACTGGGCGATGATATCGTCGAAGCAGGAAAACTCGTAATCCGGAGCATGCGGGCGCAGTGCATCGATATGGCTGTAGCCCCAGGCGACGGCACCAAAGGCAATGCCCGCTGCGCGGGCAGCTTCAATGTCACGGGTCTCGTCGCCGATGGCAATCGCCTGCTCCGCCGGGATGCCACAGTGGCGCAGCACGCTGCTGAATTTCGCTTGCTTGCCGAACATCGAGGAGCCGCAGGCATAGTGGGAAATGAGGCCCGCATTCGCAGGGCCGAGCGCGCGGCACACATTGGCTTCGCTGTCGGAACTGACGATCGCAATGGCGACGCCGCGTGCGGCGAGGTCGGCAAGAATCTCAGCCACGCCGGGAAACAGCGGGATGTCGTCGAGGTGTTGCGTCTTCAGCGCGCGCATGTGGTGGGCGATCAGCGGCACCTTCCACAGCGGCACGCCGAGCCAGTCGAGAATCTCGCGTGAGCCGAGGCCACGCAGCGTCTCCACCTCGTGCGCAGCGATTTTACGGAAGCGAAAGCGCTCGGCAACGGTGTTCAGCACGCGCGTGAACCACGGAAAGCTATCCGCCAGCGTCCCGTCCATGTCGAAAATGACGAGCCGGTATTTCATGACAGAGGCATCGCGGCCTTATGCCGGCGCGCGGCCGAGCGCGAGCGCGCTCACGGCGCGACCACGATGGCCCCCTCCCGGTTGTCGACCATGACCGGGGAGAGCAGATAGTCGATTCGCGGCGGCTTGCCGTATTTCTCGGTGACGAAGGCTTTCCAGTCGTCGGTGTAGAGGCGGTCGGCGTCCGCCCGGCTGGTCCAGACATAGATGCCGCCGGCGCGGCGCCCGTCCTCGCTCAGCCAATAGTTCTTGCGCAGGAGCCCCGGCACCGCGCGGTATTTCGGTGCGGTTGCCTCGAAAGTCTTGGTGATCTCGGCCACCGTCATCGGCTTGGGCAGTTCAAATGTCACGATGGTCACGATCATTGCCCGCTCCACGGCATGTCTTTCATCCCTGGGCGCGCGGCGACAGCGACGCCGCTCGCGCCCGTCCGACGGCGCCTTTCGCCTGCCTCGATCGTGCCTGAGTTGCCAGCCAAGAGCAATCGTACCGTCGATTTGCGACGGTCTTTCGATCCACCGCCTCGAGGCAAGATCATGTTTGCTCGGTTCGCCGGCCTGCTGCTCGCCGGCTCTTTCGTTGCCGCAGCGCCCACCGCCATCCTTGCTCAGACCGCGCAAGCCCCGCTTCAGGATCGCTGGCCGGCACCAACGGAGCAGCTCGAAACGCGAACGCCTGATGTCACCCCGGCGCCTGAGCCTGCGCCCACGCCGGCGCCACAAGCGACTCCTGCCCAGCGGACGCAGGCTCCGGCCCCGGCGGCCCCCGACGCGGAGGATGGCGCCGCGCCAAAGGCGGCCCCTGCCGCCGCGCGCGCAAAGCCGACACCGACTCCTAAGCCCAAGCAGCGGGCAAGCAGGAAGCCGGCAGGGCCGCCGACCGTGGTCGCCTGCAGCGGCGTCTTCGCCCCCGATTCGAGCCATCAGGCGCTTGAGAGCACCTTCAAGGAGCAGAATGTTACCTTCACCGAGATCGAAGGCGGACAGGGAGGCACCAAGCTCCTTGGCTCGGTCCTCTATCCCAATGATCCCAAGCGCCGCCTCGAAGTGTTCTGGCAGGACGAGAGCCAGCGCGCGAATGTGCGTCTCATCGCGATTAACGGGCGCTCGGCTTGGCGCGGACCGAAAGGCCTGCGTCTGGGGCTGACCATCGCCGCGGTGCAGAAGATCAACGGCAAGCCGTTCACGCTGTCGGCGATCGATCAGGACGACGCGACCACTGTCACCGATTGGCAGGAGGGCGCACTGGCGTCGCTCCCCGGCGGCTGCAATGTCGGCATGCGCTTTGCCATCGACCCCAAGGCGTCCGAACAGGCGCGATCGGCGGCGAGCGCCGAGGATTTCACTTCGACCGACAAGGCGCTCCGAGCAGTCAAGCCCAAAACTGCGGAAATCCTGATCGGCTACCCGGCGGCAAGGTAGGAGCGCCGAGGGCGCAGTCACGCCAATGCGCAGGGTATCCTGGCGCCAAGTGCAAGTTCCTTAACGATGCCTGCGTTCGCGTTGGCGTGGTCAACGAAACATTCACAATTGCGGCATTGTCTGGCGCAGAGCGACAACGAATGCCGCATCACCGCCGTGACGGCGCCTAAATGCGATGGCTCAATGCCGCAGATCGCAATGCCACATCGAAACTAGCTATATGTGCTCGTGCCTTTGCGCGGGCGTGTCCATTGTTGCGTAAAAAGGAGTGGGTTCATGTCCTCAGTCACGATCCAGCCCCAGGACGACGTCGAGACGACCGAGAATGGCTTCGAAGGGGAGATTCGTGAGTTTGTACGCCGGGACTTCGCACCGCTGCGGCGTTCCTCGGAGGTCCACAGTGGTGAATTTGCGGCCAGCAATATCAGCTCGCTGGTGCAGCGCGTAGCCGGTACCTCCCTTCAGGAAATCGACAATCTGATCGGCGAGCTCCAGAGCCTGCGCGATTACATCGCCAGCGAAGGCGAGCGGGTGCAGCGTGAAATCACGAACTACGCCCAGCTCAACCATGCCGCCATGACGTCGACGCGGATCATTTCCGACAGCATGTCGAAATGGAAGGACGCGGTCGACAACACCAAGAGCGCCTAGCATTTCCCGGCGAAGCATGCCCTCGGACTCGATCCGGGGTAAACACCGGTTCGCCGTCAGAACATGCGACCGCGAAAAGATACAGAGCGAATTCTGTTTCTGTGAAAACTGAATTCGCTCTCGTTGCGCGCCAGATCGCGCGAGCGGTGCCGGGCCTGCGCCCGGCACGCCGGCATCGAATTCCAAAGCGAAACAGGCAGAGCCCCGCGCCAGTGCGGGGCTCTGGTGATTTGTCGCGCGCGTGCTCGGCGCGGCAGCCGCCCAATTTGGGATGCGGACGTGAAGCTGCTGTTTGTTTGTTGACGCGATCGGTAATGCCCGTCGCCGGTAAAGTGGCCGCGATGAGCCCGATGCTACCGCCGCCTTCTATTCCGAAAGAATATGGGTGACGCGCATCGTCGTCGGGTCGACCAGCACGATGCGATCATCGACGATGGTGTATTTGAACAGCTTCGCGGCGGGGATGGTCGCCAATGCGGCATCCGGCAGCATGTAAAGCTCGAGCGCCGGCGGCAATTCCGCTCCGACCGCGGCGATGACGCCGGGTGGCACTTTGACCGTGCGACCCGACTGTTTGATCGTGCGCGCAATAACGATTTTCTCGTCCGCCGTGAGCTCGGCCTGCTGGCTCAGAGTCACGGTGCCGACACCACCGGTGCTCTCGATCTTGGGAAGCGGCGGTGGCGCATTCTGTGCCGCGGCGACAGTCACGAAGGCCACCAGAAAAACTGTCGAAAACGCGTATCTCATCACCATGATCCTTGGCTCAAAAATACTGAACGGCCTGCTCGGATGAATGCCGGCTGGCAGGCTTCGTTTCCCGTGGGCGCGGCGTCCCTCCCAACGGCTTTTCCAGCGAAGCATCCCCTCGGACTTGATCCGGCCGCGGGCACCACGTCGCGGCTGAAACGGCGGTCGCTCAAAGCGAGATCCGCCCAGAACGACATCCGCTCTACGCGTGGGCCAATCGCTCGATTTCGGCACCGCAGGCGGCAAGCTTGCCTTCCAGGCGCTCGAAACCGCGGTCGAGATGATAAACCCGGTTGACCACGGTTTCACCCTCGGCCGCGAGCGCGGCGATCACCAGCGATACCGAGGCGCGCAGATCGGTCGCCATCACCGGCGCGCCATTCAGACGCGGCACGCCTTCGATGCTGGCGGTTTCGCCTTCCAGCCTGATCTGCGCCCCGAGCCGCGCCAGCTCCTGCACATGCATGAAGCGGTTCTCGAAGATCGTCTCGGTGATGCGCGAGGTGCCGGCTGCAAGCGTCATCAGCGCCATTAGCTGCGCCTGCAGGTCAGTCGGAAAACCGGGAAATGGCTGGGTTGTCACCTCGACCGGCGCGAGGCCCGAGCCGTTGCGCGCCACCCGGACCCCGGCATTGGTCGATGAAATTTCGGCGCCTGTCTCGGCGAGCACATCGAGCGCCGCCTGCAGCAATTCAGGGCGCGCGCCTTCGAGCAGAACGTCACCGCCGGTCATCGTCACCGCCATTGCGTAAGTGCCGGTCTCGATGCGGTCGGGCAGCACCCGGTGGCGTGCGCCGGAGAGGCGCCGCACGCCGGTAACATTGATCGTCGGGGTGCCCGCCCCGGTGATCTTCGCTCCCATCTTGTTGAGGCAGTCGGCGAGATCACCGACCTCCGGCTCGCAGGCGGCGTTCTCGATCACGGTGTCGCCGTCGGCGAGCGTCGCCGCCATCAGCGCCGTATGGGTGCCGCCCACCGTCACCTTGGGAAACACGATCTTCCCACCCTTCAGACCCTTCGGGGCGCGGGCGACGACATAGCCGCGATCGATCTCGATCTCGGCGCCGAGCTGCTGCAGCGCCATCACCAGAAGATCGACCGGCCGCGTGCCGATCGCACAGCCGCCCGGCAGCGAGACGCGCGCTTCTCCCATGCGGGCGACCAGCGGTGCAATCACCCAGAAGCTCGCACGCATCTTGGCGACGAGCTCGTAAGGCGCCATTGTGTCGACGATGCGCTTGGCCGAGATGTGGACGGTCTGGCCTTCGTACTCGGTATCACCCGGGCGCTTGCCCCCGATCATGACGTCGACGCCGTGATTGCCGAGAATGCGCTGCAACAGCGCCACATCGGCAAGCCGCGGCACGTTTTCGAGGACGAGGGTCTCGTCGGTCAAAAGGCTCGCAATCATCAGCGGCAGCGTCGCGTTTTTCGCGCCCGAGATCGGGATGCTGCCGTTGAGCCGATGCCCGCCGACGATACGAATACGATCCATGCTGTCCCCTGCCCTCAGTGTTCGGTGCGCCGCAGGGCCTTCACGTCGCGGTCGGCGCGACGCGTCGGCGCCTCTTGCTTCAATTTCCTTGGCCAGCCGACTTCTCGGCGATGATTTCGGCAGAATCGTGAGGCGACGGCTCGACCTGGCCGGGCGGCTGCAGCCGCTCCGATGCCCCCGCGCTCGCGTCGTTCAGGCTGGTCACGCCGGCCGCCTCCGCGCTGCGATGGGCACGCGCCCGGCCCTGCTCCTTGCGCTTCGCCAGATTGGTGCGCAGCGCCGCGGCCAAGCGGTCGCCGCGCGCGCCTTGCCTTGCTGCGTGACCGCGCGGCGCCAGCAGCTTCTCGTCGCCACCATCCATCGGCGTGACCTTAGGGCATTTCCGCGCGAACCAGCATTTCCTCGCGAGTCCGCCGGAGAGAGAAAAACCAACCCAGTAAGTATCCTCCGGCAGAGCCGGAGGCTTTAGGACGTTAGCCGCTCAAAGCGGCTGGTTGGGGTCGCTGATGCGACCCCAGGGGCGTCGTTTGCGGTCCCCTGCCCTTTCCACATGCTGCAGAAAAACCTTTCATATTCCCGTGTTCTGCTCGCATGTCTCTCAAAGAAGCGAAGTATGATCCCCTGTTGGAAGCCCGTTCGCGCGGTTTCTTGCTGCCTCAGGCCGTCACGTCCGCACCAAAAGTTCCCGAAAACTGCGGTAAACGTCAAACTGCTACTGCCACCCCGGCAGAGCCGGGGGGTCTCCTATGGACGCTAGCAAAAGAGCGAACCCGATTCCATCGGAACGGAACTTGCCCACCCAAGCCTGGCCCTGCCGCAAGATTGCCCTGCAAGTCCTGGTCGCTCAAACGCCGTTAAGTATCCTTGCACGGATAGCCGCCTTGTGGCAGTTTCCTGCCTCGCGGCGTGCCGTCCTCGTCACGCCGCGCCCGCCCGATGCAGTCGATGCGCTTCCGCATCTCTGTCAAAGCCCTTGGAGGAACGCTGCCGTAGCTCAGTGGTAGAGCACTCCCTTGGTAGATTTGCCCACCCGCGTGGAAACACGCGGGACCGTACCGCCCAAATTCGGGGAAACCGTCCGGAGCAAGCCGACGGCAATCCCGAGCCAAGCCCGAAATTATTCGGGAAGGTGTAGAGGCCAGACGGGTGGCGCCTAACGGCTTGGTCACAAGCCCATGGCGATGGGATGGTCCGGCGCACAAACGCTTTTTCCGGCGGACGCGAAAGCGTCAGTGCGATGAAGGGAGAGGTCGTCAGTTCAATCCTGACCGGCAGCACCACCTAATGGCTAATATTCTTTTATCTCGCGGGGGGCTACAAACGAGGCAAAAGAGTGTCCGTCGCAAGTTCATGGCCGACGGGCCGGGGGAAGCGGCGTTGCGTGGGAGGAAGGTAAATGATTGAAGAGTCTGCTCTTTATAAGATAGCTGCGGAACGGTTTCGCCTCGCAGTTATCCCTGATAGTCTTAATGTCGGTGTTCTATCTCGTCTTCATCATGCTGGATCATGCTGGTGGCTTTCGACAAGCCCCTGCTTGGTCCCCTCCTCATCTCGGGCCTCAGCCTCGGCATTTTGGTGATTGTCTCGGCGTGGGTTCTTTGTCTCGTCTACGTTCAGTGGGCCAATAACCATTACGACAAGAACCACTCCGACAAGGTGGTCGCTGCTGCACTGGCTGGGCAAGGGAGGCGTTGAATAGTACATCCAAACAGGGGCCAGCACACAGATCAAGTCACAACGTGAGAATCAAATTCGTTAAGGAGGAAATACCATGGAAAAGAAACTGGCTAATCCGGCGCCGCTCGGGCTGACCGGCTTCGCTTTGACCACCTGGATGCTGAGCATGGTGAATGCTGGCTGGTACACGGGGGCCGGCGTGCCTCTGGTGCTGGCCACCGCCTTCGCCTATGGCGGCAGCGCGCAGTTCGTCGCCGGGATTATGGAAATGCCGCGCGGCAACACCTTCGGCTTCGTCGCCTTCTGCTCATATGGCGCGTTCTGGTGGGCGTTCGCGCTGTTCGTGAAGTTTTTCGAAGCCGGCGTGCCCGCTGATTTCATTGCTTGGTGGCTGCTGTGCTGGGGCGTGTTCACATTCTACATGTGGCTCGGCACGCTGGCGCTCAACCGCGCGGTGCAATCGATCTTCCTGGCGCTGTGGATCACCTTCTTCCTGCTCGCCGCGGCTGATTTCACGGGCAATGCGGTGTTGAAACATGCCGGCGGTTATGTCGGGCTGATCACGGCATTGCTGGCCCTCTATCTGGCCGCCGCCGAGGTCATCAACGAGACCCACGGCCGCACCATCCTGCCGGTCGGCGCGCGCCCCGCGCCCGAGGCCGCAGGCCTGCACAAGACGGCTTAAGCCGAGAACGACGCTCCGACGGGGCGCGGCCCCGTCGGAGTATTCCCGGTCGGCGTCGTCCGCTTGCTCCTCTTCTTCGGTGCGCTCCGAAACCGCGCATCGGCAGGGCTCGCAGACTGCCGTCCGTCAGGAAGATGCTGACAGGTTTTGCAATCTGACGAGCGGTTTGGCCGGATAACCGGTTGAGCGGGAGGTTCGTCGGAGAGGTCGCCTGCGGCGGCCAAGCAATCGAATAGGCGCCGCGTTTGACAGCGCGGCGCAAGAGCCGGTGACGCTAAAGCCCGAAAGGGCACCAGGCAGCTTCGTCGTGTTGACATTGCGGCGGGCTGGCCGGGAAAACACGGGAGGAAGACATGGCAGATAAGAACACCGCGACTTCGAACGTCTCCGAGGCTGAAATTGCCGTCCATTGGCAGGAAGAAGGCTATTATCCGTCGCCGGTGAGCTTCATCGCGCAGGCGAACATGGCCGACGCGAACGTGTACAAGCGCTTCAGCCTGGAGAATTTTCCCGACTGCTTCAAGGAATACGCAGATCTGCTGACCTGGGACAAATACTGGGAGACGACGCTCGACACCAGCAATGCGCCGTTCTGGCGGTGGTTCGTCGGCGGCAAGCTCAACGTCTGCTATAACTGCGTCGACCGCCATCTCGCCAAGCACCGCAACAAGACCGCGATCCATTTCGTGCCGGAGCTGGAGAGCGACCGGATCCAGCACGTCACCTACCAGGAACTCTATATGCGGGTGAACGAAGTTGCCGCCATGCTGCGCAACTTCTGCGGGCTGAAGCAGGGCGACCGGGTGACGCTGCACATGCCGATGGTGGCGGAGCTGGCGATCACCATGCTGGCCTGCGCCCGCATCGGCGTCATTCATTCGCAGGTGTTCAGCGGCTTTTCCGGCAAGGCCTGTGCCGATCGCATCGTCGACTCCGGCAGCACGGTGCTGATCACCATGGACGGCTACTACCGCAGCGGCGCCATGCAGGACCAGAAGGAGAAGGCCGACATCGCCTGCAAGGAATCGGAGGCGCAAGGCCACAAGGTCGACAAGGTGATGATCTGGCAGCGCCATCCGGGCAAGAATTCGAGCCCGCAGCCGATGGTGACGGGGCGCGACTTCATCATCAACGAGGTGCTGAAGGATTACAGCCACACCTATATTGAGCCGGAGCCCCTGCCGGCGGACGTGCCGCTGTTCCTGATGTATACCAGCGGCACCACCGGCAAGCCCAAGGGCTGTCAGCATTCGACCGGCGGCTATCTCGCCTATACGGCGGGCACCTCGAAATACATTCAGGACATCCACCCCGAGGACGTCTACTGGTGCATGGCCGACATCGGCTGGATCACCGGCCATTCCTATATCGTCTACGGGCCCTTGGCGCTGGCCGCCTCGAGCGTGATTTACGAGGGCGTGCCGACCTATCCGGACGCCGGCCGGCCGTGGCGGATCGCGGAAGAGCTCGGCGTCAACATCTTCCACACCTCGCCGACCGCAATCCGGGCGCTGCGCCGCGCCGGGCCGGATGAGCCGAACAAGTACAACTATCACTTCAAGCACATGACCACGGTGGGCGAGCCGATCGAGCCGCTGGTGTGGCGTTGGTATTACGAGACCGTGGGCAAGCGCGAAGCGGCGATCGTGGATACCTGGTGGC